>JBEKLM010000030.1:0-53564 GCA_050010195.1 Verrucomicrobiia bacterium
AGGTGTACCGCGCGTTTCAGACGACGATGGACCGGACGGTTGCGGTGCGGGTTCTGTCGCCGGGGATTGCGGCCCTGCCCGGCAAGACCGAGCATTTCTTGGAAGAAACGCGCGCGGATGCCTCCCTGATGCATCCGCATCTCGTCACGGTGTACGAAGCCGGGCAATCCAACGGAACCTACTTTTGCGCCATGGAATATATGGACGGGCCGCCGCTTGCGCGGTTCTTGCGCCAGGGTGACGAAGTGAACGAACACCGGCTGTTGCAGGCCATTGCGGGCGTGGCGCGCGCGCTGGACTTTCTCTGGCAACGCAATGTTCCGCACCAACCGCCCGCCGACAAGAACGTCCTCACCGCCACGGATGGCACGGTCAAACTCATCAACGTTGCTCCCGCCGAAATGCCCGCCAGCCCGTCGGCGCAAGAGGACGTCGTAAACCTGGCGGTGATGGTGGCCACGCTCACCAACGACATCGGGCCGGTCTCCAAGCCCGTCAGCGAGTTTGTCGAAGGAATGCTCGGCGCGGAAGGTCGCAAACAGTTCACGTCGCTGGCCGAAGTGGCCAGCACGGCGGAGGCGTTGGATCGCGAATTGTTCTCGGCGGTGCACGTCGCAAAGCCGGGCGATACGCGAGGCGGCCCGAAACGGGATGGACTGTTGCGGGTCATCGTGACCTGGCTGCGGTCGCGCGGCCACTCTCCACACTGAGCCTGCCGTCCCGGTTCTCATAGTGAAACCGAAACCCAATGACGCACCAGATCCGGGAATTGGCAGTGGCGGCAACCGGACTTGTCGTTCACGCAAAAGTCGTGAAAAATCTGCATCAGGCCCTGTTGTTGGCGCATCGTCTTGATGGAACGGCGCGTCAGCGGCGAGTTCTCGAACAATTGGCTCGCGGCCAGGCGAAGGATGCTGTTGGACGGGGCGGCGGGCAGTCGTGAATAACTGGCTTTCGCGGCCTCGTACAGCTTGGCGTCGCCATTGTGTTCTGCGTATGCCGCAACGAACGGCAGCACGATATTAGCCACGATTTCCTGCGCGCGGCTGAGGCCGATCAACTCGCTCGCCCGCGACTGCGTCTTGCCGCCCAACGAGAAATGGCGGCTCCAGTAATCATCGCGAATCTCGGAAAAAAACGCGGACGGGTCGCCGCCGCTCTCGACCGCCCCGACGACTTTCTCCATCAACTTCGGGTGCTTCTTCAACACCGCGACGGCGGCGCCGAGCCGTCGGTGCGGATGATTGGCGGGACGCACGCCGTGAAATCGCCACGCGCCGGATGGAAGGATGCGGTCTTCCAAATCCGGCCGCAATTTCCACCACGCGTTCCAGAGCCGTCTCACATAGGCGGCCGCGGCGGTGTTTCGCGTCGCCGGCGCGCCCGTCGGAAGAAAATTGGCGACCCCGAACAGCATCGGCCCGAGATGCGACCGGTGGTCGTTGATCTCGGACATCGGGACGCGCTGGGCGAGCGTGCGAAACGCCGCCTTGTTGGCTTTGTACCCCAGCGCTTCCATCCAGCCCTCGTAAAACGCCTGCTCGGGACCGACCCGGTGAATCCAGCGCAGGAACCGGCGCACTTTGGCCGCGAACCGTTCTTCGCCAGCCGTATCGAGCAGCGCGGCGAGCGATGGAAGAGGCAGCGCTTGCAACACCTGGGCACATTGACCGTGATGGTTGCCAACGTTGTGCGGATACGAGTCGAGATCCATCTCGTCGTAGAGTTGCTCCAGCGGACTGTCCAACCGATGCTGAATGACCAGTTGCGGGATGATCTGGCCCGCGCGGGTCCGCGGGATGTGGCGGCTGCCCGCTTCCCACAACACGACGTGCAGGATCACGTCGTTGAACTGGCCATCGCGTTCGTGGCCGTGATGGTCCCAATCCTCCGCCCGCAGATGGATCTCGACGTCGCCCGTGCGCTCAACCTCATCGCCGATCTGCAGGGTCGCATGCCGAAAATCGGGGCCGGCCTCCAGGTTCCACCAGCCCTGGAACACCACGCGGACGCCACGGCCATCCGTCGTCTGCAACGCGCCGGGGGTCAGGCGCTGGTCGTACCAGATGCATTGCACGAGCCGTTCGCTGACGGGGATCGGGACGTAATTGCTGTCGGCATCGCGGAGGACGGCGGGCGCAAAGATATTCGGAAAACTCCGACGCATGAGTTCATTGCGTAGTTCGCCGTAACGGGTCAGTGCCATCGCTTGCCTCGCCGAACAATGCTGGAATATACTCCGGCTAAATGAAAATGCGAACTGGATTTTCTACCTGGCTGTTGTTGCTGCTGGTTCCCCCTCTCGCGGCCATCGCGGCACCGCCCGCCGACGAGTCCGTGTCCGATCCCACCCGCGACCCGGTGGTGATGGCCGTCCAGAAAGTTCTTCCCGCGGTGGTCAACATCAGCACCGAACGTATCGTCGAGCGCAGGTTTAACGACCCGTTTGCCGATTTCTACCGCCAGTTCTTCGGTCAACCGCCGCAACCCCGCACCGAAGGCGTGCAAAGCCTCGGCTCCGGCGTGATCGTGGATGAAGACGGCTGGATCATCACGAATTGGCACGTTGTCCGGCTCGCCAGCAAGATCACCGTGGTGCTTTCCGATGGGACGAAGTTGGATGCCCAGTACGTGAGCGGTGACGAAAAGAACGACCTGGCCTTGCTCAAGATTGAGCCGAAAAAGCCGCTCACCGCCGTCGACATTGCCGGCGAAGGCGAGACGATGCTCGGCGAGACGGTGGTGGCCATCGGCAATCCCTTCGGGTTTGATCATACCGTCACCCGCGGGGTCATCAGCGCCAAAAATCGCAGTTGGCCGTTCGACAACCCGCAGTTCACGGATGTGTTGCAGACGGACGCGGCGATCAATCCCGGTAATTCCGGCGGGCCGCTGATCAACACCCGCGGCCAACTCGTCGGCATCAACATGGCTCTCCTGCAAGAGGCGAACGGCATCGGCTTCGCGATTCCGGCATCGCGCGTGGCGAACCTTCTGGCGGCGTGGTTCTCTCCCGAGAAGCGCGCGCGGGTCTGGCTCGGCCTGCGGTTCGAACACGCCCGCGGATCGATTGTCGTGTCCGACGTGAAACCGGACAGCCCGGCCGCGAAGGCGGGGGCACAAAAGGACGACAGGATTCTCACCGTCGATGGACAGAGCTTCGGCAACGTGTTGAGTTTGCAACGGATGCTCCTTCATAAGAAAGCCGGTGATACCGTCCAGTTCGATGTCGAACGCGGCGGCAAGCCAGCGCCGTATTCGGTCACGCTCGCCGCTCTCCCCAAACTGGCGGCGGCGGACCTCATGCTCCAGAAGTTCGGCTTGCAGGTGCAGCCGCTCACGGCGGATGCGGCGGAGGGCATGGGTCTGTCCTCCACGCGAGGCCTGTTGGTCGCCCGTGTCCAGCGGGGCAGCCCCGCTGAAGCAGTGGGGTTCGTTCCCCGGATCGTCATCACGTACATCGGCGGGGAACATATCACCTCGATGGACCGGCTCGCGGAACAATTGAGCGATGTCGACTCGGGCGACGTGGTCACCATGTCCGTCATCCTCACCGAAAAACACGGCGGCAACATTTGGGAAGAAATCTCGAATGTCTCCCTGAAAGCACGGTAAAAGGAGGGGCCAAGGCTTGCCCGCCCGATCCGCTTTGTAGGGCGCGATGCCTGTCGTGTAGGTATCGCGCCGCTCCCCCGTTGTAGCTCCGCTTCTGCCTGCCCTGAGCAGCGTCGAAGGGTGAAGCGCAGGGGCTGCCGTTTTCGCTCCCAAACAGCCTCCGAAACGCCTCCAGACCCCACGAACAAAGCCATTTTTGGCTTCGTTTTGCAGGTTTAACATTTCTGCAGCCCTATCCCCCCTGTAGCCGCGGGTGCCGACCGCGGACCCGCCGCAATTGGCTTCGTTTTTGGCTTTCCCATTGGCAGATTTCCACGCCGGCCTGAACGAAATTGGGTTCGTTTGGTAATTTTACCCCTTTCGCCCCCCCTCTTCCCTTGTGGCCGCAGGCGGATTGCCCGCCTCCTTGGCTACTCGGCTACTTGGCTACTGGCTACTTCTCTATATCAAAGAACTTCCCCGATGCTACCACATCTCCCACCCCCCATCCAGCAAAATCCATCCGCTAGCGATACCTGGCCTTATCCCTTTACCAGCACCCCCGGCGCAGCCCACGCTTGCCCGCCGTGGGCGTGGTTTGGCCGAACCTTTCGGCCATCACGTGGCCCCACCCGCCATCTTGTCCGCCATAGCTCGCAGAGCGACGGCGGAAGCTTTACCCCGATTCCGAGGTCGGGGCTCGGCGAAGGTGGATGCCCAGGTCGCAATTCAGCCGGTTTTGGCAACGCACGGGGGCCAGAACGAAGGTAATACGCGCCGAGTGTGTGCGCTGTCGGCGCAACCGAAGCAAAGGAGCGCTCCTACCTCGCGCCAGATCACCAGCTAAGACCCACCAGACAAATCGCCAAGCTTCAAGGGAGCGGGTCAACGCCACTCATCTCCTCCTCCGTGGCAGGGCATCCCTCTTCGCGGTCCGAAGTATCTTTCGAAACTCTGGATCAGACCAGTACATCTCCCAGTCACGGTCTTTGTCTGGCGCAACAGTGATCAGCGTACGCGGAGGAGTGCGCTGAAGCTCCCGAAGGGCTTCGACTCGCTGTCCCTTTAGAGCGTACGCACATGCTAAATTGTAAGTTGCGGACTCGTTTCCCAACCTCAGTGACTCTCTCGCGTGCTCCAATGCCGCATCCAAGTACCTCGTATTTGGATCAACGTAGTGCAAATACACCTCGGTTCCGGAGAGACCGTCCAAAAGCCTGGCCATCCTCTCGTTTGATTGCTTGGTCCGCAACATTAACTTAAGCATTTCTGCTTCACCACGCAACCACACCGCCACTTTTCTGCGGGCCTTCGGTCTGCTTTGAATGTACGCGCGGTCTAAGATCGCGAGTCTCTCAACCATTTCAGAACGCACACCGGCGTCCGATTTCCTCGCCAGATCGACAGCCCTCCTGAACTCGGCCTCCAGCTCACCCACCTTGTTCTGCCTATATAGGCAGGTCAGTAATAACGACTGCTCCACGGGATGCAATCCGGGGCTCTTACGCAAATAGAGGCTCAAATGCCTCTGTGCGTCAATATCCAGCTTCCTGGCAAAGTAGACGACCCCCAAAGCCCGATGCAGGGTCGGACTCTCCGGGTAAAGCGAGTCCGCGGTTTCTGCGACCTGCCTTAATGTCTCCTCCGTTTTCCTTGGTGGACCATACTCAGCCCCGCGGATTCTCGCGGTAAGCTTATCGATATCCTCATCATTTCGAGAGCAGATTTCCTTTGCTAGCCGCACGTAGCTTTCCGCCAGCCGAGTCTCAGGCCAGTCCTTTACGAAAAGCTCCTCTTCTAGCGAAACGCGAGGATGGTAAGACAAGCTAGTGGATGCCTGACCTCCCTTGAGCCCGAGGTCGTTCAATGCTTCGCGCATTCTTCGGCGCTTAAGCTCTTCCTCAGAATCCGGAACGTGCGAAAAAACAACAAGCGAACGATTGGGGTCAGCACCTCGCGCTTGAATGTTCCTAAGAACCCACTTCGTGCCCTCCAGGTTCTGGCGATTTAGCCCGGTCAGTATTACTACCAAGTCCGCGAGTGCCACCGTGCACATACCACCTATTTCCGTTAGCCCTGTACGCGAGTCCAATAGCACGTAGTGGTAACCCAGAGACTCAGCCTGCTTCCGAAAGTACTGAGCAAAGTTCGGTCTTTGCCGGGTTGATTTAAGAAGACGTTTGACGTTGAGCTCGCCCACAGAATAGCCCTTCTGCATGTTCCCCGACTTCATCAAAAAGAGGTGGTTCTGGTACTCCCGTAGAGGCGAAACGTAATTAGCAATATCCGGGTTCCTTCCCTTCTGAAACGCCAACATGAATTCGAATATGCCACCACTCTTCGCTTTCTTCTCGGGTGATAGGAAGGGCATGAAGGACAGCCCAGGAGCCTCCAGGTCAAAATCGACGAGCAGAACGCGCCGCTCACGAGTTTCAACTAGATTGTGGCCGACGTTGGCCACGGAGAGAGAGCGGCCAACCCCGCCTCTAAAAGAGTAGAAGGTGACGATTTTCACTAGAAGCGGGTCCCGACCATGCAGCTCGTCATTTCCTGAATCCGTTGGTACTCATCACCAGCCGCCTTGTGGGAAACCCGTCGAACCTGGATGTCATGAGCCTCTGGCAGTAAAATACTTCTTGAAGCAGCGGCTACCCGCGCCGTGGACGGTATGCCCATGAAGACGCTCAATAAATACTCGCGAACCTTTCTTGGTGCGGAGCGGCATTCTTGAAACAGCCGACGGACAACGTCCTCGTTCGGGAACCTATGCACGAGGTGGATCAGGGAGGGCCGAATGTTGATTTCATTTGAATGAGTGTAAGCCGTGAGTAGGAATCGCTGGAAAGGCCCAAGCAAAAATTCCACACCTTGATGAGCGGCTTCGTTAATCAGACCGGTAAACGCAGGGACAGTATATGCCGGATCGTCCAAGTAGTTCTCCCAGAGAACGACTGACGTCCGGTGCTGCGGCAGCGATTGCAAGGCGACCATAACATGTAAGAGTAAATCACGCTTGTAAATCCCTTTTGTCTCCCGGAAATAGGGGTCCGCGCTGTCCAAGATGGCTAAGAGGTACGGTCGTACCGCAAGCGGTTTGATCTTCTCAACCATATGCAAAAGTCGTGAGAAAAAGTCATTCGGAACGTGCTCCCGTTGGGCCCTCCAACAAATCTCGGCCATTATGTTCGCAAGCGCTGACTTGAACTCCGTGCCACCCTCGTGGTACAGCCTGATCAGCACATCCTCGGGCTCCTCGCCGGCCTTCGAGTCTAGACTAGGGGGTACATTCCCGCCGGCCAGCCTTCTGTGCACGTACTCCCTCAATTCTCCAGCCGGTAACCCAAGAAGATTTGCAGACAGGCCCCCGGAGGGCGTCTCGTTCAAAGGAGATAGTTTTTCTTCAGGCATATTTGCAATCTAAATCGAAGCGAGCCGAACCGCAACCCAGTTCTCTGAGGGATTATTAGCCAACCGTCCACGGTAACGAATGGGTGTGCGAATACCGCTCGCCGGAAACTCCGGGTGCACATACTCGGACGCTGCGGGGAGACCGGTATTCAAATTCATCGTTCGTCCACATGGCGAACCGGCAACTGATGGGAGGAACGCGGCCCCATCCAACGCTTCGAACACAGTGGGAAGATGCACGGACGGAGGCGCAGTAGAGTCGTACACGAGTTCCACCAGTGCCTCTTCCATAAATCGACTCACGGGGTCAGCGCCGGCCGGAGCAAGACCGTAATGTGCTAGTCCCAATTGATCACGCACGTCGTCGGCACTTGTCAGGGGCGCAATATCCCCGGTTGAAGTACACCATGCAAATGGCTGAGGCCCGCGTATTAGACCCAACAGATCAGCGGACGAGAAATCAGACAGAAAATCCTGCAAGTTGTCTTCGCTCACGCCTCCCGTTGTAGACCCCATGAAATTGAGATGCCTTCGGTCAAGATTCGAAAACGTGGTAACCCGAGAGAGTGAAATATCAGGGTCGGCCACAGCTGTGGCGAGGGGACACATGTGATGATCCTCGACAATGTCCCTCACGACAAGCATGGAGTTGGCGCCACCGGCGGCCCATTTCGTATACAGTTCGTCAGCAAAGGCAACTGCTGATGGGGCTGGAACGTTCGGATCTGTTCTCCAATTATGCCCGACTATCCTCTCTCTCTCCGCACCGGAATCCAGATCATCCAGCCAAGACTCAACGTGTGCCCGTTTGGCACCGTCCACTACAGAAGTCAGGAGAAATGGCATTTCTTTCCTCCCTGCTTGCCGGGCGCTAGCAATTCAAGCGAGCGAATTTCAAAGCGAACATTCTTTACCCCCGTTTCCGATTGAGGTCAACTCACATTTCTTCGGGCGAGATTTGGCAACCCCTGACCTGAGCCGAAGGAATTGGGGTCAACCTCCCCGCCCAGCCCCTGACACTGAACGCTCTCTTCCCCGGATCCCAACTCGCCCGCCCCGAAGGCCACGTTTGGGCCAAACTCTTTTGGCCATCACGTGGTGCCCCACCCTCTCATGATACATTGTACTACAATGTATCGCGCGTGCCTC
Source organism: Verrucomicrobiia bacterium (assembly GCA_050010195.1). Lineage (GTDB taxonomy): Bacteria > Verrucomicrobiota > Verrucomicrobiia > Palsa-1439 > Palsa-1439 > Palsa-1439. The sequence goes on from JBEKLM010000030.1 coordinate 8,152, forward strand.
GACGCCTGGTGCTACTGGGTATCAACGATTCGACGACTCAACCCACACGAGCGTCGACCGGGCTCAGCCCCAATCACTCGTCCATCTGCAAACAAGCTCCCTTGTCCCGCCGAAGCTTTACCCCGATTCCGAGATCGGGGCTCCGCGAAGGCGGACCGCCATCCCGTCCGCTATCGCCCTTCCCCATCCGCGTACATCCGTGTGAGCCGAGTCGGACGAGACGCCGCCTCCTTGCCTTCGCGGCAATCTGTGGCTCGCCCTTCCCCTGCCCGCCTTCCCTGCGGCTAACCTGTCTTCGCAGGCCCGTGACAAATCCAGCAGACGTGCTATCATCTGTTAAATCGCCATGAAAAAGAGCGCGCAACCCGATGTGAAGATTCAAGTCACCAAGGACGGCCCGTATCTCGCCAGCGGAAGTTTACCACTGAGCGAGCAGTGGATCGTCACCAATGCCGAGGGCGAATCACTCGAGTACCGGGAAGGAAAGAAGTACCCGGCCCAATCGCAATGTGCCCTCTGCCGCTGCGGCCAGTCGGCCAACAAACCCTTCTGCGATGGCACCCACAAGACGGCCCGATTCGACGGCACGGAAACGGCCAGCCATCAGCCGTATCTGGAACAGGTCGAGACCATCGAAGGCCCCACGATGCTGCTCACCGACCAGGAAAACCTCTGCGCGTTCGCCCGGTTCTGCGATCCGAACGGCAGGGTCTGGAACCTGGTCAAGGAGACCGACAAGCCCGAGGCCCAGCAACTGGTAAAACACGAAGCGGGCCACTGTCCCGCCGGACGGTTGGTGGCCTGGGATCGTAAAACAGGCAAACCCATCGAGCCCAAGTATGAACCCTCCCTCGGACTCATCGAGGACACGGCCCGGCAGGTCAGCGGCCCAATTTGGGTGCGCGGAGGCATCCCGGTGGTGTCCGCCGACGGCAAGACGTATGAGATTCGGAATCGCGTAACCTTGTGCCGATGCGGCAAGTCAGAGAACAAGCCCTTCTGCGACGGCTCGCATGCGGCCTGAGTTCGCCGCTGGAGGCCGTCACTGACCCGCGGCCGGACGAAGGGAATTCGGGTCAGGCCCACTCATCGATCCATTTGCCAACAAGCTCCTCGCCTGCCTGTCCTGTTTACCCTGAACAACGTCGAAGGGTCTACCCTGAGCTTGCCTGTGGTGAGCGGAGTCGAACCCGTCGAAGAGTCGTGAAGCCGGCCTTCTACCTCAACCAGACGATTGGTTGACGCCTCACCGCAACGCCAGAACACCAAACACTTCGTCCAGTGTCGTCACACCCGCGATTGCCTTGCCGATGCCATCCGCCGCCATCGTCGTCATCCCTTGCCCGACGGCGATCGTGCGCAACTCATCCACGGACGCGCCCCGCCGCAGGGCCGCGCCGATCTCGGGCGTGACCTCCAGCATCTCGGCAATCAACGTCCGCCCGTGATAGCCCGTCTGGCCGCACTTCGGGCAGCCGACCGCCTTGCGGAACGCATGCGGCATCGGCGCCAAATCGATTCCGCCGGCCCGGGCCACTTCGAGTGCCCGGCTGACCTGCTCCGCCGGCGGTTGCGCCGCCACGCTACAATGCGTGCACAGCTTGCGAATCAGCCGTTGGGCAATGATCAGCTTGGTCGCATCCGCCACCACAAACGGCGCGGCACCGATATTCACCATCCGCGTCAACGCCGTCACCGCGTCATCCGTGTGCAGGGTGGTCAGCACCAGGTGGCCGGTCAACGCCACTTGCAAAGTCATTTGCAGTGTCTCAATGTCACGAACCTCGCCCACAAACACTACGTCGGGATCTGCCCGTAAGACCGACCGGATCGCCCGCGCAAAACCGAAGTCCGCCTTCGGATTAACCTCCACCTGCGTAACTCCCGCCAACACCAATTCCACCGGATCCTCGATGCTCACCACCCTGACTTTTGGGCCGACCACACGATTCAGGCAGGAGTACATAACCGTCGTCTTGCCGCAACCCGTCGGGCCGGTGATGACGATCACACCTGACGGCGCCGTGAGCCAGTGCTCCAGCTTCTGGCTTCCACGTGGCCCGTATTCGAGCCGGGCGAGATTGAACGGGATCTCCGGCCCTCCATGCAGAAAACGAACCGACACAGTTTCTCCCAGATAGCTCGGGAGGAAAAACACCCGCAGGTCCATTGTCTCCTTGCCCACATCCATCCGGACCGACCCGTCTTGTGGCACGCGCTTCTCCTGGGGATCGCAACCGGCCATCTGCTTCCATTGTTCAACGATCGCCGCCAACAGGCGGATATCGCCGGTGGCCACCGTGTGCAGCACGCTGTCCACGCGATACCGAAAGTGGACCTGAATGCGCTGTCCGTCATGCTGGGGTTCGACATGCAGGTCGGTGGCGCGCAGACCCACACCGAGACGGATCATGAGGTTGACCGCCTGAGCGACCGGGTTGCCATTTGGTCGTACGGGTTCCTTGACCCCTGTTCGCGCCAAGCCTTCGCTCAGCGCTTTGAGCAGCGGTGTGATGTCGGTCGTCAGCTCGATCCGCGGTTGCTCGCCCTTCATGAACCGCTCGATGTCTTCCCGCTGAAAGCGCCATTGCCGACCCACCTTCATGCTCTTGATTTTCCCCGCCCGCAGCCAGCGGTAAAACGTCGGACGCGTCGTTTGGAGCAACGCAATGGCTTGTTCCATCGTCAGAATTTCCGTGACCGCGCCCCCACCCGACGCGTCGGCGGGCGAAGGCGGGCTTTTTCGAATCTCTCGGCGGTTCTTGGTAGCTTTCATGGCCTCTCCTTTCATTGCCTCTTAATATATCATAGTGATTATGATATGTAAAGTGCTTTTTGCCTTCTGCCCGATCCGCCTGCTAAGCGAGGAAACTCGCCGCCGTCTCATGCCTTTGGCCCTTCTGTTCTTCGTGCTCGGAGTTTACCCTGAGTCCGTCGAAGGGTGGTGAACACCCGCCGTCAGCCTTCCCGCGTAAGACTTGCGGCGCTGGCGCGCACCCGATATAGTCCCGACGTTTCCCATGCCTGAATTACGCAAAAAATATCCATTCGATAAGATCGAGCCGAAGTGGCAACGCTACTGGGCCGAGCACAAGACGTTCGCCGCCCACGAAGACACGGCGAAGAAAAAACTCTACGTGCTCGACATGTTCCCCTACCCCAGCGGCGCGGGCCTCCACGTCGGCCATCCCGAAGGCTACACCGCCACCGACATCTATTGCCGCTTCCAGCGCATGCGCGGGTTCAACGTCCTCCATCCGATGGGTTGGGACGCGTTCGGCCTCCCCGCCGAGCAATACGCCATCAAGACGGGCACGCACCCCGCCATCACGACAAAGCAGAATGTCGACACGTTCCGTCGTCAGGTCCAGATGCTCGGTTTCTCGTACGACTGGGACCGCGAAGTCGATACCACCGACCCCGAATACTACAAATGGACCCAGTGGATTTTTCTGCAGCTATTCAAGAAGGGCCTCGCCTACGAATCCCACGTGCCGGTGTGGTGGTGTGACGGCTGCAAAGCCGTTCTCGCCAACGAAGAGGTCAATACCGACGGCACCTGCAAAGATAAAGGCCATCCGGGCGTCGTCCGCCGCCCGCTCCGCCAGTGGATTCTCAAGATTACCGCCTACGCCGAGCGATTGTTAAAGGATTTGGACTTGGTGAACTGGCCCGATTCAATCAAAGAGCAACAGCGCAACTGGATCGGCCGCAGCGAAGGCGCATCCGTCCAGTTCAAGGTCGACGGCTCCGAGTTGACCATCGAAATCTTCACTACTCGTCCCGACACGCTCTACGGCGCGACGTACATGGTGCTCGCGCCCGAGCATCCATTTGTGGACAAGGTCACAACACCCTCGCAGAAGCCGGCTGTGACCGCCTATCGCGCCGAAGCCGCGCGTAAGAGCGAATTGGAACGTACCGCGCTGGAAAAAGAGAAAACCGGTGTCTTCACCGGCGGCTACGCCCTCAATCCTGTCAACAACGAGAAAATCCCGATCTGGGTCGCCGATTACGTAATGATGGGCTATGGCACCGGCGCGATCATGGCCGTCCCCGCCCACGACACCCGCGATTTCGAGTTTGCGAAGAAATTTGGATTGGAGATTCGCATCGTTGTCCAGCCACCGGAAGGCATCGATCCCCACGGTTTCACCGGTGACGGCATCGCCATCAACAGCGGCTTGATCACCGGACTCCCTACTCCCGAAGCCAAGAAGAAGATCACCGCGCGGCTCCAGGAAAAGGGCCTCGGCAAACCGACCGTCCAATACAAGCTCCGCGACTGGTTGTTCTCGCGGCAGCGCTACTGGGGCGAGCCAATCCCGATCGTCCATTGCGACAAGCACGGGGCGGTTCCGTTGCCAGAGAGCGAATTACCTCTCAAGCTGCCAGAGATGAAGGACTACTCACCGTCGGGCAGCGCCGAGCCGCCACTGGCAAAAGCGACCGATTGGGTCAACACGACGTGTCCGCAGTGCGGCGGCCCGGCGAAACGCGAGACGAACACGATGCCCCAATGGGCCGGCTCGTGCTGGTACTACCTGCGCTACATCGATCCGGACAATGACACCGCCTTCGTCGCGAAAGACAAGGAGAAGTACTGGATGCCCGTCGATCTGTATATCGGCGGCGCGGAACACGCGGTACTTCACCTCCTCTACTCCCGCTTCTGGCACAAGGCATTGTTCGACCTCGGCCACGTCTCGACGCCTGAACCGTTCATGCGCCTCGTCAACCAGGGCATGATCCTCGGCGAAGATGGCCAAAAGATGAGTAAATCGCGCGGCGGCAGCAACGTCATCAATCCCGACGACGTGGTGCGCGATTACGGCGCGGACGCCCTGCGCATGTACGAAATGTTCATGGGTCCGCTCGATGCCACTAAACCGTGGAGCACGCAAGGCTTGGAGGGCGTCTATCGCTTCCTCGGTCGTGCGTGGCGGCTGTTCTGTGACGAAGAGGGCAAACTCCTCCTCGACGACACCGAGCCGGCGGGAACACTTCTCAAGGTCTTGCATCACACCATCAAGAAGGTTGGTGAGGACACGAACACTTTGGCGTTCAATACCGCCATTTCCCAGATGATGATCTTCGTCAACGAGGTCACCGCGCAGGAGAAACGTCCGCGCAAGCTCCTTGAGCCGTTCGTGCTATTGTTGGCGCCCTACGCGCCGCATCTGGCCGAGGAACTGTGGGAAAAACTCGGCCACAACCAATCGCTGGCCTACGCGCCCTGGCCAAAGTACGACAACGCCCTGCTCAAAGAAGACAACGTTACCGTCATCCTGCAAGTCAACGGCAAGATCCGTGATCGGATCGAAGTCCCCGCCCAGATCTCGTCAGCCGATTTGGAAAAACTCGCACTGGCCAACGCACACGTCCAACAACATCTCGTCGGCAAACAGGTGAAGAAAGTGATCGTCGTCCCCGGAAAGTTGGTCAACATCGCCGCCGGATGATACGCTTGGCCCGCGATGATTACTCTGCTTGTCAAATACGTTAATTTCTTGCGTCGTCACTATCAGGCGCGACTCATGCTTCTCAGCGCGTTGGTCGGTGTGATAGTTGCGTTGGGCGCTCTTCTGTTCACGTGGATTCTCGATGTCTCCAGTGCCTTCTTCTTGACACGTCTGGTGGGGTATACGTTGCCATTGCCGGGCGCCGAAGGTCCCACGGTGATGCCGGGAGAAGCCACACATCGCTGGCTGCTGTTCCTGATGCCCGCCGTGGGTGGTTTGCTGGCCGGCCTGACCATCTACTGGCTGGCACCGGATGCGGCCGGACATGGCACCAACTCGGTGATCGACGCGTTCCACCGGAAACGTGGACAGATGCGAAAGCGAATCCCCCTGGTGAAAACCATCGCCACGGCATTTACGCTGGGAACTGGTGGTTCGGCGGGACGAGAAGGTCCCATCATGCAGGTTGGGGCCGGTCTCGCTTCAATTCTGGCCGGATTTTTCAAGTCGGGAGACCGGGAGCGCCGCCTTCTGGTTCTGGCTGGCGCCGGGGCCGGCTTGGGCGCAATTTTCCGTTCCCCCCTGGGCGGCGCGCTGTTTGCGTCGGAAGTATTGTACCGGGACATGGACTTCGAGACGGCGGCGTTGGTGCCCTCATTCGTCGCTTCGATCACCGCCTATTCCGTATACTGTGGAATTAGGGGAACGTGGGGTGCGATTTTTACGGTCCCCCCTCTGACGTTCGAGCATGTCCTTCAACTGCCGTTTTACATCCTGCTCGGCATGCTTTGCGCCTTGGTCGGTATTGTTTACTTGTACACGATGCACGGGGTGGAAGAGCACATCTTCAAAAAGCTTCGCACCCCAGCCTACATCAAGCCCGCCTTGGGAGGGCTCGTTGTGGGCGCCATCGGCTTCTTCGTGCCACAAGTGCTGGGCCAGGGATATGGCTGGTCTCAACTCGCAATGGCCGGCAGCTTGTCACTCGGCCTCGTGCTCACCATCACGCTGGCAAAAATCGTGGCAACTTCGTTCACCATCGGCTCCGGCGGCAGCGGCGGGACGTTTGCGCCTACCGTTGTCATTGGCGGAATGTTGGGCACGGCGGTAGGTCTGGTGCTGCGCAGCTTCTGGCCGGGCATTGCGCCCAATCTACCGGCATTTGCCCTGGTAGGTATGGCCGGATTTTTGGCTGGCACCGCCAAGACCCCCCTCTCGGCCCTGATCATGGTTTCGGAGATGACCATGGGGTACGGGCTGCTCGTACCGCTGATGTTGGCCACGGCGACGGCGTATGTATTGTCGCTGCGGAAAGTAACACTGTACCGGAGCCAGGTCGGCCAGCGAATCGATTCGCCGGCGCACGAGGGCGAGTACGTAAATGCCGCTCTCGAGCGTATTCACGTGAAGGAGGCGCTCCCCAAGGGCCAGAAAGCCCTCACGTTCCATCGCGAGACACCATTACCGGAAATTCTCGAGGAGGTTTCCAAGTCCAAACAACTCGTGTTTCCCGTGATCGATGGGGACGGCACTCTGCAGGGCGTGATTGAGTTCCACAATATCCGCGTATTTTATTCCAAGGACTGCGTGCCGTCAGACGCCGTGGTTGCGCAAGACTTGCTTTCCCCGACATTTGCGGTTGTGAATCTTGATGACGATCTGGCGGCGGTATTGCGGAAATTCCGTACCGAGCGACTCGAAGAGTTGCCGGTGGTAGAATCGGAGAACTCGATCCGGCTCGTGGGTGTATTGAATCGCCGCGACGTGCTGGCTGCGTACCACGACCGACATGTCTAGTCGCGGGGACGGCGGACCGTGGTCGGCCGCGACCACAACGGGGTAGGCGTTACATGCTGCGCATGAATCTGTTCAATCGATTTGAGACCCGGAAGCAGTTGCTGCCGGGCCGTCTTGTGCTGTTGAGTCTGCTGGTTGGGATCGTTGCCGGTTGCGGTGCGCTTCTGTTTAATGTGCTTCTCGGATGGGCCGACGAGGGTTTCATGGTGCACGCCGCCGGCTATCACATGCCGCAAGCGGGCGGCGAGGCGGCCACGGTGGTCGCCACCGAGCCATCACGGCGGTGGGCGTTGTTGCTCATACCGACCGTTGGCGGTCTGCTGTCGGGCCTGCTCGTTTACACCTTCGCTCCCGAAGCCGAAGGCCACGGGACCGACGCCATGGTTGACGCATTCCACCGGATGCACGGTTTCGTCCGCGCACGCGTGCCATTAGTCAAGACGATTGCGTCGGCCCTGACCATCGGGAGCGGCGGCTCGGCTGGGCGCGAGGGCCCGATCGCGCAGATCGGTGCGGGGTTCGGCTCGTCGCTGGCGACATGGCTGAGGGCCGGCGACCGCGAGCGGCGACTGCTGATGCTCGCGGGAGCAGCCGGCGGGTTGGGCGCCGTGTTCCGCGCGCCATTGGGCGCGGCGTTCTTTGTCGTGGAAGTGTTGTACCGCGACGTCGAATTCGAAGCGGCTGCGCTGATCCCGTCATTTGTGTCCTCCATCGTGGCCTATTCGGTGTATTGTGCCGTGTCGCGTCGTTGGGGCGCGATCTTCACCGTGCCGGAACTCAAGTTCAATCACCCGCTCGAATTGTTGCTCTACGTGGCCCTGGGGGGTCTCTGTGCTTTCGTGGGGGTTGTTCACGTCAAATTCTTCTATGGTGTACGCAATCAGGTTTTTCGGCGTTTGCCGGTCCCCAATCACATCAAACCCGCACTTGGCGGGATGATCGTCGGGGCGATCGGATTCTTCGTTCCCCAAGTGCTCGGAATGGGCTATGGCTGGACACAACTGGCGATTGACGGCCAGCTCTCGCTGCGTCTGGCACTGATGATCGTCGTGCTGAAAATCGTCGCTACCGGCGTTACGATTGGTTCGGGCGGCAGCGGCGGTGTATTCGCGCCGTCCATGGTGATTGGAGCCTGCTTGGGCCGGACAGTGGGTACACTGTTACACGCGTGGATACCGGGCGTCGTCGCGCAACCAGCGGCGTTCGTTCTCGTCGGCATGGCGGGCTTTTTTGCCGGCGTGTCGAAAGCGCCCGTCGCCACGCTGATCATGGTTTCCGAGATGGCCACTGGCTACGGCCTGTTGGTGCCTCTGATGCTTACGACGGCTGTGGCTTACCTCCTCACACCGCGTCGGATCTCGATTTACGAAAAGCAGCTTGACTCACGGGCAGATTCCCCGGCTCACGAAGGCGAATATGTGGTGGACCTCTTGGAGCGGATCCACGTGCAGGAGGCTATGCCGAAGCTCGAGAAACTGGCCGTGCTGCGTCTGGACGCGCCCCTGCTCGAGATCCTTGATGCGGTTGCCGACAGCAAGCAGCATGTGTTTCCCGTGTTGGACGCGCAAGGGGAACTATATGGGGTGATTCTGTTCGACGATATCCGTTTGTTCTTCACGGAACGCAACTTTCCCAAGCACGTAGTCATTGCGCAAGACCTCTTGGCGCAAAACCTCGTGACCGTCACTCCGGATGAGGATCTCGCCTCAGCGCTGCAAAAGCTTCGACAGTCCATGCAAGTGGAACTGGTCGTGGTCGAGCAGAAAGGTTCACGAAAGGTCGTCGGCATCCTCGGTCGCCGCGATATTCTCTCAACGTACCAGGATCGCGTGCGGACCAGGGCGCCAGACACGGGTGCCAAATTGTAGTTGAGCCGCGGACAAACTCCGCTATATTGTCATTGTGAGGTTGGTTGGTACTGTATATGTTCAAGCTGACTAGAGAGGAGCAATTGATTGTCGCGTTCCTGTTGTTTGCACTCCTCACAGGCATGGCTGTCAGGGAATGGCGCGCGCGGCACCCGAGAGTTGCCGGCATCGCACTGGAGATAAAGGGCCACTAATGCAAAAGTTGAACTTTGCCGAGGCCGTCGACGAAATCGTCCGTGGAGATGGACGATATGACCGCGACGCCTACTACTTCGTCCGCGAGGGACTGGATTTCACCATCAAGATGCTCAAGAAAGATACACGGGGCGCGGGGCGGCACGTCAGCGGCCAGGAACTGCTGGACGGCCTGCGGCGCTACGCGCTCGATCAATTCGGCCCCATGTCCAAGACCGTGTTTGGTTACTGGGGGATCAAACAGTGTGAGGATTTCGGCGAGATTGTCTTCCAGATGGTGGATAAAGGCATCCTCGGCAAGACGGAACAGGACACGCGCGAGGATTTCAAGGGCGGTTACGATTTCGACGAGGCTTTCGTCAAGCCCTACCAGCCGGCGCCCGGTGCCCGCAGCCGCCGCCCGGCCAAGGGCGCTGCGGCCGGAACTGACCGCTATCATTCCGTCCCAACCCGCTCCTCCGACACACGGAAATTGAGCGGCGGCGCGAACTAGGCGTCGGAAACGGCATGCGATTTCATGGCCTGCAGCGCCCGCTGGCCGCGTCGCTTCTCTTCCTGACAGGAGCCATCATGACCCGCGCCCAAACCTTCAACGTCGCACCAGCCCGCAAGGTTGTTTTTGACAACGGCCTCACCTTGCTCGTGCGTGAAGACCACAGCGCCCCCGTTGTGAGCGCCCAAGCCTGGGTCCGCGCGGGCAGCATCACCGAAGGCCAATGGACCGGTGCCGGCATCTCGCACGTACTCGAGCACATGCTGTTCAAAGGCACGACCACGCGCGGCGTGTCGCAAATTGCCCATGAAGTCGAGCGTAACGGCGGCTCGATGAACGCCTATACCTCCTTCGAGCAAACCGTTTTCCACATCAATATCCCGTCTGAACACTGGCAGACCGCCGTCGATATCCTCGCCGATTGCATGCAGCACGCGACCATTTCTCCCCAAGAGCTTGTCAAAGAAAAACAGGTCATTCTTCGGGAAATGGCCATGAACAACGATGACCCGGCCCGGCGCGAGAACCTCATGCTCTGGGCCACCGCCTACACCACGCATCCCTACCGGTTCCCCGTCATCGGCTACCCGGACATCTACAACCGTATCACCCGCGACGACGTGGTCGCGTACTACAAGAAGCACTACGTCCCGAACAACATTGTCTTCGTGATCGTCGGAGACGTGGATGCGGCGAAAGTCGAACAGGAACTCCGCGACGCGACAAAAGACTTCGACATGGGCGCCGTCGAGCCGGCGTTCGTCCCGTCCGAGCCGCCCCAACTCAGTTTGCGCGAGCGACACGAGGAAACGCCCACCCAGATTTCGAGGATTGGACTTGCCTGGCACGTGCCGTCGGTCACCCATCCGGATGTATTTCCGCTCGACGTGCTGGCCATCGTGCTCGGCCAGGGCCAGAGCTCGCGTCTCTACCGCGAGCTTCAGCAGAAACGCGGCTTGGTCCACAGCATCGATGCGGGCAGCTACACCCCCGGGTATCCAGGCATTTTCACGATCAGCGCCAGTGCCGATCCCGACAAACGCGACGCCGCGATCGCCGCGATTCGGGAACAGGTCAAACTGTTGATCGATCAGCCCGTCACGGAAGAGGAGTTGCGAAAAGCCATCAAGTTGAGCACCAGCCATTACCTTGATGGGCTCAAGACCATGGCGGGCCAGGCCTCGGACATCGCCAATAACGAGTTTCTCCTCGGGGACCCGAACTATTCCAGAATCTATCTGGAAAACCTGCGCAAGGTGACGCTCGACGATCTGCAACGCGTGATTCGAGAATATTTCGCGGACTATAATCTGACCGTCACGTCTCTCGATCCCCCGGGTACGCTGGCCAAACCGCCCGCTGCTACGGCTGCCAAGTCGGAAATCGAGATCAAGAAATTCGAGTTCCCCAACGGGCTGCGCTTGCTGGTGCGGGAAGACCCGAAACTGCCCATGGTCAACATTCACACGCTGATGAAGGGCGGCGTGCTTGCCGAGACCGACACGAACAACGGCGTCTGCAAATTGACCGCCCGAATGCTGTTGAAGGGCACCACAACACGAACGGCGGACCAAATCGCGGAAACGATGGAGTCGGCGGGAGGTGCGATCAGCTACATCGCCGGCAACAACAGCTTCGACATCGCCGCGGAATCGTTGAGCGAGGATTTGGATCGCACGCTGGACGTGCTGGCCGACGTACTGCAAAACCCGACGTTCCCCGACTCTCCGTTAGCCCGCGAGCGGTCCGTCCAGATCGCCGAATTCAAGCAGGAGCAGGACCAGATTCTGCGCCGGGGCCAGCAGGTTCTGCGCGAGGCCATCTTCACGCAACATCCATACCATTTGAATATTCTCGGGAGCCCCGAGACCGTGGCGAAACTCACGCGGGCCGATCTGGTGGACTTTCACCGCCGCTTCGTCGTCCCCAACAACATGGTCCTCACCGTTTTCGGCAACGTGAAGGCCGACGACGTACGCCAAAAGATCGAAGCCCGGTTTGGCGGAATGAAATCGGTGAAGATCGAGTTTCCACGCTCGGGACCGGAAACATTGGCCGCCGACACTCGCAAGATCGAGATCGTGCCCAAGCAGCAAGCCGTCCTGCTCATCGGTTATAGCGGCGTCGATATGTTCAATAAAGACCGCTTCGCGATGGAACTGCTGAGCGAAGCCTACTCAGGGCTTGGCTCGCGGGTTTTCCAACGCATTCGTGACGAACTCGGGTTGTGTTATTACGTCGGCGCCTATCAATTGGTCGGACTCGACCCGGGCTACTTCGCATTTTACGTTGGAACCACGCCGCAGAACGTGGGCCAGTGTGAAAAGGAAATCTTCGCCGAATTGGAAAAACTGAAGGCCGACGGCCTGAGCGACGAGGAGCTCACTCGCGCCAAAGCCGGCGTTATCGGCCAGCGCCGCGTCCGCATGCAGGACAATTCCGAACTGGGCATGATGGTTGGGCTGGACGAGTTGACGGGACTCGGTTACGATTTCTTCAAGACGGCGGATGACAAGTACCAGGCGGTGACGCTCGATGACATCAAGCGAGTGGCCAACGAGTACTTCAGCGGCAAGCCACACGCCGTGGTGATCGTGACGCCGTCCCAGGAGAAGGAGTAATCATGGCGGAAGTTCAACAAGACACGCTCGGTTCGACGGAGGACACGCTGCGGTTCCTCGACATGGTCGGCCTGTTCGGCACCCAGGCGATGATCGCGCTCGGCAAACTCGCCAACCCCGCCACGGGGAAGGCCGACAAGAACATGGCCGCTGCCCGCCTGTTCATCGACACCCTCGAAATGCTGGAGCACAAAACCCGCGGCAACCTCAACTCGGACGAGACCAAGGTCCTTCAGGCAACGCTTACCGATTTACGCCTGATGTTCGTTGAGGAATCCAAGGCGCCACAGACAGCGGCGCCACCCCCGGAGCCCGCCAAGCCGGAGGAAGGCGCGGCGGAAGATCCGAAGGTCAAGTTTCGCAAGACTTACGAGTCCTAGCGTCTGGCGTTCCGCCGCCGCTCCGTAAACCACGACAGCCAGATGGTGATCTCAAACAGCACCAGCAGCGGCAACGCCATGAGTACCATTGAGAGCGGGTCCGGTGGTGCGAGGAACGCCGCGACGACAAACGCCAGCAGGATAAATATCTTCCTCCCTTTGCGAACCGTTGCATAGGCAAGCACTCCGAGCCGCACCAGAATAAGTATCACGAGCGGAATCTCAAAGGTAAGCCCGGTCATCAATGTGAACTGCGTCACGAAGCTGATGTAGCTGTCGATTGTCCACCGTGGTTCGATCCCCAGCCAATGACTCGCCTCGATGAACGCCCACAAGGTCCGCGGGACGATAAAAAGAAAGCAGCCGACCGCCCCGCAAATAAACAACAAGGTGCCGACGGCAAAGCCCGGCCATAACAGACGTTTTTCCCTGGGATGAAGCGCGGGCAAGACGAATTGACCGATGAAATATAATATGGCGGGTGCAGCCGCGACCAGACCCACGTAGAACGCCAGTTTCACCGAGAGCACAAATGAATCGGTAACATTCAGGCTCAGCAGATAGTTCTCGGGATGATCCGTGACCCGCCGCAACGGCCAGGTGATGACAGTCAGGATGCGGTTGGCAAACGCGAGGGCGACGTGAAACGTGATGGCGAGCGCAATCAGGCTCTTGAACAGGGTTCCGCGCAGATCATCCAGATGCTCCCAAAACGTCTTGAAGGCCCCATCATCGTGGGAGACGCCGTTCACCAACTGAACCTCGTCCGACGGATTCTTCTTCGAAAACCACGGACGCACTGGAGAAGGCCCTAGCCGTGTTTTGGCTCGGAGGGTTGTTGCGGAGGAGGAGTCGTAGTCGATTGCGCTGCGGGTGGCGGTTGCCTGTTAGCCGTCGACTGCGAGTCATCTTGGATGTCACGGGAAGCCTTCTTGAATTCCCGCATGGCTTCGCCCAACCCGCGTGCCACCTCGGGCAATTTCTTGCCCCCAAACAATAGCACGACAATGAACAGCAGCACGATTACGTGCCAATCACTCAACATCGCTAGTGGTAGTGACATTATCGCTGGTCTCCTGACCATTGGACACTACACGCAGCCAACACGCTTGTCAACGCAACCGGCAAGACTCTTTTGTCTACTGGGTGACCACGACAAATTCGCACCGGCGGTTCTTCCCCCAGGCAGCCTCATCATGCCCCGGGTCCGCGGGACGGTCCTTGCCATAGCTGATCGTCGACATCCGACTCGTGTCGACGCCCAGCTTCACCAGCTCGTCACGGGCCGCAATGGCTCGCCGTTCGCCGAGGGCGCGGTTGTACTCGGCCGTGCCACGTTCATCGCAATGTCCCTCAACCACCAGCTTGCCCGGATTGGCCTTGAGATACGCCGCCACAGCTTCTAATTTCGATTGTTCGCTCGGGCGAATCCGGGCGCTGTCGAAGTCGAACAACACCGCGGCAAACTGACCTTCGCCGGGTAATCCTCCCGGACCGATCACCGGCCGCGGGCTAATATCCGACGCGCTGCCGCCGGGCCCGATTCCGGGAACCGACGTCTCCGAGCCGTTTGCCGATGCATTAGCGCCACCGGCTCCGTTTCCGTGGTGGCAACCGGTTGATAAAATTGCTGTGATGAACCCAACCAAGATGGTTCGAGCTAAAAGCTTGTGACTCATGTGCGGCATTCTCCTTGTAACAATTCGTTTTTTCGCGCCCGGAACTTACGGTCCCCACGCGGGTTCGGACGCGCCCCCTTCAACAACCGGTAACTGTACTTGCTCGCCGGAGACAACGTCAAGCAGATACAACTGCGAGCGCCAGTGTTGCGTTTTCGTAAACACCAAATGTCTTCCGTCCGGCGCCCACGAGGGATCCTCGTTGTCCGCGCCGTCCGCCGCCACCGGAGTGACAACGCCGGAACCTTTCTCGTATACGCCAATTTGGAACTTGCCCCCCACTCGCGACGTCACCGCCAGCATCGGCTTCATGTCCGAGTTGGCCGGCGGATGCGACCAGTCCGGCTCCGTGTTGTAGCTCGGCGACACCGTCAATCGCGACGCCGCTCCTCCGTCCTTGTTCATCTCCCAAATCTGCGGCACCCCGCTCTCGTCGCTGACGTACGCGATGGCCTGTCCGTCCGGCGACCAGGTCGGCGACGATTCTCCCGCGCGCGTGTGCGTCAGACGCCGTAAATCTCCGCCCTGCGCATTCATCGTGTACAGCTCCGGGTTTCCGTCCTTGCTGAGCGTCAACGCGATCGTCAACCCATCCGGCGAAAACACCGCGCCGGTGTTCAACCCCGGGTACGCCGCCAGCCGGCGCCGCTGGCCCGTATACAAATCCACCTCCAGCACATCGGGAAACACGTTCTTGTAACTGGTGTACACCATCTTGCGTCCGTCGGGCGACCAGCGCGGGCGTACACTGATCGACCGGTCGTACGTCAGCTGGTGCACGTTGTAACCATCGTAATCCATCACGGCCAGTTCCTTCGCGCCGTTGTGCAACCACACAAACGCGATTTTCGTCTGGGCGATGCCTCGCTGCCCGCTCAGGGTCTGCACAATGTCGTCGGACAGCTTGTGCACCACGCGCCGCAGATCCTGCGCGCTCCCCTGATACGCCTTCGACAACGCCACCTTCTTCGTTGCCTGCTGCATCACCATGCATTCCACCACGATGCCGTTGTGGTCCCCGCGCACCGAGCCCGATTGCACGTACTCCGCGCCGCTGACGGGCGCCAGTGAGAAGTAGCCCGACAACCGTAAATCATTCTTCAACACGTCGGTCACCTGCCCCGCGATGGCCGCGTCCCCCGTGAATCCGGACACGCCAAAGGAATGTTTGCCTTTGGCTACCTCCACATCCGCGGCGAACACCCTGCCGCAAAGCAGGGCAGTGCAAATTGCCGAACCAACCCATATCCTCCAGTAGCTCTCCACGTCCTAACCCTCCAATCGAAAGTTGACAGAAATCTCAGCGAAATCGCCTCCCAGTCCCTCGGGCAAGGGATCTAGCTTCGGAACGCTATGCGCCGCTGCCATGACCGAATTATCCATCAGTTCGTTGCCTGATGAGTGTTGCATACGAACGCCGTCGATCCGTCCATCACGGGCCACCCGCAGCAAAATCGTCGTGACCAGTTTCTTGTCGAAATCGACAGCCTTGCCCGGCTGGTCCCACGCCTCATACATCACATCGTGAACGTGCAGGTAGTAGGACCAGAACAGTGACCCCTTGCCAACACCACCGGCGATGCCATCCGCCGCTCCGTCGGGCGACCCCAAGCGACCGTACTTCGATTCCCCGGTGCCGCCGCCTGCCGGCCGATTATCGCCGCCGTCAGAACCACCATCCGCGGAAGCCAGTGCGCTGGCGAAACGCCGTCGAATCGACGCGGCACTTTCCGCAGTGCTGGCCGTACCGCTTTGTGTTGACGATTTCGCCGTCGCGACGGCCTTCTTCGCGGTTGTCGCGGACTTCTGTGCTGTCTTGTCGCCCATTGCCGCTTCCTTGGTCATCACGTCCGACGGTTTCTTCGGTTGTTTGACTACTTGCTTCTTCGGAACCGCAATTTCATTTGGGCCGGTGGTTTCCGGTGGCGCTGCTTTCACTTTTGGCGCCGTTGGTGGTACGGGAGCGGCTGTCGTTTCCGCCGGGCCAGCGGAAGCCGCTTCCGGCTGGTGAGCCGGCTCGGGTGGCGGCGCCGTGTAGGCACCCCTTCCGTTAACCGTCCCGGTGGGCAAATCGCCCAGGATATCCGCGGGAGTAATCAGTTCCGCAGCAATCGGCGCGTTGGACTGCGCCCGGTGAAACGCACCCTCAAAACAAATGATTCCCCCGATGAGCGCCGCATGCACGAAACATGCAACACCAAAATTGCGCCGGAACCGTTTTTCAATCGTGCTCATCTCAGGGTCAGCCCCGATCGGATCGGGGCAAGCTTCGGCGGCGATTCTTCCTGCGTCAGCAGGGCAAACGCGATTTTCGCCGCGTGCAACTCTTTCAGGACTTCCATAACCGCACCGTAATTGTTCGCTTCATCCGCCTTGACGAGGATGGTGATCGGCGGCTCCGACCTGGACAACCTCGCCAAGTCCGCCCGCAATTGTTCCACCGAGATGGCCACATCGTTGAGGTAGATTTTCCCGCGCCGATCGACCGACAACGTGCGCGTCTGCTCGCGCTTGATCTGGTCAGTGGTCCCCTTCGGCAAATTGATCTTCATCCCGTACTCGACCACGGGAAAAAAGATGATGACCGCGATGAACAGTTGCATGAACAGGTCCACCAGCGGCATGACGTTGATCTCGCCCAACTCGGGTAGGTGTCCATACCGTTTGCCCCTTCTCGATCCGCGGTTCATGAATCAGTTCGTCACGTAGTTGTGTTCAATGGCGTTCACGAACTCTTCGGCGAAGCTCTCCATTTCCATCGTCGAGTGACGGATTCGCTGCGCCAGCCAGTTGTAAGCGAACAACGACGGCACCGCCACTAGCAGGCCCACGACCGTCGCCAGCAACGCCGCCGAGATGCCCGGCGCGACGGCCCCCAAGCGCACCGTGCCGTACTCGCCCATCGCCGCAAACACGCTCATCACACCCCATGAACTGCCGAGTAATCCCAAGAATGGGCCTCCCGTTACCGCTGTGGATAGCACACTCACCTGAGATTCCAGTCTCATGACCTCGGTGTCGATCGCCCGACCGAGCGCGCCGCGAAGCGTGTCCAGGTTGACCACTGTCCGCTCCGTGACGCTCAAGTCCGAATCGACCGCTGTGAGCGTGGCCGGGCCGTTTTCGCCAAACGCCTTGTAACCACCGGCCACCTTGCGCAGGGAACCCCCGTTGCCGAATTGCGCCGACACCTCTTCCGCGCCCAGGCGATAGATGTTGTACAGCGGGCAATCGGCCACCTCATAATTATTGATGAACAGGTGGAGCGGATCGCGCTCGCGACGAAATTGCGCGAGGAAGGACTCCCCCGTGCGACGGGCGCGGCTGAGTTGTTGCGACTTGGTGAGCATGACCGACCAGGTAAAGGCCGAGCCAAGGCACAACAAGACCACGATCACTTTGCCGGGTAGGTCCGCTTGTGCGTAAATCGACAAGATACCTCCGGCTGCAAGTACGGCATTCATCCCCAAACCTCCTTGTTTGCCCCGAAAGGCCTTCAGGGCACTCCTCTCTTATACAGCTTTACGCCGCTCCGTCAAAACCTTTCTCATTTATTGAACACCCGAAGCTTTCTGTGGTTGCATCGCGCACCGTCATCCGGTATGCTTTGGAGTCGCCGAAGGGAACAGGATGAATCGACGCATTTCGTATCTCGCCATCGCAATGGGGGTTGTCTTCACCATTCTATGCCCATCCGCATTTGCCAAGAAGGGTAAACCCGGCACTGAAATGAAGCTGGTCTCCGTCGATGTGCCCAACAACAAAATTACCGTGTCCGATCCCAACGGCAATATCACCACTCTTGCCGTGATGCAGGTAACGACGGTCACGCTCAATGGCCAGCCCGCCAAACTGCGCGACCTCCACCGCGGCATGCACGTCAATCTTTCGGTGAGTCAGGGTGGCAAGGTTGCGGACAAAATCGACGCCACGACCCCGCCTGCCAAGAATACGAACTAGAGTATCACGGCGCCAAACCTGGGCGTGATGCTGGACGTTGTCCAATTCCGCTTTTTCCGCTCGAATTCCCGCCCGCTCTGCGCTACAGACATCACGTTCGCACAAGGACAATCTCGAATGAATCAGCAAAAAACCGGTAAGACCCCGACAGCCGACACCGCCAGCGTGACGCCGCGCGCGACTGACTACGCGCAGTGGTACCTCGACGTGATCAAACGCGCCGACCTCGCCGAGCATTCACCCGTGCGCGGTTGCATGGTCATCAAACCCCACGGCTACGCCATCTGGGAAAAGATGCAGCGCGAATTGGATGACCGCTTCAAGGCCACGGGCCACGTCAACGCCTACTTTCCGCTGTTCATCCCGTTGTCGTTTCTCACCAAAGAGGAACAGCACGCCGCCGGCTTCGCCAAGGAATGCGCCGTTGTCACCCATCACCGCCTCAAATCCATCGATGGCGAGGTGGTCGTTGACCCCGATTCCAAACTCGACGAGCCGCTCGTCATTCGTCCCACCAGCGAGACGATCATCTGGGCGCAGTACAAGAATTGGATTCAAAGCTATCGCGACCTGCCGCTCCTCATCAACCAGTGGGCCAACGTCGTCCGCTGGGAAATGCGCACCCGGTTGTTTCTCCGCACCGCCGAGTTCCTCTGGCAGGAGGGTCATACCGCCCACGCCACGGAAGCCGAGGCCATCGAGGAAACCAACCGCATGCTCGAGGTGTATGCCGATTTCGCCGAGAATGTCGCCGCGGTTCCGGTCATCAAGGGACGCAAGACGCCCGGCGAGCGGTTCGCGGGCGCGCTGGACACGCTCTGCATCGAAAGCATGATGCAGGACGGCAAGGCGCTCCAGATGGGCACCAGCCATTACCTGGGCCAGAATTTCGCAAAGAGTTCCGACGTGACGTTCCTCAGCAAGGACGGGAAACGCGAATACGTGTTTGCCACGAGCTGGGGCGTTTCCACCCGCCTCGTCGGCGCGCTCATCATGACCCATTCCGACGATACCGGTCTCGTGTTGCCGCCGAAGCTGGCGCCCATTCATGTCGTGGTGATCCCCATCTTCAAGAATG
This sequence comes from Verrucomicrobiia bacterium, assembly GCA_050010195.1. Taxonomy (GTDB): domain Bacteria; phylum Verrucomicrobiota; class Verrucomicrobiia; order Palsa-1439; family Palsa-1439; genus Palsa-1439. The sequence continues at coordinate 27,685 of JBEKLM010000030.1, forward strand.
ATGCCGAGAAAGCGCTCGTTCTCGACGAAGCCAACAAAGTCGCCACGGAACTCAGGTCGCAAGGGCTCGCGGTCAAGCTAGATGACCGCGACGGCATCATGCCCGGGGCAAAGTATTACGAGTGGGAGGCCAAAGGCGTGCCGATCCGCATCGAAATTGGCCCGAAAGATTTGGAGAAAGGCAGTCTCTGTCTGGTCCGCCGGTTCGTGCTGGAGAAAGAAGGCGAGACCGAGCAGGACGTTCGCAAGCGCCGCAAGACATTCCTGCCCCGCACGGAAGCCATCGCGTCCATCAAACCCACACTCGACGCCATGCAGCGCGAGTTATTCGAACGCGCCCGTGCTTACCGCACCAAGCGCACCCGCGTCATCAATACATTGGAGGAGTTTGAAAACTTCTTCACAAAAGAGGACGGCGGGTTCGCGTGGGTCTACTGGGCCGGCGACCACGACCAGGAAGACGAAATGTCCAAACGCTTTGAGACCTCGATCCGCTGCATCCCCTTCCCCGACCAGATTCCCGATGAAGCTAGGGGCGAAGGCACGTGCATCCTCACAGGTCAACCATCGAGCCAACGCGTTTTGATGGCCCGCGCGTACTGAACCGCGCCTGCACCTACAGGCACTCCTCTTGCACGAGGTGTCGATAGGCCTCACGCAGGCGTAACGCCACATCCTGTGATGGGATGTTTCGTCCGTTCAGCTCAGCCACCGGCACGATCTCGCGAACGCTATTGGTCGCAAACACCTCAGTGGCCTCGGATAACACGGACAACTTGATCTCCACCTCGCGAACCGTGAGGCCGAGTCTTCTAGCCAGTTCCAAGATCACAGCGCGCGTGATACCCGGCAGTGCCCCATCTTCCAGTGGAGGTGTAAGGAGACGTCCACCATCCGCTAGAAACAAATTGGCCGTGCTCAACTCAACAACATGGCCCTTCTCATTGAGGAGAAGCGCTTCATCCATTCCGGATTGCGCCGCTTCGTGGCTGGCCAGCACGAACGGCAGGCGATTGGCCGATTTTATTCCCGCAAGCACAGAATGGCTGTCCAGATGAACCGAGGAGATCATTACACGTAGCGGCGCGGGACTTGGCTCCAGCGGCTTTGCCCACGCCCAAGCGACGACCGAAGGATTGCCCCGCAGTTCGCCCGAACCTGTGATGTCCCGCTCGCCGCTTGTCACATAGATGCGGGCCACTCCGTGGGTGACTTCTCGATCACATAATCTGGCGAATAGTTCCTCCGCGTCGTGTATCGAAAATGGCGGTTTGATCCGCAACCGCTCCAAGCCGGCGTAAAGCCGGTGCATGTGTTGCTCGAACCGAAAAATGCGCCCACCATAGACGCGCATGGTCTCAAACACGCCATCACCATGCAAAAACCCTGTGTCAAACACGGAAATGCAGGCTTCTGCCGGTGGTGCAAGGCCACCATTAACGTAGACGTAGTTGCCCGATCGCATTAAGAATGCCTCGCGTTTTCACGAGCGTCTCCTCGTATTCGGCGTCCGGCTCGCTGTCGGACACGATGCCCCCACCGGCGTGGAAAGTCAATCGGCCCTTCTGATACACCACGGTGCGGATGGCGATGTTGAGGTGTGTGAGTCCGTTGAAACCAAGGAAGCCGATCGCGCCCGTATACACGCCGCGGGCCTGCGGTTCCAATTCATCAATGATTTCCATCGCCCGGATTTTGGGCGCACCGGTGATCGAGCCGCCGGGAAAACACGCACGCACACAATCGACATGGCTTACATCGCCTCGCAGGACTCCTTCCACGGTCGACACGAGGTGATGCACCGTCGCGTACGATTCGACCCGGACCAAGTCGCTCACGCGCACGCTGCCGAATTCACACACGCGCCCGAGATCGTTGCGCTCCAAATCGGTGATCATCACCAATTCGGCATTGTCCTTTGGCGAGGCGAGCAACTCGGCCGCAATCCGCGCGTCTTCCTGGGGCGTCGTTCCGCGCAGACGTGTGCCCTTGATGGGACGCGTAATCACGTCGCGGTCGCGGATATTCAGAAAGCATTCGGGCGAGGTGGACAGGATTTGCGCCTCGCCGATATCGAGATAGGCGCTGTACGGCGCCGGGTTTGACACGCGCAACGCCCGATACACCTCGGTGGCCGAAGCGTCTACGCCGCACTGAAAACGCTGGGAAAGGTTGACCTGATAAACGTCTCCCGCCGCGATGTATTGTTTGGCATGAAGAACTGTCGCGCGATACGCATCACGCGTGAAGTTGGATGCCAAACCGGAGACGGGTTCGTGCGAACGTGAACCCGCAGGATATTTGCGTCCGACTTGTGTGCCCCCAACTTCCCAAACGGCTTTTTTCTCGTGATCGAACACCAACAACTTGTCGTAGAAACCGAACCAGCAGCGCGGCAGTCCCAGATCGTCAACCGCGTTCGACGGCAGGCGCTCCACGACATTCTTCAAGTCGTAACCGAAGTAACCGATGGCCGCGCCCACAGGAAACTGCTGTTCGGATACGACATGCCGTGCGGCAAGTTCGTCGGCGAGCACGGAAAACGGATCGCCACTCGTGGATATGACCTTCGTGGGTTCGGCCGCCAGGATGGAAATCCCTTTGCCGACCGCTGTGTCCAGCCACACGCAATGCGGGCGCGTTGCGTACTCCGCAAACACGTCGCCCGGATCACGCCACGGCCGAAGTTCAATCAAAGGATGATTGCTCACGCTCGCCCCGCATCTTACCATAGCGCACGAATTCCATGACATCGTCAAACCGACCCAACGACGCGGCGCCCGGTGGCATGCGTGGTGCAACTCGTATGCAGGACCCGAGTGAAGAGGCTCACGACCGGACGCGTCGGCGTCTGATGAATGTGGCCTTCGTGGCGATTCTGCTCGCGACCCTCGCGCAACTTCATTGGGGCGACCCGCACGGATGCACCTGGCTCGGTGCGGTGCTGCTGATCGCCGCGGGAGTACCGTTGGGATTGACGGTGAAGATATTCGAGCTTCGGTTCAAGATGGCTGTGGAGGAACGTCGGGCGGTGTTACGCGAATTGCCGGCTCGTCGAAAGACCGAGTTGATCGTCTACGGCTTGCTCGCCTGCGTTGCCTTTTCGCAACTGCCCTGGTCGATTGTCTGGCCGCTGTGGGGCGCCTGGCTCTACGACTTCGTTACGTACTACCATGATCGCCCCGAGCGCATCCGCCATCTTTACGCGGTCACGAAGATTCTGGACGAACTTCGCCAGTTTCCCGCGCCATGGGTTTGGACGGTGCCCGCGCTGGTCTGGGAAATCTTCAGAATGACAAGAGCGCATTGATGCCGCGCTCGTCCTTGCTCGGTGTAATCACGGCGACGTTGAGGTGGTTGTTCCGAAAAAGGTCCACAGCCGTGGTCTGCACGTCCGTCGGCGTGACCGCGGCGATCTGCCGCTCGACTTCGGCCGGAGACTGGATCGTTCCGTACGCCAGCAAATGTTCCCCGAGCCACATCATGCGGTTCGCCGTGCTTTCCAAACCGAGGCGCATCTGGCCGATGGCGTAATCTTTCGCGCGCTGCAGTTCCACCGTCGACGGCGGCTGCTTCGAAAGCTTCCGCAACTCCACGAGAATCAACGCCAGCGCCCGGTGCAATCGCTTCGTGTCCAACCCCGCCGAAATCAGCAACGCGCCCGTGTCCGCAAAATAACTCGTGGAAGACTGGATCGAATATGCCAGGCCATGCCGCTCGCGGATCACCTGAAACAAGCGGGAACTCATGTTTTCGCCGAGGATCACGCTCAAGGCTTTCAGCGGGTACCGGCGCGAATCGTGGCGCGAATACCCGCGCACGCCGATCGCCAAGTGGGATTGCTCGCAATTCTTGTTGAAGAACCGCAGCCGGGCCGCCCGTTGCTGCTCGTCGACCGGCGCATACGTCGGCGACCGGCCATTGCGCGGCAGCGTCAGCATCCGTTCCACACGCGGCACGATGTCGTCGTGTTGACAATGTCCGGCGACGGCCACGACGGTGTTGGCCGCCACGTATTTCCTGCGCTTGAAATCGAGAAGCACCCGGCGATCCATCGCATCCAGCGTTTTCGCGGTGCCCGTGAGCGAACGGCCCAGCGGATGTTCCGGCCAGAGCGTTTCGGTCAGCAGCTCGTGCACGTAATGATCGGGCTGATCATGGTACATCAGCAACTCTTCCTTGATGACGCCCCGCTCCTTGTCGATATCGGCGGCGGCGAACCGCGGATGCAGGTACATGTCCGTCAGCACGTCGAGAAGCGTGTCGATGTGTTCGTGGCTCGCTTTTGCGTAGTAACAGGTGTTCTCCTCGCTCGTGAACGCGTTGAGATAACCGCCAATACCTTCCACGGTCTGGCTGATCTGTTTCGCGCTACGGCGGGGTGTGCCCTTGAACAGCAAATGCTCGATGAAGTGTGACGCGCCGCTCTGCCGCGCGGGTTCGTAACGTCCGCCCACGCCGACCCACACGCCGAGGGAGACGCTTTCCATGTGCGCCATTTCCGCCGTGGCCACGCGTACGCCGCTGGGGAGTTCTGTAATCTTGAACATGATAGTTTCAGTCGCCGTTGGTACCCGCCGTGAAGTTGATGTCCCGATAGCTCATTCCCGCCATTATTACCGCAGCGTGCTGGCAGGTCAAACACTTGCGTCAACCCAGCCGATTTGCGACACTGGCATCGCCATGCCGCGCGACCGCATCGAACTCGAGCAGCTCGAATACAAGGCCCTCGCGTCCTACGCGCAGAAGTCCGCCGACTCGCGCGGGCGCGCCTTCCCCGAGCCGAAACACACGTTGCGCACGGATTTTCAACGGGATCGCGACCGCATCATCCACAGCCGCGCGTTCCGCCGTCTCGAATACAAGACCCAGGTCTTTCTCAACGGCACCGGCGATCACCTCCGCACCCGTCTCACGCACACCATCGAGGTGGCGGGCGTCAGCCGCGGCATCGCCCGCGCGTTGCGGCTCAACGAGGACCTCGCCGAGAGCATCGCGCTCGCGCACGACCTCGGGCATCCGCCGTTCGGCCACACGGGCGAAGAGATGCTCGACAAGTTGATGAAAGACCACGGCGGGTTCGAGCACAACCTGCAATCGTTGCGCGTCGTCACGGAACTCGAGGAAAAATATCCGGGGTTCAACGGCCTGAATCTCACGTGGGAGACGCGCGAAGGCTTGGCGAAACATTACACGCAATTCGACAAGCCGGCCCACCTTGAGGAATTCAATTTCCAGTCGTCCTCGCTCGAAGCCCAGATCGCCAATGTCGCCGACGAAGTGACCTACTACTCGCACGACATCGACGACGGGGTGGATTCGGGCCTGATCACGCTCGACCAGCTCCGCGAGGTCGCCATCTGGCAAACCACGTTCGAACGCGTCAACCGCGAGCATCCGGGCATGGATCGCGAGCGGATCCGCGAATTCACCATTCGCGAACTCATCGAGCGCGAGGTGGGCGATGTCATCGCCACCAGCGACATCAACATCGCCGCAGCCGGGGTGACCAGTGCCGACGACGTGCGCCGATTGAGCAAGCCGCTCATCAGCTACAGCAAGGAATTGAAGAAATCCAACCAGCAGTTGCGCGATTTCCTCTACAAGAATTTGTATTTTAACCCCATCAAGTACATGCCCCACGAACGTGCCGTCGAAGCGATGGGCGAATTGTTTCGCGCCTACGCCGCCAACCCGCGTCTCATGGGCGAAAGCACCCAGCGCCGCCTCGGCGAAGTCGGCCTCCACCGCGCCATCTGCGATTACATCGCCGGCATGACCGACCGCTTCGCCCTCGAGGAATACAAACGCATCTGCGACCGCAGCAAAGCGGGTTAAGAGCCCGCGTATCTGGCCGAACCGTCGCGTAATCGCAACGTCCACACGCCCAGCGAGTTAAACACTCCACCATCTTATTCGGTAAAAATCGCATGATAAACGATAAAAAGATGTTGACATTCGTATTATTGGGCATAATATTGGCCTCAGTTAACACAAACCTAATTGAAAGGAGCGACTGACAATGAAACCCGAATCCGAAGCAAGGCTTAAGAAGATCAAACGAGTGAGCAATGTCCTGCGCGTCATCTGTCAGGTGGGAATGATAATCGTTACGTGCGTTTTCATCGGCGTCATGGCTCTCATCCTCATTGGCCGGGGCTCTATCTGTTTTGCTGACAACTGCTCCCTCCCGCTGGCTCCGTTGACGGTTCCCGCACGCCTCGTATTGGCCGTGGTCAGCGCGCTCGCGCTCGCGGTCGGCTTCAAAGGCTTTTATCACCTGTACCGGCTCCTGGGCAATTATGGCCGTGGTGACATCTTCACCTCCGAGAGCGCCGGCCAGATCCGTCAGTTGGGCATCACCGTTCTGTTGTGGTATGGCGCGAACATCCTCTGGGCCTTCACGGCCGTCTCCCTCAGCCCGGCGACTCTTCCGTTCTCGGTCCAATTCCATTCCGACAGCCTGGTCACCGGGCCGATCATCATCGTCATCTCCTGGTTCATGGAGATGGCCGCGGAAATGCGTGAAGAGAACGAACTCACCATCTGAGCAAGCAAGGAGCACTCCCGTGCCAATTATCGTCAACGTCGATGTGATGCTCGCCCGAAGAAAGATGCGGCTGAATACGCTGGCCGAACTGGTTGGTATCACCCCGCAGAACCTGTCCGTGCTCAAGACCGGCCGGGCCAGGGCCGTCCGCTTCAGCACCTTGGAGCGGCTCTGCCAGGTTCTGGAATGCCAGCCCGGCGACCTGTTGTCCTTCGAGAAGAATCCAAACCCACCTCCGAATACTGCGAGTGGAGGGAATGAGATATGAGCAATACGAGTAAACTGACGTGCGCAGTCGTTGTCATCATCATGGGCGGTGTCGTCGCTATTGGACTAAACAAATGGGCCGGCCTCCCGCCGTGTCCGTGGGGACCCATCGCGCATTCCACGAGGATCACGCGAACCGGCGCAGGCCCGGCCCTGGAGGTTTCCGCCGTCAACGTGCGCGCTTGGCGGTCCGCGGAGGAAAATCAATCTCTCGTAAGGTCGGACGACAAGCCCGGGAGTACTGCTGTTATCGCCAGATGAACGACTGGCGGGGGGGACGCCTTGCGGCGAAGTCGCGGGCCGGGCGCGGTCGCCGGCTCGTCCGGCACCGCCGTCGTGAACGCCGGGAACCTCCACTACACGGCGACCGCAGCCAGGAGCTACACGTTCACCTTCAACGACAACAACCGGACTTGCTCGATCCAGTAGCGGGCCATCATCGCAACGGCCGAGAAGAGCGGCCCCGATTACATCAATCCCAATTCTTTCAAGCTCGCAAAATCCTGGTCGCGACCGGCGGTGCGGTGGCCGAGGATGATGTGGTCGAGGACGGAGATGTTGAGTAACTCGCCGGCGTTGACGAGGCGCTTCGTCACCGTGATGTCCTCGGCGCTGGGCGTCGGGTCGCCACTCGGGTGATTGTGCACGAGAATCATCGACGCGGCGGAGGCGGCGATGGCGTCCTTGAACACTTCGCGCGGCTCGACGATGCTGGCGTTGAGGGACCCGCGCGAAATCGGCGCGCGCTTGATCAATCCGTTCTTCGTGTTGAGCAGCAGGACGTGAAACTCTTCACGGTCGAGCGTCCGCATCTCTTCGCGCACGCACGCGGCGGCGTCCTCGGGAGAACTGATGATCCTCTGTTTGTCGCGCGACGAAGCGCTCAACCGTCGCGCCAGTTCAAACGCCGCCTTGAGCTGGATCGCCTTGGTTTCACCGACGCCCTTGGTTTTCGCGATGGCTTCGACAGACGCGCGGGCCAGTTCGTCCAGCGAACGGAATTCGACGAGAAGTTGCTGGGCGAGTTGGACGGCGGACGTGCCTTTCATGCCCGTGCGCAGGAGGATGGCGATCAATTCCGCGTCCATCAACGCCGCCGCGCCCCGCTCCTTCAATCGCTCACGCGGGCGGTCGCCTTCCGGCATCTCCCGAATGAGGTAGGTGGTCATGGTCGATTAGCGGTGCGCCTGCGTATCACGGGGCGGGACATTCGTGCCGCCAATGGATCCGTTCGGCACACTGGTCGTGCCGAGCCGTTTGTGAAGGTCGTCCCACGGGAACTGTGAACCGGGGCATTCACTGAATTCACCGATCACTTCGCCGTGCCCCAGAACATGATCGTCGGGAATATGAAACTGCTCCTGGAGCCCGTGGATGAGAAGCGTCAGTGAGTCGAGCTGCTTCGACGTCGGCTGATCGACCGAGAAATTGCCGACCAAGCAAATGCCGATGCCGTGCTCGTTGATGTAGGGCTGGCGACAATGGCCGCCGTGCATTTGCTGAATCCACCGCGGCCCCGTCTCGATGTAGCCGTCCGGCTTGTCGTCCGTGCCGTTGTCGATGACGAAGTGGTAGGCCAGCCCGTTGATCATCCCGCGCGCCCGATGCGCCGCGTCAAAAATCGCCGCCGAGCCAACCCGTGTAGCGCTGTGGTGAATGATGATCCACTCCCAGTCACGGATTGGCGCCGGGCTTTCCGCCGCCAGCGGCTCCAGCATCAAACACAGCACCGCCAGCACGAGCAGAACCGGTCTTCCCGTTGTCATTTTCGCTTGCGCTTGCTCTCCTTCATCACGTACGGCGTCAATTCGCCCGCCAGGACCTTCGGGATTTGCGCCCGCAGCACCACGTTGCCATCTTTCATCTCGCGCGCCGTGACGTAGCCGCTGCGATACACCAACGCGATCGTCTTCGCGCGGTCATGCGGGATCGACAGCGTCACGTCGACGCGCCGGTCGGCCAGTCGGTTGGCGATTTCATCGAGCAGTTGGTCGAAGTTCGTCCGGTCCTTCGCCGAGATCAGCACGGCGTGGTCGAATTCGCGCTGAAACTTCTCCAACACCGTCGCGCCATCGGGCAGTTTATCGATCTTGTTGAGCGCGACCACGGTCGGTTTGCCCCACGCCTCGATGTCCTTCAACACAATCTCAACCGCCGCGATCTGTTCGGCTGCTTGGGCATGGCTGACATCGACCACGTGCAACAACAGGTCGGCTTCCACGACTTCTTCCAGCGTGGCTTTGAAGGATTCGACAAGATGATGCGGGAGTTTGCGCAGGAACCCGACTGTGTCGGACAGCAAAATGTTTTGGTTGTTTGGCATCCGCAACTTGCGCGTCGTCGGGTCGAGTGTCGCGAACAGTTTGTCCTCGGCCAGCACATTCGCGCCGGTCAGCGCGTTCATCAACGTGCTCTTCCCGGAATTCGTGTACCCAATGATCGCCACCATGGGCCAATGCAGGCGCTGCCTCCCGCGGCGTTCGACGCGCCGGTTCTTCCGCACTTCTTCGAGAGCGTGCTCCAGGCGATGGATCTTCTCCTGTACGCGACGGCGGTCCACCTCGAGTTGTTGCTCGCCAGGACCGCGTGAGCCGACGCCGGCCCGTTGACGCGACAAGTGCGTCCACAACCCCGCGAGTCGCGGCAGCATGTATTGCAATTGCGCCAACTCGACCTGGATCTTGCCTTCCCGCGTCCGGGCGCGTTGCGCGAAGATATCGAGAATGAGTTCGGTGCGGTCGATCACCTTGACGTTCAGGCCGAGGATTTCGCTGAGGTTGCGGCCCTGCGCGGGCGAAAGATCGTCATCGAAAATGACGATGTTGGCGCCCGTCTCGCGGCATTGGACGGCCAGCTCCTGCACTTTGCCGCTGCCAATGAACGTGGCGGCGGTTGCGGTGTCGCGTTTCTGGCTGATGAGATCGAGGACTTCCGCGCCGGCGGACACCGCCAGTTCGCGAAGCTCTTCGAGGGAATCTTTCACGGCCCACTTGTCGTGGCCCGGTCTCTCCAATCCGATGAGGAGCGCGCGCTCGCGGAGCGGCTCCTGCGTGTCGTGCATCTTCAACGTGCCGAACTTTTCTCCTGTTGATGAAAAACGTCACGGACGCGCGTCGCCGTTTCCGAAGGCTGTTCCGCGCGCCCGATTTCCATCCACTGTAATTGACGTTCGCGCCGAAACCAAGTCAATTGTCGCCTGGCCAGTTGACGGGTCCGCGTCTTGATCAGCGTCACCGCGTTGTCGAGGGAAATTATGCCATGGACGTGCGCCACCAATTCGCGATACCCCGCCGCCTGCATCGCCGCCGGGTTCTTTTCCAGGCCGAGCCCGAGCAACCGCCGCACTTCCTCCACCCAACCCGCAGCGATCTGCCCGTCGATACGCCGCTCGATGCGCTCCACCAGATCGGCGCGCGCGCGCGTGAGTCCGACAGCCGGAGCGTTCACGGGAGCGTGTTGCGGATTCCACTGCGTCTGCAGCTCGCTGATCGGCTTGCCCGTCTCGTGAAACACTTCCAGGGCGCGCACGAGCCGGCGCGGGTTGTGCTGGTCAATGCGCCCCGCCGTCTGCGGATCCAAACGCTGCAGCTCTTCGAATAGTTCCGACGCGGTCATCGTTTCGAGCCGGGCCCGCAGTTCCTGATTGCGCGATGGCCCCTCGAACAATCCCTGTTGGAGGGCGCGCACGTAGAGTCCGGTTCCGCCGACCACGAGCGCCAATTTCCCCCGTGAGTGAATGTCCGCAATCGCCCGGGACGCCAGCTCCACAAATTGTTTGGCATCGAACACATCGCCCACTTCGCAGACATCGATCAGATGATGCCGCACGAGAGCGCGTTCCGCAGCCGTCGGTTTCGCAGTCCCGATGTCCATCCCGCGATACACCTGCATCGAGTCAGCCGACACAATTTCCGCATCCAGTCGCCCGGCCAATTCCAGGGCGACAGTGCTTTTGCCCACCGCCGTCGAGCCAACGAGGAACAGGGTTTGCATTCGTTGGACATCATACACAAACTTTGTCATTCTGAACCAGAACTGTCATGGATAACCCCACCACATTCGCGGTTCGAGTCACCCCCCGCGCCAAACAGAACAAGGTACAGCCGCAAGCGGATGGGGCTCTGAAGGTGTACGTCACCGCTCCACCGGAAGACGGGCGCGCGAATGAGGCCGTTGTCAACGCCATCGCGGAGTGGCTCGGAGTAAAGCGTCGGGACGTCGAGATCGTTCGTGGGGCGACCAGCCGCAATAAAGTCGTCCGCGTCACCGCGCCCGGAACGCACTCCGAAAAATGACGATTTCTTGTTGAAATCCCGCGGGTTTCTCGTTATTCTCTGGTTTCGGGGAACCCTTCGTGAAGATGTGCTGTAGTTGCCGCGGAGCCTTACGCACGGGCCTGCTGGTCTGTACGTTCACGGTGTTCTCTGTGCCGGTGTTTTCCGTCGAGACGAATCCATCCACCAATGCAGCGTCCCGCATCCGCGATGACAAGTCCGCCGCGTTGACCCTCGCGCTCCAGGCCGTTCAGCAACTACAGACCCAGCAACGCGCCACCTTGCAGGCGGTGGAGGAAGCCCGCCAGCAATCCGCGGCGGCAGCGCAACGCTACGGGCAGCGCATCGAATCCCTGCGCCACCTGCTCGTCGCGCTCGGTGCGGTCGTCGCCGTCGCCACCCTCGGCATGGCGTACTATGCATCCTCATTGCTGCGCAAGCTCCGCGACCAGGGCCAATTGCCCGCGGTTTTCAAATGCCCCCTTCCCGCAGCGGCGCGCGCGCCGGACACCACACCCCACGTGGCCATCCTGCTCGCCCGCGGTCAGGCCCTGCTCGAGCAGCGACACGCGGTTGACGCACTCGCCTGTTTTGAACAGGCCATCGCCATCGATGGGAACATCGCCAACGCGTTCATCAAGAAGGGCGTGGCGCTCGAGCGTCTCGGCCGGCTCGACGAGGCGCTGGCCAGTTACGAGCGCGCCCTGGGGATCGACGACTCGCATGCTGATGCCTACGTCGGCAAGGGCAACGTCCTCAACCGCCTCGAACGCTACCAGGAAGCACTGGCGTGTTTCGAACAGGCCGCGCACCACCAACATCACCTCCACACGCTGCCCCACGCTGTGTCCGCGGCGCTCTGATACGGCCACAGTTTCCGCGAAGTGCTAAAGGAACAGGGGCGGTTGGAATGACGGGGCAAGGTCGCGACTTGCGGCCAACGGGATTACTCGTTAGTCTGAAACACGTGACCTCGATTTGTGTGTATTGTGGTTCGAGTCCGGGGAATGACACGGCGTTTACGCGTGCGGCGCGGGACATCGGAACTTTGCTCGCGAAGCGCGGCATCACCCTCGTGTATGGCGGCGGGAACGTTGGTTTGATGGGCGTGGTGGCGGATGCGGTACTGGCCGCGGGCGGGCGCGCGGTCGGAGTGATTCCCGATCATCTGGTTCAAAAAGAGGTCGGCCACAACGGGCTGACGGAACAACACGTCGTCGCCACGATGCACGAACGCAAGGCCAAGATGGCAGCGTTGGCGGACGGTTTTCTGGCGTTGCCCGGCGGCGTCGGCACGCTGGAGGAAATCATCGAGGCCTTCGTGTGGATGCAGCTTGGGTTGCACACGAAACCCTGCGCGCTTCTCAATGTGAACGGCTATTACGATCCGCTCCTGAAATTCCTGGCGCACATGACCGAGTCACGGTTTCTGCGCGCCGAACAGTTGTCCCAGTTGATCGTGGCCCGTGAGCCGTCGGAGGCGTTGGATCGGTTGCAGTCATTTGCGCCGACAATCGTGGAGAAGTGGATGGACAGGAAGCCAGCCAGGTAGAACCCTGACGACCGTCGTCACGGCACAGACGAAATTTCGGCTTGAGGCAAAGGTCGAAAGCCGGTAGCATGGTGCGAGCGGGCGGTTTTACGGGGAACGAACTGTTACAACAATCATCCTGTTGAAAGGAGTTACCATGGAAACACCGCAAGCGTCCGAGAAGAAATGTTCTTGTTCCTGTCAGTGTCACAAAGTGGTGGGGTTGTTCATCGCGTTAATCGGCCTCACATTCCTGTTGGGCGCCTTCAACGTGTTCAGCCAAAGAGCCGTCGAGGTCGTCTGGCCCATTCTCCTGGTTCTCATCGGTATGAAGCTGACGTGTACCGGAAAATGCAAGTGCTGCGATAAGGCGTAAACGGGGTCCGGGAACCAGTCACAGCACGGAATGATTTTTGACTTGCCGGTGGTTACTTTGCATGGCAAAGTAACACCATGAAACAGTACTGGTTCAAACGCTTCGGTTGGGTCTACCGGCCGGTTTCCTGGCAGGGGTTCCTCGTGGTCCTGTTCGCCGCCGCCTTCTGTGTGAATGTCTTCGTCGCGATCGACCGAAATTCCCACTCAGCGAGCGACACGCTGTACGGCGTGTTCTGCTATTTCGCCTGCACCTTCCTGTTGGTCAATTGGATCGCATCCAACACCAGCCCGAACGAGAGATTGTGATGTCATGCTGGCGGCGCAGTTATTCAAAACACGCAAAACTGACGATCACTAAACAAGACCGCGAATCTCGCGGTCCAAGTCTTCGTCGTGCTTCTTCAAGCCCAGCCTCAGAAAATGGAATAGATCCTTGTAGTCGTCTTCTCCAATGAGCTTTACGGAATATGAACGCGCGTCAAACAGAAACGCGTACCGATTAAGGATATCAAACGACCGATCAATGAGAGTCACCCAGTCATCCCCTGTAAATGGGGAATTGTCCAAGACTTGCCTGTTGCCCTTGGCGATTTCGTATCCACGATGAGCGATCGCATTGTGTCTCCACAGAATGAGTTTGTGGACAAGGGGGTCGCGACAGCTCAGGATGACGAACTCCGGCAGACCCGTGCGGTTACAAATCGAAAGTGGCTCACGGGGACGTTCGCCCTCCAACAGATGAAATGGCCATGCAAGGGGGGTCGATGCTGGGGTCTTGGGGTGAAAAATCGGCACTTCGGCAAAGAAAAGCTTCCAAACCTTCCAAACCTTCCAAAGCTCATTCACGGGTTTTTCGGAAATGTGCCAGACTTTCGGGTCAGGAAAGGACGGAAAACATGAAAGAGACAAGTTCGGTACGGCAAATTGAGTCGAATCGGAGCAATGCGTTGAAGTCCACGGGGCCGAGAACGGGGCATGGGAAGGCGTTTTCGCGGCTGAATGCGCTGAAGCACGGGATGCTGGCGCGCGAGGTGGTGTTGCGGGGCCGGCTTGACGGGGAGGAAGAGCGCGAGTTTCACGCGATCTGCCGTCGATATTGTGATTACTACGCGCCGGAGGGGCCGATGGAAGAAATGTTGGTGGAGCGGATCGCGACGAGCTACTGGCGGTTGCATCGGGTGCTCATCGCGGAGCGGGGCGAAATCACGCGGTCGGTGGACCAGACACGACGGGAACGCGAGCAGATCACGCCGTTGCAATTGCAGATCGCGGTGCAGACGGGGCAGGCGGAGTCGAGTACGCATGGATTGGCGTATTTGCAGCACATTTTGAAGAGGGTGCGCGAGGACGTCCAGAAGGACGGCAAACTGACCGAGGTGGCCGAGGAACGCGTGAAGGATGCGTTCGCGGGCGAGCCGAATGCGATCAGCATCGCGCTGCAGAAGGCGCGGGAGGCGGCGCGGAGCGGCGCGGAAGGTTTGAGTGACGAGGCGGTGCAAACGAAAGAGCAGGAGTTGGTGCTGAGTTTCGTCGAGAGCGAGCTGGCCCGGTGCCAAGCCAGGTTTGCTGTCGTGGCGGAGCGGGAGGAACACGAGGCGCAGGCTCTGGAGGCGGCGGCGTTTTTGCCGGAAGCGGCGGTCGCGGAGAAGATCGTGCGGTATGAGGCGAACCTGGAGCGGCAGTTATATCGGGCAATGAACCAACTGGAGCGGGTGCAACGACGGCGCAAGGGAGAGTTGGTGCCGCCGCCGTTGGCGGTCCAACTGTCGCAGTGAGGGGGCGCCGGGGGAAAATTACCAAACGAACCCAATTTTGACCAAGCCGGCATTGAAAAGTGAGAAGAACGAAGCCAAAAACGGAGCCAATTCTCGGGGTGGATAGATACGGGAGACCTTGCGGTCCGAGAATTGTGCGCGGTCATGAGACCCGCGCACAACGGTGTCGAAGCTCACTCGTCGTCCACGCGGAGCTTCACCAGTACGGAGAAATCTTCGAGGGTGGTGGTGTCGCCTTTGACGTCGCCGCCGGCGGCGATTTCTTTCAGCAGTCGGCGCATGATTTTTCCGCTGCGGGTTTTGGGGAGCGCATCCGTGAAACGGATGTCGTCGGGTTTGGCGAGCGAGCCGATCTGTGTGGCGACATGGGCGCGGAGTTCATCCTTCAATTCCGGCGTGGCTTTGACCCCGCTGCGCGGGGTGACGAACGCGACGAGGGCCTGGCCTTTCAGCGCGTCGGGACGACCGACGACCGCGGCTTCGGCGACCTTCGGGTGGGACACGAGCGCGCTTTCGACCTCGGCGGTGCCGATGCGGTGGCCGGCGACGTTGAGCACATCATCGATGCGACCGACGATCCAGAAATAACCGTCCTTGTCGCGGCGGCAGCCATCGCCCGTAAAATACACGTGCGGGATTTCGCTCCAATACTGTGTTTTGTACCGGTCGGGGTCGCCGTAGATGGTGCGCAGCATGGCCGGCCAGGGCCGGCGAATGACCAGAAAGCCGCCGACATTCGGCGGAAGCTCCTTGCCTTCCTTGTTCACGACCGCGACATCGACGCCGAAGAACGGCAGGGTGCCGCTGCCGGGTTTTGTCGGGACCGCGCCGGGCAGCGGCGTAATCATGATCGAGCCTGTCTCCGTCTGCCACCACGTGTCCACAATCGGGCAGCGTTTGTGGCCGATGACATTGTAATACCACATCCACGCCTCGGGATTGATCGGCTCGCCGACGGTCCCGAGCAGACGGAGCGACTGGAGGTCGTGTTTGTTCGGCCATTGATCGCCCCAGCGCATGAACGCGCGGATGGCGGTCGGCGCGGTATAGAGAATGGTGACCTTGTACTTGTCGATGATGCGCCAGAATCGGTCGGGCTCGGGCCAGTTGGGTGCGCCCTCGTACATAAGGGTGGTCGCGCCGTTGGCCAGCGCGCCGTAGACGGAATAACTGTGGCCGGTGACCCAGCCGATGTCCGCGGTGCACCAAAACGTGTCCTGCTCTTTCAAATCGAAGACGTATTTGGTGGTGAGATACACGCCGAGGAGATAGCCAGCCGTGGAATGCAGCACGCCCTTGGGTTTGCCCGTGCTGCCGCTGGTGTAGAGGATGAACAGCGGATGCTCACTGTCGAGCTTGTCGGCGGGGCAATTCGTGTCGACGTATTCCAACTCGCGGTGCCACCACACATCGCGCCCCTCCTGGATGTGGATTTCGTTGTTGGCGCGGCGCAAGACGATCACGCGCTGAACTTCTGGACATTGCTGCAACGCGTCGTCCACGTTCTTCTTCAAGGGGACGATCTGCCCGCGACGATAGCCGCCGTCGGCGGTGATGACCATCCTCGCGCCGCAGTCGTGGATGCGATCGATGAGCGACTGCGCGCTGAATCCGCCGAAGACGACCGAGTGCGTCGCCCCGATGCGGGCGCAGGCGAGCATGGCGATGGCGGCCTCGGGAACCATCGGCATGTAGATGATGATGCGGTCGCCCTTGACGATGCCGTTGCGCTTGAGCACGTTGGCGAACCGGCACGTCTCACGGTGGAGATCGGTATAGGTGAGCACGCGCGTTTCGCCGGGATTGCCGAAGCCGGCGGGTTCGCCCTCCCAGATGATCGCGGCCTTGTTGCGACGCGGGCCATCAAGATGGCGGTCGAGGCAATTGTACGAGAGATTGATCTTTCCGCCGATGAACCATTTTGCGAACGGTTCGTCCCACTCCAGGAGTTTCTTCCACGGCTTGAACCAGTGGAGTTCCTTCGCCATGCGCGACCAGAACGACTTTGGCGACTTGATCGATTCCGTGTAGAGCTTGCGATACTGCGCGAGCGAATTGACGTGGGCCTGCTTGGCGAACGCCGCAGACGGCTTGAACGTGCGGCCTGCCTTCTGCAACGACGTGATATCCATGCCTGACATGAAAGTAGCTCCCGTCAAAGATTTCCCGACCGCGCGGTATCGTAGCGGGCGAGGACAGCGGGGTCAACCGCGAACTCGGGGCGACCAGCGACGGACGCAGCGGCAATGCGCCTCGTACGGTCGCCAAACTGCCGTGGAACTGGCGCGCCGTGCGGCTTCAATCGTTGCCGGCTACGGGAAATCGGCTCCCGAGCCAATCCTCCGCCGCATTCCGATCTCGGAACACCTCGATCGGAAAGTGATCCGCCAGCAACGACGCAAACATGCGCGTCAGCCCATACGTCACATCACCATCCACGATCACGGCGCGCCGGCCGAATTTCTGTATCACCGGGGAGTTCCGCACCAACGTCGCGGCCCGCCAAATGTCAGCGGCGGTAAGGTATGGCTTGGTGACGCCGCGCGCGTCGATCAGTTCGGTGTAGTCGAGGGTTTGCCCGTGACGGGCGGTGTCGAAATGGCCGATGATATCAGCGACATGGACGGCACCGGTCACGGTTGTGTGGACCGTACGTCGAACGTCGTCCCGCACGAATGATATTGGCATCGTTCCTTCTTCATTTGATGCAGTCTCGTGCGAAGATGATATGCGAACGTTTGTGGAAAAAGCGAGCCAGAAATGCAACGAGTCGATTTTGCGACCCTGTCAGGCCTGTGCCTCGTGGGCCGCTCGATTCCGGGCATCGGGGCAGGTATAACAATGCATCGATTGACAGCCGGTGCTGAAAACCACCGTCAATGCGGCGAGGAGCAGCACGAGAGGCCACCGTTTGGCGAAGTGAGGGATGGCGAGCATCGGTGTCGGTGTTTCCATTTTCATTTCCCATCAATTGTGGTCGGGACGGCGGTCTCCGTACCAGATCTCCATACCGTGGCGATTGCGGAGGTAGCGACGGCCGTGGAGGATGATGCGCGCGATCGGCGTGACGATTTCGCGTACCGAACAGGTCCGCAGTTTCCGGCCCGAGGTGGTCACGCATTCGTGCAGAATGACGAATCGCCCCTGCCGCCGCAATGCGAGACTCATCGCGCCTTCTTCGGCGGCGTAGAGTTGCGTATCGAATCCGTTCACGGCCTCGAACGCCTCACGCGTGCAAAAGAGGAAACAACCCGCGGCGAGGCCGGCGAACCGATAGAGCCTCACGGCCACCGCTTCGAGCACGCGGGCATACAACGGGATTCGACCGTCGAACCGAAACCGGCAGCCGCCGCCCACCGCGCCAGACTGGATGGATTGGAGCGCGGCTTTCACGACGGCTTCGGTAATGAGCGTGTCCGCATCCACGAAGAACAACATGTCCCCGTGGGCCTGGAGGGCGCCCGCGTTGCGGGTCGCAGCAATTTGCCGGTGTTGGACGCGCACCACGCGCGCTCCGTGTTCGACCGCGATGTCCGCGGTCTGGTCCGTCGAACTGTCATCGACCACGATGATCTCGCTGGTGACGGGGAGTTGGCGTGTGGAGTTTTTAATCGCGTCGATCGTCGGCCCGAGGACCGACTCTTCGTTCCACGCGGGCACAATGAACGAAATCGAACGCACGTCCGTGATAATTCCCGTGGTTTGACCGGATTTCTTCATTCGGATAGCGGGACTCGCCCCAACTCACGCCGGCCCGAAACTACTCCCGGGCGGATGGCGCTGCAAGCGGAAAGACGGGATGATGGGGTTGGGTGCGACGGAACGCCGCCGCTATTTTCCCTTGGCGCGTTCGTATTGTTTGGGCCAGGGGATATCGAGGTGCAGTTCGGCAGCGGCGTGGAGGGGGAAATACGGGTCGCGCAGGAACTGGCGGGCGAGAAGAACCATGTCGGCTTGTCCGGTACGGATGATGTGGTCGGCTTGTCCGGTGGCCGTGATGAGCCCGACCGCACCGGTGGCGATGCCGGCTTCGCGGCGGATTTTTTCGGCGAAGGGAACCTGATACCCGGGGGTGGCCGGGACTTTGGCGTCGGGCACCAGGCCGCCGGACGAACAGTCGATCAGGTCAACGCCGAGTCCTTTCACCGCTTTCGCGAGGTCGACCGATTGCTCGGCGGTCCAGCCATCGGGCTCTTTCCAATCGGTGGCGGAGATGCGCAGGAAGAGCGGCCTTTCGTCGGGCCAGACCTTCCGCAAGGCGG
Organism: Verrucomicrobiia bacterium; assembly: GCA_050010195.1. Lineage (GTDB taxonomy): Bacteria > Verrucomicrobiota > Verrucomicrobiia > Palsa-1439 > Palsa-1439 > Palsa-1439. The sequence goes on from JBEKLM010000030.1 coordinate 46,721, forward strand.
AAACAACGTCGCGCACGAGTCGGGTGCGATTTTCGAACGAGCCGCCGTAATTGTCGTGGCGATGATTCGAGAGGGGCGAGAGAAATTCGTGGAGCAGATAGCCATGGGCGGAGTGGATCTCGACCACTTCAAACCCCGCCGCCAGGGCGCGAGAGGCGGCTTCGACGAATTCGTGGATGACGCGCTGGATGCCGTCGGTCGTCAGCTCTTCCGGCACGGGCGCGGTGGGATCGAACGGGATCGGGCTGGGGGCCACCGGCTTCCAGCCGCCCTGCCCTATCGGAACATACCCTTTCTGCGAGCGCACGTGCGGCGAGTACGTGCTGGCTTTGCGGCCCGCGTGGGCGAGTTGGATGCCGGGCGCGGCGCCCTGGGACTTGATGAACGTCGTGATGCGTTTCAGGAACTCGATATGGTCGTCCTTCCACAACCCGAGGTCGCCGGGTGAAATGCGGCCGTCGGGCTCGACGGCGGTGGCCTCGGCGATGACCAGCGCAGCGCCGCCGCAGGCCCGGCTGCCGAGATGCACGAGGTGCCAGTCGTTGGCAAACCCGTCGTCGCTGGAATACATGCACATCGGGGAGACGGCGATCCGGTTCCGGAGGGTCAGGCCGCGCAGTTTCAGTATGTCGAACAGATGTGGCATGGTGTCACGCGCTGGCAATACCGCGTCCTGTGTGCATCGTAGGGCCGGGCGGTGCGCCCGCAAGGAAAATCTTTGGCCAACTCGCTGGTGGCACGCCATGAACAAGCCCGTGGATCGCACTTCCGACGGCCTTCCCGCCACGCGTGCCCGGTCCGGTGTGATGGCGGGCGGCGCGGCGCTCTCTCCAACATCCTTCATTATTTTGAAATCCGGCGTCAACCGGGGGCTGACGGCCCTGCGCATATCGTCTTACTAGCCTTATTTTCATTGGCCTGCAACGGGTTGCGTCATCGCGCCTTGTCGTGATTGTGGCCCGGTTGGTGCTCTCTAGGGCGCTGAGACGTTGGGGATGTCGTCATACGGGGAGACATCAGAGCATGAGGATTATTGCGAGTGTAGTAGCTGTATTCGGAATCGTTACAATTGGCGCCACAGCGCGCGGTCAAACCGTCACGGGCTCGGGCCCCGGGGATGAACGCGGCGAGACATTGGACGCCTCGGCCACGTTCAGCGTCTCGAATCTCGACCTGATCGTCACACTCTCCAATACCGGCACGTTCGACCCCGTCAATGCCAATGACATTCTCACCGGAATCTTTTTCACGATCCATGGAGACCCGAAGCTGACACCCGAGTCGGCGGAACTTGCGTCTGGGAGTTCAATCATCGCCCAGCGCTTGCCGCTTGGGTTCGTCGGCGATGTTGGGTCGGAGTGGGCCTATCGGAACGATTTGGCCCGCGCCCCGAATGAGACGGACGAGGGTATTTCCAGCACCAGCCTGAAATGGTTTAGCACGAAAAATCTCTTCCCTGGCGGGAAGGTCAAGGGGTTCGCATCGTTCGCCGGCATATCGTTTGGAATCACCACTCTCGACGATCTTGGCGTCGACAATCGTGGCAACATCAAGAACCAGGCGTTGATCCAGAATTCCGTCGTGTTCACATTCTCCGGCTTGCCGGACGACTTTTCCCTTTCGGAGATCTCGAAGGTCACCTTCCAATACGGGACGAGCCTCAAAGCACCGGAGCTCATCGGCGAAGTTATGGCGAATGATATTCCCGAACCTTCCACAATTGCGCTTGTCGCCGCGAGCCTGCTGTGGGCGTTGGGGGCCATGTGTTGCGGAGTTGTGCGGAAGCCGACCGTGGTTCACTGACCTGTCAGGGTGACCGTGGTCGAGAATCCGAGCGGAAAGGAACGGCTTTTCGGCATCGCCGGACGATACCAATCCACGGTCGCGGAAAGCGTGTTGTTGGTGTCGAACGTCATCCAGCCGATGCACGAACCCTGGTTCTTGTAGAGCGCCTCGTACAGCGGCCATGTTCCCTGCCCCGAAACGGGAGCACTGATACCGATCTTCGTCCCGTCCGCCAGAACACCGCTCATGCGGGCGGCTCCGGAGGTCGCCACCGCAAAGGTCGCGTTGCCTGAGCCCGACGGAAGGTTCGTGTCGCTGCTCGCTGGCGGTTCGAATACCACGGTGTATTGGCCGGCCCACGGGCATGGATTTTTGCTGCTGAACACCGCGCGATCGGCGAGAAGGACGGACGTGAACGTGCCATCCGACACGGTCCCCGTGATTTGGTCGGTTTGATTTTCGAGATCGAGGTGCAGACTCACTTGCAGTTGGTTCAATCCATGCGGCGTGACCGTGTTGTTCGAGTTGCCGCTCGCGTCGAACTGCCCGCGGAAGCTCGATTTTGCGCCGCCCATGGTTACTTTCGCCGAAAATGTTCCGGTCTTGGAAAGCACTAGCTGGATGTTTCCCGAAGTTGCGTCTGACGGCGCATTTGTCTGAATGATCAGGCCGTTGTACGCACCCAGCAGCGAACCGGGCGTCGCGAATGTGTTCGTGCAGACCGGCGCGCTCGGAGGCGACATGGTCCTCTGGCTATTATACGCCACGACCTCATAACAATAGTTGGAACTTGGCGCCAAACCTGTATCCGAGAAGTTCGTATCCACGGTGGCGCCCACTTGCGTTCCATTACGAAACACCTCGTAACCGACGAAATCCAAATCGCCGGCATTTGTCGATGCCATCCAATTGAGGTCGATCTCGTCGGCTGAGACAAAGGCTATGGCCAGATCGGCGGGTGTGGCCGGCGCCTCTTCGTTGCCAACTACAATGTAGTTTGTGAGCGTGACAGAGCTGGTTCCCGCGGGCCCGCTCACGGTCAGGCTGACCGTGTTGGTGCCCGATCCTCCGTAGGTATACGTCAGGATATTGGCCGTGGTATTGGTGGTCGAACCGTTGCCAAAATCCCAGAATCGATTCGCGAGCGTGCCCGTCGATGTGTCGGTAAATGTCACGGCGAGCGGCCACGCCCCGTTGGTCGGCGTCGCCGAAAAACTGGCCACCGGGGCCACGGGCGAAGCCGCGTTGATCACTCTATCGATCCAACCAAGGTTCGCCGACACGCGCGTGCTGTAGAACGAGCCAGGCGTATCAACCGATTGCTGGGGAACGAATACCCAATTGGTGACGCCTTGAACATACAAGCCGCCGATGTCCAGGAGGGCCGCATCGAACTGGGTGTTCGCCGTGCTGTTGCTGAACGGGCCGTCCACGCCGTGATGGATACCCGCCAGTTCCCACGTCGAACCATTCTGAATAAACATTCCGCCGCTGGAATCGCCGTCGGACAGGTCGCATTCGTTGGCGCCACCTTGATTCCGCTCGAAAAACGCCTGAAGCATTTCCCCGTCGGTTTGGTCCGTGTACACGTCCGAGACAACGTTCTGGCCCCACCGCTCGACGCCGTCGCTGGCGCCCCATAGCCAGCCTTTCAATTCGCCGTTTGGATAAACGGCGTTGGTCACCGTCACGGCGACACCCCGCTGCGTGCCGCGCCCGAAAACGACGCAATCTTTCCCGACTTCGGCGATCGCCGTGTACAGCGGAGCATAGGTTGGAAATGTCTCCGCTGTCTGCCAGAGGATCAGATCGCAATTCGGGCAATTTGAAGACGCCACGGTGTGGTAGGCGAACCCATTCAACACGAACACGTCACCCGCCGCGCCGCCGACGTGCTTGGCCGCGAGAAAAAACATCGGGGCTACCGGCGTGCCGAGGAAATTCCCGTTCTCGGTGTTCCACTGGCCTTCGTACTGCCAGCCGCTGCCCGAGAGCGAGCCGCCCGGCGCCGACGTGTTGAAGCCGGGATCACCGGTGGATTCGAACAAGACCGCGCGACATGACGGTAACGGGACAAGACCGTTCGTCGCCAGCCACACCGCAACCAGGAGATGGACTCGAACTCGCACAGCCCCTGATTGTAGCTCTTCCCCCGCCCCGCCGCAAACCGCGTCTCAGACCCTTTTCAACGCCGTTTCGCACCCAAGCCGAGTCCGACGAGACGCGCCGAGTGCGTGCGGACGGCGCAAACAGCCCCCCAAACGCTTGCGCACCCCCCAAACGAAGCCATTTTTTGACAAACGAAGCCAATTGAAAAACTGTCTCACTTGGATTTCTAACCGCTTGTCCCTCAAGCTAATCCGAAAGCCATAACACCCTGACAAATCGGCTTCGTTTTGCAGATTTAACATTTCGAGGGCACCCCCTCCCCGCATTGTAGCCGCGTACCCTGTACGCGGACTGGTCGCCCGTCCATCCATTTCCCCCTTGTAGCCGCAGGCGCCGACCGCGGACCGGCCGTCTGGCTACCGTCGCACTGCAGCCACAGCGCCCCGCCCCGACATCCGATGTCGGGGGTGAACCGCCGTCCCCCCTCCAACTCTGAACCATGAACCCAGAACCCTGAACGTTCGTACCAACCCGTTCGTATTTCAAAGAACTCCAAACCACCCCGACTATACACAATCCCATGTCGCCTGTCCAGACATGTTTCCATGGTGGATGCACCGACATCGAATCTGAAGCGACGATCCCCCCCTCATCGCTGTTTTATTGCGCTGGGGAGCTTCAGGATGTAGCCTCAGCCCTAGCGCTATGGCTGAGGTCGTTTACAACTGGGAGCGATACTGGGTGCCGCGCGAGGGCGCTATAGAACTGCCCAAACGAAGAAAGGCAGTGCCGCGTAAGTCTCTCTCGTCAAAAGCGACCGCCGGGAAAATCAAGGCAGTGAATTGGCATCACGCCTCAACGACCGCCGCGGAGGCGAGAATGTTGTGATTCGTGTCCGGGGCCCACAGGAAGGCGCCCGCCTGGCTCCCGATGAATTTTCCAAGGAACCGTCTTTATGACACGCTCTTTTTGCTGCAAGCGCCGTGGCACGCGGGTTGCCGCTAGAAAAGGAACCCGCGTGCGTCTTTGTGGGAAAAATGGTGGAGAGGGGTGGATTCGAACCACCGAAGGCATAAGCCAGCAGATTTACAGTCTGCCCCGTTTGGCCACTTCGGTACCTCTCCAAAAATCAAATTGCTTAGGAAACATAGACATTTCCAAGGCGCGGATCAGTATTTTATTGACCGTTGTCACGTTTTGTGTCACAGTTTGGCTGTTACGCGAGCTAATGCCAGATGAAAGCGGCACAAAAGACGGTGACGAGCCCGCCGTGCACATCGAAATCGAAGTGGACGAAGGTCGCTCCGTATCTCTTCCGTTACAAGTCAACAAATGCATATCCACGAGGTGAGATATTTGCACGGTTTCGTGTGGGAGGCAAGATTGTTCGTGTCTCCACGAATACCGACTCGAAAACGACCGCCAAGCTGCGGTTGCCGGACATCAAGGCCGAGGAGCGCAAAAAGACCGAACGCGCAAACCCTTCGCTCTCCAACGTCAAAACGTTCGGCGACGCGCTCGCCGTGCTGGAGCGTCGCATCAACAACGCCGTAAAACTTCGTCCTGGGGCGCGGCGCGACAACTTCGACAATATCAGGCGTATCAAAGCGACATGGCCTGGCATTGAAGAAATGCTCCTGCGTGATTTGAACACCGACGGTATTCTAAACTGGGCCAAGCGCCTTCACGAAAAGTATTCAGCCACGTCCTACAACAACACCATCGGCATGTTTCGCCGGGTGATTATCGTTGGCATCGAAGCGGGCGCCATCGCGCGCGACCCGACGATGGGCGGCGATGGCAAACGCGTTATTGAGCGCGTGGCACAGCCACCGAAACAGTTGGCGCTGCCAAACGATGAACAATGGCAGGCCATCCTTGCCGAAGCTGGTCGTAACGTGGGACACGGCGGTCGCGGCGCCGGTTGGCTCATTCGCTTCCTCGCCTACACCGGGGCGCGACTCCAAGAAGCGCGCGGCTATAGCGAACATGAAGTACGTCGGCTCGCCAACTATGGGGGTGCGGATCCGCAGCAGGCCACGGGCGTCCGCAAGCGCGATGTGGACCTCGCGCGTAACATGATTCGGCTCTACGGCAAAGGTGGCAAAGAGCGATGGGTTCCCTTGCTGGCTGAAGCACGCGAGTTGATCGAGGAAATCTTCGCCGCGCGGCCCAAGATGAAGAACGATGACCGGCTCATGACAGTGATGGAGTGTCCCGAAACGCTCGCCCGCTGCTGCAAGGAGGCAGGCTGCCAGAAGCTCACTCATCACGATCTGCGGCACTTCTTCGCCACCCGTCTCATTGAAATGGGAATCGACATCCCGACCGTCGCCAAGATGCTCGGCCACGCGGATGGCGGCGCACTGGCCATGAAGGTTTATGGCCATCTGCGGATGGCGTACCTCCAAAAGCGATTACAGAACCTTCGGTTCAATACGGAATCCACACAACCGCGGGCCATGTTGCCGAACTCGGTCCTCAAGTCAAACATCGAAGCGACTGAGATGATGTCCGAACTCCGCGCGCTGTTGGAGAAGGTACTTACCGCGCAATCGGCTGGGCGTCAGCCCGTCATCGACCTGAAGCCAACAGCAGTCGAAGCCAAACGACCGCAGCGGAAGCGACTACCCACAGCCTGATTCTTGCCTCTGCGGCTCATGTTTCGGCTCATCCATGTAGATTTCCCGTATTTTGTGGCGCTCGTTCGGCTCACGCTTCGGCTTATAATTTGAGTCGAGAACTCGTGCCGTCGACAACGCGATCAGGTGTGTTTCCGTCTTGAAGTTCCTAACACGTGAATCCTTAGAAGCCCGCCACTGGCGAAGCGAGCACAGTCAAGATGTTCTCTGGGGACGCAAGCCATTTTTCATAAGAATTATTCACATTGGTCAGGTTTTGTTCTGGGCCGAGCCGGGCACGGTTTCGCGAACGCCAAACCTTAGAAACC
>JBEKLM010000031.1:0-52474 GCA_050010195.1 Verrucomicrobiia bacterium
CGCTGGCCGGCGTCACCCGTGGCGTTCGGCAACGGCACCAATTCGAGGATCCCCCCCTCGCCGTTGACGTGGAACACGCCGCGCCGCTCGCATTGGCAGGCGGTGACCACGCGCTCGTTGCTCCCCCACCAGTCATACACGGGACATTGCAACACGCGTTCGATGACCGACCGCATCTCCGGCGCGAGCGTTTCGCTGGAGCACAGCACGGCCTGCGGCGCATGCACGCGGAGTCCCTCACTGGCCGCAAACTGGGCGAAAATGTAGATCGACGACGGATAGCCGCGCACAAACCCCGGTTGGTAGTGGTTGAATTGCTCGACGTAGGCACGCAGGTTGGCGGGCTTCATGTCATACACGCTGAAAAACAGCGTGCGCGTGCGCCAGTCCAGACGCCACAGTGGATCGGTTGGACGTTTGGGGATGTAATGACGGAACGCCGCGATGCGCGCCCCGGTGCGATACCCCGCCCACCGCCAGAGCCGGATCGAGTGCGCCATCTCGCAGGCTTTCTGCTCGGCAGTGAGGAAAAACCGCAACGGTTCGCCCGTCGATCCGCTCGTGTGATCCTCGATGAGGCGGTCCTTGTCACTGTAGCGATGAAAGAATTGATCCGGATTCTCCCGCAACTGTTGTTTCTCCAGCACGGGAAGACGGGCGAGATCGGACAACTCATGAAAATCATCCGGCGTCGCGCCGAGCGTTTGGAACAGCGACTGGTAATACGGCACGTTCTGCGCGGCGTCGCGGAGCAGCCAGCGCAGTTGCGCCATCTGTCGCGCCTGGAATTCATCGGCGGACAGCCACTGGGTCCGGCGCATCTCGCGCCAATACCGCCAATTGCCCTGGAGGTAGCGACGGACCACACCGGGTTGTGCGCGAGAGGCGATCATGATTTCAACGCCGCTGGTGTCTCCCGTTCAATACGCCCCACGACCGCGCACCACGACCGAGAAGGTCCGCGCCATCAGATACAGATCCAGCCACACGGACCAGTTGCGAATGTAATAGGTATCCAGTCGTTGTTGGACCTCCAGATCGCCTTCGCTGCGGGCGGTTACCTGCCACAGACCGGTGACTCCCGGCAGCACGCGGTGCCGCAACGTCCGAAACTTCTCGTCGAACGCTTCCAAATGGTAATTCGGGAATGGCCTCGGCCCGACCATGCTCATCTCGCCCACGATCACGTTCCAGAGTTGGGGAAGTTCATCGAGGCTGAACTTGCGCAAAAACGTTCCCACAACGGGGAGAATCCGCGGATCGTTCTTCAGCTTGAAATACCGTTGCCATTCGTTCCGCGCCTCGGGGTCCCGCTCCAAAAGCTTCTCCAGCCGCTTATCGGCGTCGATGTACATCGTGCGCAGCTTCCAAATCCGGATCGGGCGGCCTTCCAGCCCCTCGCGCTCCTGGCCGTAGACGGGGTTTCCCGGGCTGACCAACCGAATCCACGCCATCAGTACCAGGAGTAACGGCGAGAGCAGAATAATCAATGGGATCGCCACCATCAGGTCGAGCGTGCGCTTGACCCAACGGTTGCTGGCGATCAGCAGATTGTGGCGGATCTCCAGACCCAGAATGCCCCCCACATCCCGCGCCACGATCCACAGGCTCGCCAGACCGGCCAGGTCCGGGATCACCATCATGTGCGGGAAGCAATCGCCATATTCCTGATGGATATCAAACATTCGTTTGTTGGAACCTTCGTCCAGAGCCACGATGCAATAGGGGATCCCGCGCGTCCGACCCAATTGCGGGGCCTGTTCCAACCCGCCCAGAATTGGCACGCCCTCGATCTGCGTCTCGCCGCAAGGGGTGTCGGTCAGAATTGCCACCGGTTTCAATCCGAGTTCGGGTTGATGCAGCAGGATATCGACAACCCGGCGCGCTGTCTGCCCCGAGCCAAAAATCACCACTGACGACCCCCACCAGCTTCGTTGGGAGCAAATACTCCGCATCCAAGCGCGCCCGCAAGGCACCAGAACCAACGCGAGCAGCCACGCGACGCCCACGATCAGGCGCGAAATGAACAAGTATCCCAGCAGAATATACAATCCCACCACGACGGTCATGAACGCCCAGGTTGTGCCCACCGTGGTGCGTCGCAATTCTTCCACCGGCGTCAGGAAGATTCTCGCCGTCAGCCCCGCTCCGCGGTACAGGCCCTGAATCGCAAACGCCATGACCCAGATAAACAAGCCGGGCCACAACCGTAAGTATCGCGGATAATCGAAGTGGCCAAGCATGGCGAGCCTGACGATCAGGCCGATCCCCCACGCCGCAGCCAGACTCAAGAGATCGGTCATCACCAGCAGCAACATCATCGCCCACGGCCGCGTCGACTGAATGACACGAGGAAGCAATCCGGCCTGCGTCCGATCAGGCCCAGTCGATGCCGACAAATCTGCGGGTATCTTGTCGGGATTTTCTTGTAGAGAGGGCGCGCCCATCATTGTTAATTCCTAATTCGCGTTTACGCGATGGTTATCGGTTCCCCCCAGCAATTGGCACAGGACCAACCAGAGAAAACGCGGGTTGTTCTTGAAATAGCGTCTCCACAACCGGTGCGGGTCCATGAGCAGCCGAAAAAGCCATTCCAAACCGCACCGCTGCATCCATTGCGGGGCCTGTTTGACCCGGGCCGAGTGAAAGTCGAAAGCCGCGCCGACCGCCAACATCACGGCCTGCACGCGGTCCCGATGGCCCGCTACCCAGAATTCCTGTTTGGGGCAACCGAGCCCGACGAAAAGAATGCGTGCTCCCGAAGCGTTGATCGCCTGTACGACCGCGTCGTCCTCCTCGCGTGTCATCGGCCGAAACGGCGGTGAATAGGCATAGGTAATTTGGAGTTGCGGAAACTGCGCGCGATAGCTGGTCTGTAGCGTGTCCAATGCCTCCTGTGTTCCACCGTACAATCCAACCGGGATGCCTGCCGCGGCCGCCGCCGCGCACATAGCCAGCGTCAGATCCGGTCCATACACTCTCGCCTGATTTTTCAACCCCAATCGCCGTAGGACCCATACCAACGGCATGCCATCCGGCGTCACGAGATCAGCGGCATTCACTACCCGCTGGAAATCTTCCACATCATGGGCTTCCATCACCATGTGGACGTTGCAGGCGCAAATGTAGCGCGACTCGCCCGCCTGCGCCCATTGCACGATGCGGGCCGCCGCGTCGCCATAGCTCGTCGCATCCACCCGCGTCCCGAGAATGTACCGATGGGATAACGGCGGCATGACGGAGGTCTTGTTCATGCCCGTGCCCGTTGCATCGCGGTCTGATAAATGTTAAGTAACATGTCGTGGTTTCGGTCCGCAGTGTACTTCGCTTCAAACTCCCGCCGCACTGCCCGCCGCATCTCTTGGATTTCGACCGGGTACGACCGCGCCCAACGAACCTTCGCGACAAGATCATCGACGTCGGCCGCGCGAAAGTGAAGCCCCGTCTCCTGATGACGCACCAACGTGGACATGCTCCCGAGATTGCTGGCCACAACCGGCAACCCGACGGCGAAGGCTTCCACGATGCTCATCGGGAAACCTTCATACCAAATTGAGGGAAAAATGAGAAGCGACGCGCGTTGCATCAGTGTCGCCACCTGCTCACGCGACACTTGCCCCAGCCACTCGATTGACGATGTTTGTTTCAGCGCCGATTTCACGGTGTCAGCCAGCGGGCCGTCGCCGACGATTTTTAGCGGAATCTCAGCCGCAAGCTGCTTCCACGCAGCAAGTAACGTGCTGATACCCTTCTCTTCGGACAAACGCCCAACAAACAGGGCATAACCGCCTTCGCCATTCCCAACCGTGGGAGTAGGATGAACAAAATTGGGCTTTACATACGTCCTGTCGGCGGGCAGTCCACCAGCCGCCAGTTTTTGCCGGCTAAACTCGGTGAGTGCAATATACGCATCGACCCCATCCCGCCACGTCCCCAGAGCGCGATGCACGGCCAGCATCGCAGCCACAGGCGCTGTGGCCAGTCGGCTGCCGCGATAGCAGGCATGTATCACTCCGGGGAGAGGAAAGGCGGATCCAAGGCAATCCTCACAGACATGGCCATTGCGGAAGAACAGTGCATTGGGACATACCAGCCGGTAATTGTGCAGCGTCTGCACGACGGCCACACCCGCCTCGTGGGCTGCGGAATAAACCGAGGGCGAAAATAGGGGGAAGAAATTGTGCACATGCATCACGTCGGGATGAAAACGCGCCAACTCCACGGCGACACGCCGTTTCCCGTGCCGGGAGTAAATGGCGCCCGCACCGGTCTTCAGCTGACCCAGCGCCCCCGAGATTTCCATGTTGTCGCCTTCGAGCAGTGCAACGTCATGCCCCCGTTCCTCCAGCATGGATTTTTCAGCGTACAAGACGGTATCTTCGCCACCCGCAATCCGATACCGGTTATGCACAAGAAGAATTCTCATCGGTGTGACCCTATTATCGTACCACAAAAGCCGCAAGTACCCAGTGATAAAAATCGTCCGCACCCGTGGCTTGGCTGCACTCAACCGCGCTGCCTCACCCCTGCTGAATGCGAACAACAGGGAGCGGCAGGCCATCCAGTGCTGGTGATGGGCCGGACAAAGCACAACTTTCGTTCGCCACGCGGAGGATGTGTGGACAACAGAAAATGTGTTTCTCCTGACGAGGGTGCTGTGTTTCTCATGAATTCGATTCCGTTACAAAAGAGCGCATGCTCCAGGCTGACTTATTCGTGAGAATCTTGTTTCGGTAGAAAATAACATTGGGAAACCATTGGCAAACCCTGTAAACACAGGACTGAAATGATCCATGGAGGATATGACCGAACTACAGACAATTCCCGCTGGATTCGGTTTCGTCATCCACCAGTTCACCGGTTGCGCCAACCGACTTAGCGGAAGGGTCGGTTGCAAGTCGACGGTCACGCAATGAATCCCGTTGAAATCTCCGGAACAATCCCCTAGGTTCTGCCCCGGCAATGAATCGCATTCAAGTCCTTTTGGTGAGCACCGGCACGTGGCATATGGACAAAACGGCGAAGGCTTTCGCTACTCGGGGAGCCTTGGCCGGATTGTGGATGGCCAACAAGAACAGCACGGGGGTGCCGTCTGAGAAGTATCGTCGCTGCTGGCCGTTTCATCTGGCGATGAAGCCGTTTTATGCGTCCATGCCCAAGCACTATTGGGAGAACGCATTCTATGCCTTCGTACCCATCTGGAGCCATTGGGTACGGTCGCAATCAATTCCTCAGCATAATGTGGCACAGGCCATCATGGGGTTTGGCACGGAGATTTTCGATCGCGCGGAGGAAACGGGGGCGCTCAAAGTGATGGAATGCCCCAATAGCCACCCGACCAGCTATTTTGGGTTCTGGCAACGCGAGTGTGACATCTGGTGCCCCGGCGAAAATGTGATAGTGCCCCGCTGGATGTATGCCCGCATGAATCGCGAATTGGAACGCGCCGATTTGATTGTTGTGGAGTCCAGGTTTGGCAAGGACTCGATGATCTACAACGGGATCCCGGAACAAAAGGTGGTCGTCAATCCCCTCGGCTTGGACACGACCGTGTTCGAAAAGCGGACTGTGTTGCCGGCCAAACCGCGGTTCATCTGCGTCGGCACGATTGGCCTCCGCAAGGGGCATCAGTATCTGTTCCGCGCGTTTCAGATCGTCAAGAAGGCGCTGCCCGACGCCGAGTTGATTTGTGCCGGCGGTTACAAGTACGATTTTCGGATGGAACGACCCAAGTGGGAGGGCACATTCACATATTACCGGTACGTGCCCCACGCGCGGCTGGCGGAACTGTTGCGCAGTTGCACGGCATTTGTGTTCCCTTCCCAGGAGGAGGGCATCGCGGAGTCACAAGTTCAGGCGTTGGCGTCCGGCTTGCCCGTGATTGGCACGCACCCTGGCGGGACGACGACGCTGGTTGAGGACGGAGTGGAGGGCTTGATCGTCAATGGGCGCGATCCTCAAGAGATTGCCGAGGCCATGATCAAGCTGGCCACGGATCGCGAGTTGAACCAACGGATGGGGGATGCTGCTTACCGCAAGGCGGCGATACGCAATACCTGGCAGGACTACGGGGACCGGTTATTGGCGGAATACGAGCGCCGTGTGGCATGACTACGGGGCCTTGGAGGCAGTGCGCGTGTCGGCACGGAAACGTGGAATGGACCGGAAGACGGGCCTGTTTGAGACCTAACAGCATACCATGTCTCGACTAACACGCTTTGTCCATACTGTCACGTCCGGCTACGCACAGCTTGTCGCCTCGATGTTGTATCAGCTCGCCTCGATCCCTTTGGCCCTGCGGTTTCTCAGCCGGGAGGAATTCGGACTGTGGGTGCTGATGACGCAGATCGCCGGGTACTTGTTGTTGGTGGATTTTGGAATCACCAGCGCCGTCGCGCGGTTGTTAATCAACTGCAAGGATCAACGCGATGGCGGGAAATATGGAAGTATGCTGCAGACCGGATGGTTGGTGTTTGTGATTCAGGCGCTGATCATCCTGTTCCTGGGGATCGGTCTGAGCTCGCAATTGATGGGAGCGCTGCGGATTTCGCCTGCGTTTCACACGACGTTTCCGATCCTGATACGGTGGCTTTGTATCTTCCAGGCGCTGATTCTCATCACGAGGGTCCTCCCCCAGGTGTTTTATGCGCACCAGCGGTATGACGTGGTCAACTATTCAGCGATTGCGCAGCAACCTGTTAGCTTTGTGATTCTTTGGATCAGTTTGCGCGCCGGTCAAGGAGTGTACAGTTACCTTTGGCCTTTGGGGGTCTCATGGGCGATGGATATGGTGATTTTGGGGACGAGTTGCCTGCGCTTGGGTCTCTTGCCTCGACGAGGTGCTTGGGGCCGTCCTAGTTGGCTTTTGTTTCGGGAGCTTTTCGATTTTGGGAAGGACTCTTTTCTGGTATCGGTCGGACTGCAGTTGATGATGGCGAGCCAGACGTTCATTATTACGCGGAATCTGGGCTTGTCCGCAGCGGCCACGTGGTCGATTTGCACCAAGGCCTATTCGCTGATCTATCTGCTGCTCTGGCGAATTGTCGATTTCTCAATCCCGGCGTTCTCCGAAATGATCACCCGGGGTGAGCGCGACCAGCTTCGCCGGCGATGGCGGGACCTGACGATGTTTGTCGGGGCGCTCGCGGGCGTGGCCGCGGTCGTGTTTGCGGTCTGCAACCAGCCGTTTGTCACAGTCTGGACGCACGGGCGAATCTCCTGGCCCGTACGAAACGACGTGCTGCTGGCCGGGTGGATCATGGCGAATACGCTGGCCCACTGCCATTGCTCTTTCGTGCCCGCCACGGGAACGATCGGGGCCATGCGGTATGTATATTTTATCGAAGGCGCGGTGTTTGTTGTACTGGCGAGCCTTGGCTCGCAGGTCGGGGGGATGACGGCGATCATTGCCGCCTCAATCATCTGCACGATCGGCATCAGCGGGCTTTACGGGATTTATCACACGGCCAAATACTGCCAGTTCCCGCTCCGCGAAGTCGCTGTATCATGGCAGCGACCTATGGCGAGAATCGTGGTTCTTTTGGCCCCGGTGGCCTTGGTCGCTTGGTGGCTCTCGCGGACCTGGCCACCGCTGGCAGTTTTCCCATTCAACGCGGCAATCGCCGGGATTTCCGGTGGCTATCTGCTTTTACGCTATGGCATTCCCCCGACGCTGCAAACGGACATTTTCCGCTCGTTGCCGGCGCGCGTGCAACCCTTGTTTCGGCGGTGGCTGGCCTGGACCTAGCCCCTCCTTCGGTTTCGGGTTGGGGATTGCGCCTTCGATCCCCGACACACCCAAGATGTCACGGATGGAGAACGGCAGTCGGAAACGCACCGATTCCAACTTGCCGATCACCTTGGTCATCACCGGGCGCAACGACGGTACACACGGGAAAACAGTAGCTGCCTACGGCGTCCCAGCGTGATCGATGGTCGTCCACATTGGTTGACAAATGGCTTGTAGCTTCATCTGCTTCATTTTCCAAGCCAACATTTCGCCTTTATGGGAATAATGAGGTCCAGCGTACCGCGTTTGGATGAGCCTGACACAGGGGGGATTACGGCCTTACTTGTCCACGGGTAGACTCCGAATAATCTGGGCAAGGTTACCGCCGACCAGCGAATCGGGGGGGATGTGTTTCAGTGAGACAACCGCGCCCGCGCCAATCACACTTCGGTCACCAATGGCGACTCCCTTCAAGATGATCGCATTGGCGCCGACGAGGATGTCGTCGCCGATCCCGACCAGTATTCTTCCGTCAAATTCTCCCGGTTCAACGGGCAGCCGCCGGGGTTCGTGCTCGAGGGTGACCCCAACGATTGACTATTTCTTGGCAATACAACTCAGTTTAATCCCCATGCGCGCTCCCAGCGCGGCATTTGCTCCCTGAAGGAGCTTCCGAAAGCACCAAAACAACAACCGGTTCTCAAACCAGGAATAGAACTTCGGCGGCTCTTGCGGACATGTTGTGAAAAATCGGAACGTATCTACCTCTTTAAACCCCAGATACCTGCACAGAGCCGTTAAATCCTTGGGCAAAAAGTGATACGAATAATTCCCGCTGGTTTCATAGTCTTGTCGCCCAATGTGCGATACGGCTCGGAACGCGTTCCGGATAAGATTTTCAACGGGTTCATTGACTACCATTAGGCTCCTTGAGACCCTGGCCATTTCCACAATGGCGTTCTGAGGTATAGGCAAGTGGTGCACTGTCTCGTGACATACGGCTAACGCAAAGCTGTTGTCCACAAACGGCAAGTTGTCTATGTCAGCACACACGAGTTCCATGTCATAACCGTACAGTCTCGCCCGTCGCTGCGCTGCTCTCAACGAGTTCAGGGAAATATCTGTGCCAATAAGCTCTCTCGCACCGCAAGAATTGGCAAGATACTCCGCTTCAAAGCCGTGCCCACATCCGACGTTCAAGACTGCTTGCGAAGACAAGTCTTCGTTGAACCTTTCTGTAGCCAGACGCAATGCGTGATAACCCACATATTCAAACATCCTTCCACGCTGGTAAGGCCTGGTATAGGGTTTGTCCCAGGGAATATCCATGAAATCCCTCTGATTCAGCTTCTGCTGAACTAACCGGTGCCGGGGCTGACTCACGCTGCTCTCAATGACGGGACGGCTCAAATCCTCGTTCTCAAAACGGGACTGAACAAACCTCTGCACGTGCTCTGCCGAACTGGAAACCCAGTGAACCCCGCGTAGAACCTCGCTGCTCGAACTGTACTGCAACGCCTTGGGGAGGAGAATTGGAATGCTATCAACAATAGGAAATGTGGCCGAACATTGTTCGCAAGACAAGATGCCACTGGTTATGACTTCATCTGAGGTTGCCTCTCCAGAATCCAAAACAATTCTTCCGGCCCCGTAACAGTCCGGGCACCGAAGCTGGGTCAAAACACTCTTTTTCATGAGCTTTTTGCAGCGCAGAGCTGAAGAGGATCCAAGGACGATTTCATCCGACATTTCCCATAATGACCTGTTCCCGCGACCCTCGCGGGACGTTGAAGTTGGTTGCGTGTCATTTTATTACCGCTGACAGTGTCTGCAAGCCTAATTTTCCCATCCCAGGACCTGATTTCTAACTTTGGCGACATCGTTTCTGCCCGCCACTGGGCTCCGCAGCGAATTTCGACCGGGCATCAACACAATCCATCCTTCGGTGCGCACTCTTTCCCGCTATTTCGTCTCGCGAGCATCCGACGGGCAGTTGTTAGGGGGGTGTCGCGGACATGTTTTGGGTCGGCTCTTTCAGGCTGCGTATCACGCGCGCTGGATTACCCGCAACCAACGAATCGGGGGGGATTTCTTTCAGCGAGACGACCGCGCCAGCGCCAATCACACTTCGGTCACCAATGGCGACTCCCTTCAAGATGATCGCATTGGCGCCGACGAGGATGTCGTCGCCAATCACGACAGGGGCCGTCTTGGAAGCCGAGATCTCGTCCACCAAGCTGCGGCGGGACAGATAATCCAGCGCGTGATAGTCGTGGTCGTAGACGCGGGCATTTCCGCCGATTTTTGTATGGTTGCCGATGTGGATGCTGCTTTTAGAAGAAAGCACCGCAAACGAGCAACCGCTGTTGTCACCGAAGGTGATATGGCCGTCGCCCATGCAGTGGAGGATCGTGGGGTTCGTCCGCCCCACCAGATTGGAGCCGGTGCGTGAGTTGATCATCACGTTGTCGCCGATCCGAATGGCGCCGCGCCGTGTGACCCGGATGATGACATGGCCATCCACGCGAAGGTTCCGTCCGTAGGGGCACCCCAACACGAGCAGGAGCAGCTTGGTTCGAAGCGTCCAGAAACAGGTGGAGAGATAACCGACGACGATGTCAAACAGCACAATCAAATGCGCGGGGAAATCGTACTTCCCGATGAACTGCCGTAAACGGGTTTTGTTCATGGCCCGGCCCATTTAATCAACGACTCCGGGAGGCTTCAAGCTCCAAGATTTCCTGGTAGGCCTCCACCGTCTGCGCCGCGACGCGCTCGGGCAGATGGCGGTCCCGGGCTCGCTGGCGCGCGGCCTCGCCCAGGCGCGCTCGTTGCTCCGGGTCGTTGAGCAATTGGAGGATGGCATTCGCAAGCTCGGCAGGATTGCGGGGAGGAACCAGCCAGCCGGTTTGGCCGTGCTCGACCATGGAGGGGATTCCGCCGACGGCGCTGGCGATCACGGGCAGGCCCGAAACCATCGCTTCGGCGAGTGTGTTGGGGCTGTTCTCGTTTCCCGACGGTAAGACGAATAGTTGGTTTTCGAGATGGTGTTTGGCGATCTGCTCGGCTGACTGAAAGCCCAGGAACAGAACGTTGCCGTCGATCTGTAGGCGTTCGCACAGTTGCCGATACGGCGTCTGATCCCCGCCGCCGATGACCGTGAGCATGGTCCTCGGCTTCGTTTGCACCACTAATTTCAACGCCTCCAGCAGGACATCCAGACCCTTGCGCGCTTCGAGTGAGCCGACGTAGAGGAGTCGGTCCACATCACGCACGCACCACTCGGTTTGAAAGTACACAGGGTTCATGGCTTCGTGGATCGTAAAGATTCGTCCGTTCGGGTTGACCGATCGGATGAAGCCGGTGTCAAAACTGGTTCGACAGGTGAAGTATCTGGCGCGGCGCACGGTATCCTGCTCGTACTGGCCGGCGATTCGGTACCGAAGACACGGGGCTGACTTGAAGTACTCGGTCATGATCCCCTGGATGGAGATGAGGCACGGCAGTCGGGACTTGACGGCCGTAAGTGCATAGGCGGCTTCCGTACCGTGCGCGTGAACGATGTCGGGTCCTATTGCGTGAATCTCTTTGAGTAACCGAGCGCTGTTCCCTCGAAACCCGCTCAGGAGATCCAGTGGCAACCAGAAGGGAAACCCCCGGTCCAAAAAGGGAACACCCGTCTTTACGACATGGAAGGTGATGGGGCCTTTCTGCACGCGCTGAGTGGACGAGACGCGGCTGCTTTCCGTAACCAGATGCAATTCCACATCCGATCTCTCCGCGAGCGCATTCGAGAGGTTCACGATCCAACTGCAAGGGTGTTCCGTGGAGGGTCTTCGCCGGACGTGAACCTCGGGCTCCAATGACCGGATCGGATAAGGCGCGAGCCAGACCGCCTTCGTTTTCATGTGGAGCCGGGTGTTCTTCCGTTGTTGCGGGAAAGATTTTGCGCGGTCAGGGCCGAGGCCGTGGAAGGAGGGGTGTGCTCACTCATGTACCAGACCACTGATAGCAGGCCAACCATGAACAGATGCTCAGTCACCTGGAGGTCGTACGAACCAAAAACAAGCGCGAAGTGAATGGGCGACCACACCAACTGGATGGCGAGAAATATTGCCACGGGAAGCAGGGGTGTGCCACGGCACCGATGTATGCATTTCACAGAGTAGACCGCCGCGACAATCATGAGCGCGTAGAACAGGATCAGCCCCACCACTCCGACATTGCGAATCGCGGTCAATGGTCCGCTGTGGAAGGAGCCGGTCAGTGTGGCCGCGTCCTCGAAGGCGGCCTTTCCACTCGAAATCGTGGCGTAATCCTTCTCGGTTAGGCCAAAACCATCACCGATCCACCAGTTCTTGATGGTGCCTTCCTCGATTATCCGACGCCACCAGTCCCATCGCGAATTGCTGATCTTGACCTCGTCCTTGATGACGTCGTCCCACTGACCGGGCAGGGATCCCAGCGCGCGCTGCGCGGACAAGGGCAATTCAAAGTAGCGGCCTTGGCCAAAGACTAGAAACGCAATGAAAAGTGTGCCGATCACACCTCCAATAACCACATCGCGCCAGCCACGGTGGAACCAGGATCCCAGGGCCAGGGATGCGACTGCGAACAGGAGGGTGTTACGGAAACCCGAGGCGAGGATTGCGACAAAGCCCAGCAGGAGCAGATAAGACCGCCATCGCAGTGGGTTGATTAGTGTGCGCGGAGGGAAATAGGCGGACAAAACCTGTACGAGCATCAGCCCGAAGGGCGCCAGTGCGAGAAATCGATTAGCTCCCCTCACTTCCGCGGTGGCGGCGGGTCCCTTCAGATAGTCCGTGACGTCGATGTCACTGTAAAAATACCAGACGTACGGCGTAATGGACGGTACAATGTAAACGACGAGAGCGAGCGCGGCGGAAACGGTAATGCTGGCCATCAGCCACAACGGAATCCTGGTGACGCTCTTGTAGGAATCGGGCATATGTGCGATGATCAAGTAAGCGCACCACGCAATGAATATTTTAAAGTAGGGGCGGCCTCCCACCGTTTCCGCGCCGAACGTCTGCAAGCCGACCGGGTGACACACAAATGTGAAGGCAATATACGCACAGTTTATGGCTACAAGCTTGCCCAATACGCCCGTCGATCGCCGCTCTGTCTGGCCGATGACTCGCTGGACGAGATAGGAAAATGTGACCACCAGAATCACAATGTCACGAGTTTCCAGCGGCACGGACAGCGCGTGGATGGAACCCGTTAAGCTCCAGGCGACGACAATCAAAATCCAGGCGTTTCGTTGCAGCCCAACGGTCACGAATGCCGCCACTGCCACACCGGCCAGGAGGGCAAGGAAGAAGAACTGCCCGGCGGCAATCCAGATCGCGACGACGATGGCGACCACAATGCAGACGGCCGTGGTGATCCAACGGCGAATCGCCTCGGTGGCCAACTGCTGGTCATTGATGATCTCGGAAAACTTCATCGCGCAGGCCGTTATCGCAGGTTCTGGGCATTCAGACTCTACATGAACTTGCGTTAAGCCGCAAGTGTTGTGCCACCAACTGACTGCTTGAGGGGACACGTTGGAACCGTTTATTGACCCTCGAAGCGGTATGAACCAACGATCAAAACGGTAGATTACTTGATTGTTTGAGGCATCGCGTCAATCCCGTTCCACGTATCGCTGGGCGATGGGGACGCGGCGACCGATGCCGAAAGCTTTGGTGGTGACGCGCAGGCAGGGCGGGGTTTGTTTGCGCTTGTACTCGTTGAGGTCGATCTTGCGGACGATGTCGCGGACGAGTTTCTCGCCATAACCCGTTTCCTTCACGATCTCCGCCGTTGATTTCACTTCTTCGACGTAGTGTTTGATGATCGCGTCGAGAACGTCGTAGGGTGGAAGCGAGTCCCGGTCGGTCTGATTCGGGCGAAGTTCTGCGGACGGCGCTTTCGTGATGGAAGATCCCGGGATCGGGAATCCTTCTTTTCCCATCATTCGCTTTCCGTTCTCGTTGATGTACCGGGCGAGTTCGTAGACCATCGTTTTTGGCACGTCGGCGATGACGCCGAGCCCGCCATTCATGTCGCCATACAGCGTGCAGTAACCGACAGCCAATTCCGATTTGTTGCCGGTGGTGAGCAGCATGTGGCCGAACTTGTTCGAGAGCGCCATCAGCGTCGTGCCGCGGATGCGCGCCTGGATGTTCTCCTCGGTCGTGTCTTCCGGCAGTCCCTTGAATACCGGCTGCAGTGTGGCCTTGAACCGCTCGAAGACTTCCTGAATCGCGATCGTCTCCCACCGAATCCCGAGGTTGTGCGCCAGGTCCCGCGCGTCCTCGATGCTGCCCCGCGACGAAAACTGCGAGGGCATGGAAACCCCCATCACATTTTCGGCGCCGAGCGCCGCGACCGCCAAGCAGGCCGTGACTGCGGAGTCGATCCCGCCGCTGAGGCCGAGCACGACCGATTTGAAACCGCACTTGCGGGTGTAATCGCGAAGTCCGAGCACCAGCGCGTCGTAAAGGGCGGCGGCCGGCTTCACCGGCACGGGCTGAATCGGGACCGGCGAATCCAGGTCAATCAGCACCAGGTCTTCCGCGAAGGCCGCTCCGGTCGCGAGAAGATGACCGGAAGCGTCGAACACCAGACTGTTGCCGTCGAAGACCAGTTCGTCATTGCCGCCCACGAGGTTGCAGTACAGGACCGGAACGCCGTGTCGTTGCGCCACGGCGCGAAGCATGTCGTAGCGAGCGCGTTCCTTGCCCAGATGGTAGGGCGACGCCGACATGTTCAATAGAAGCTGGGCTCGTTTATCTCCTCGCATCAGGTCGAGAATCGGGCTGCGTTCGTACAGGCGGGTGGGCAGGAAATCCTGCGTCCAGATATCCTCGCAAACTGTCAGCCCCAGACGCCGACCGGCGAATTCCACCACGGTATTCGATTCCGCCGGCTGAAAATAGCGGTCTTCGTCGAAGACATCGTACGTGGGCAGAAGCATTTTTTGGCGGCGGGCGATGATCTTGCCGTTTTGGATCAGCGCGACGGCATTCCAGTAGTCGCGACCCGGGCGCTTGGTGTTGAAATCGACATAGCCGACGAGCAACGCGGTCTGGCCAACCTGCGCGGCGAGTTCCTCCAGCACGCGCAGGTTGTCGTCCACGAAACGATGTTTGGCGAGCAAATCGCGCGGTGGGTAGCCCGTGATGGCCATCTCGGGAGTCATGACCAGATCGGCCCCCGCGGCGGTACCGCGGCGGTAGAAATCAAGGATCTTGGCCCCGTTGCCGCGCAGATCGCCCACGGTGGCATCCAGTTGCGCCAGCGCAATTTTCATTCGAAAGAAGAATCTAACTTACGTTTACCACTTGACCGGCAATCACCAACCATTGTGAGCCATTGCGTCCGCATGGCCGCCATAATATCACCTCGCGGTGTGCCGTCAAAAGCTTCCTGCTGCTCCCAACGCAGATTTGGGATGTCGGGAGCGACTTCGTGGCTTCGATCACGACCTGTCAGGCGCGACCGGCTTCACATTTTTCTTGCCGCGGGCGGGTTCGAGATGACAGCTTTGAGTAAAGAGCGAGGGACGAACATATGTCAGGTGAAAGCCAGAGATCCACACGCCGGCATGGATTCTTGGAGCCATCGGTGGCAAAGCTGTGGGCGGTGGGAATTGAGTGCGCTTCTCCCCGCTCCTGTCTTGTTGGTAGCAAGCGTGGACGACGGCGATGAAGCAGAGATCGTTTTTCTTGTCTCTCCTCGGGAGTCTGCTCCTGAGTCTGTTCGCTTTTCGTGATGGTTTCTGTGGCGATTCACTCCTGGCGCCTCTGGACGTATTGTCAAATCCCGCATTCACCCCCTTGCAAATCGCGAAACATGCGCCCTACCCGGTTCTGCGCCATCGCCCCACATACCTCGGGCCATCCTTGGCGGTTTCCATTTACCCCATGCTGTTGGTCGGCGGTGCTCTCGTAGCGCGACTCGGTTTACGACATCAAACGCCGGAGACACTTGGCCGTGGCTGAGCCGCTCGTATCCATCGTCACACCTTCGTTCAACCAGGCGCGGTTCCTTCCCGAAACGCTGGCGAGCATCCGCGCCCAGGACTATCCGGCCATCGAGCACATTGTCGTGGACGGCGGATCGACGGACGGGTCGGTAGACATCCTTCGTGCCGCGCCGCGTATCCGCTGGATCTCGGAACGCGACCACGGCCAGGTGGACGCGCTCAACAAGGGTTTCGCCATGGCCACGGGCGAAATCCTGGCCTGGGTGAACTCCGACGATACGATCAGTCGCCACGCCGTCCGCATTGCGGTCGAGGCGTTGCAGCGTACGGGTGCGGACATGGTATACGGTGATGTGCGGATTATCGATCGGGATGGTGGTCACATCCGAATGTTCTACGGGATTCCGTTTGACTATCGCGTGCTGCTGTACGGCATCAATTATATCGGGCAGCAATCCGTGTTCTTTCGCCGCTCGCTCCTCGAAAAAACCGGTCCGCTGCGCCTCGAATACGATAACGTCTTCGACTATGAACTCTGGTTGCGGATGGCGCGTCACGGGCAGTTGGTGTATGTGCCCGAGTTGCGCGGCCAGATTCGCGTGCACGCCGACGCCAAATCCATCGCCGCGGCCCAGCGCACGTGGTCGGATACCGACCAGATTCAGCGCGAGTACTGGCGAACAGGCGGCTTGCCGAAGTTCCTCTCGTGGTGGCCGTTTGCCGGGTTGGTCAATTGGTATTACCGAGCGAAGCGCCTCTGGCGGGTTCGGATGACCTCCCGGTCCAGCCGACAACCGCGCCTGCTGGTGTTTGGTTATTTGCCGCCGCCCATTTACGGCCCGGCCATCACCTACCAGGCTCTGCTACGTTCCTCCTTTCCCGAGCGGTTTGATGTGACCTTTATCAACCTGAATGTCGTGCGGGACTACCGCGAGTTGGAAGTTTTCCGCTGGCGGAAGCTGGCGCTGCTGGCGCGCCAACTCGCCAGCGAGTTCCACCACCTTGCCAGTCAGCGGTTCGAGTTTGTCTTCTACCCGGTTTCGCTCAACCGCAATGCCTTCCTCAAGGACACACTGTTCCTCGCGGTGGCCCGCGCGTTTGGCGTGCCGACCGTGCTGTACGGACATGGCAACGGGTTGCCGGAGTTTCGCGACAAATCGCCCCGCTGGCTGCAGCGCCTGATTGATTGGGCGGTCTGCCGCGCGGCGGCGGCCATCGTGCTGGGCAAATGCCTGCGGTTCAATTTTCTGGGCCATCTGCGTGAGGACCAGGTGTTCGTCGTTCCCACCGGGATCGAAGTGCCCAACCCGCTGCCTGCGGTGACAAAGCAGCCCGGCCGATTCACCGTGCTGTATCTCGGTAATCTCGTGCGTGAGAAGGGTGTGTTCGTCATCCTCGACTCGATTTCGTTGGTGCGGACGCGTTGTCCCCAGGCGCATTTCGTGTTCGCCGGCGCGTGGTGGTCCGATCGAGATGGCGCAGAAGCCGAGCGCCTCATGCGGGAGCGCGGCCTGTCGTCCTGCGTGGAGTTTACGGGAACGGTGATGGGCAACCACAAATGGGAGATTGTCGGGCGAAGCGACGTGCTCGTGTTTCCGACATACTTCCGTTATGAAACACTCGGCTTGGTGATGCTGGAGGCAATGGGTGCGGGCCTGCCGGTCATCACGACACGGCGGGCGGCGATTCCCGAAGTTGTGGAGGAAGGCGTAAACGGGTTATTTGTTGCGGAACAGGATGCCCGAGACCTGGCGGAGAAAATCGCCACATTGGCCAACGATCCCGCCCTCCGCGCCCGCATGTCCGAAGCCAACAAACAAAAGTATTCCAACTACTACACCATCGAGCACTACGGTCAACGCATGGCCGCCGTGTTTGATGAGTTGGTCGCGCGGCATAGACAAACCAGCCACCAATCAGGAAAGACTGGTTGAGTTTGGCTTGCGGTATCGCAGGCAGGGTTCTTTCCGCCACGATTGAGCCGGCGGTTCCCGAGTCTACTCGTAACCGTTCGGGTGGGCGAGGTGCCAACGCCACGCGCTTTCGAGGATCGGTTCGACCGAATCGAAACGCGGCTTCCAGCCGAGCACCTTGCGGACTTTTGTCGAATCGGCCACCAGCTTTGGCGGGTCGCCGGGGCGGTTGGGTTTTTCCACTGTCTTGATAGGGCGTCCGGAGACCTTGCGGGCCGCCTCGACGACTTCCTTTACCGAGTAACCGTTGCCGCTTCCCAGATTGAACACGTCGGACCGGGTCGCGCCGAGCGCCAACCGGTGCCCCTGTGCCAGGTCGATAATATGCACGTAATCCCGGACGCACGTGCCGTCGGGAGTGGGATACTGCGTGCCGTAGATATCGACGGCGGGCTTCTGGCCGAGCGCCACTTTGAGGACATTGGGGATCAAGTGCGTTTCTTCGCGATGATGTTCACCGAACTTCTCCGAAGCCCCGGCGGCATTGAAGTAGCGCAAACAGACGTAGCGAATGCCGAAGAGCTTCTCATACCATGCCAGGATCCGTTCGACCATCCATTTGGATTCGCCGTAGGGATTGATCGGCTCTTTGGGCAGGTCTTCGGTGATCGGAACAGTCTTGGGAACCCCGAAAATGGCGCAACTGGAGGAGAACACGAAATGTTTCGTGCCCGCCGCGACACACGCATCCAGCAGGTTCACGGCGTTGGAGATGTTGTCACCGAGGTACTGGCCGGGATGGACCATGCTGGCGGGAACGAGCGTGTTCGACGCAAAATGCATTACCGCGTCGGGTCGCACACGCTGGAAACTCTCCTGCACCACGGACCGATTGGCCAGGTCGCCTTCGATAAACTCCGCGCGCGGATCAATCGCAGCCCGATGTCCTTCGCTCAAGTTGTCGAAAACAGTGACCTGGTAACCCGCATTCAGCAGTTCCTCGACACAAACACTTCCCACATAGCCGGCCCCGCCGGTGACAAAGACTTTCATGCGCAGTTTTGTAGCTGGCGACGTGCTTCCCAGCAAGCTCTTTATCGCCGACGCGTGGGGCATGATCTGACAGATTGTTGCTCTGGCGCCTGATTGGGTCAGTCGCCAAAGAAAAATCGCCACGCCATTCTGACGGAGCACGCGTACATCGGATTGGTTCCTGGCGGAAGGCTTAAACAAGGCTGGCCATCTTGGAGCGACGACAAAGGCCCAGAATCGGCTTGTCAGCATTGTCAAAGGTGATCCTGTGGATGCTCATCAGAATGAATGGTCCGTGGCAGTGGCTGGGCGTAAGTCATATGGGAAACCGGATACGCACG
Organism: Verrucomicrobiia bacterium; assembly: GCA_050010195.1. Lineage (GTDB taxonomy): Bacteria > Verrucomicrobiota > Verrucomicrobiia > Palsa-1439 > Palsa-1439 > Palsa-1439. The sequence goes on from JBEKLM010000031.1 coordinate 19,012, forward strand.
AGCAATTGAACGATGAACCGCGAATCTCCCAGGCGCGATTTCAAGAATGCGAGTATAGCCCCTTCAGATGAGATGCTTCCCGTGGCATAACAACGGTGAGTGGACCCGTGGCAGCCAGTTCATAAGGGGGATTCACCGTTTCCGTTGTCAAAACCGAGCCAAATAAGCGCCTTTGTCGCGGAGAAGGGATATATTCTCTGCGGGAGGACCCTGACAACGACCGTGGTCGATTTTGGCATACCAAATGCAACGTTTTGCAGCCCGTGAGACGTACCTCTCCAACATTCGATCGAATTGTGAATCGTTTCAATCTCTCGCAGGTCAAGGAAATGGGCAGGTTGGCAGCGAAATCGTTCACCGTGACTCGCGCACGGGCTTGGTTGCGGGCCGCAATGCTGCTAATGTACGGTGTGAGTCCGGTCTTGCACACCCGTTGCTACAACGTGCTGGCGGCATTCTCAGGTGTCCACGAGCTGAACTGGCTCACACCCGCGAACCCGGAAGAGTGCCCGTTCGCGCCACAGTAGGCCACGATGAGGCGCGCCCTTTTCACAATCATGCTTCTCTGGGTGGCGATTGTTCGCTCGGAGGGACAGACATTCGGTGCGTTCACGAACCAGTACGGACCCTACGGCACGAACTTCATCACCATTGCTCCGTGGACCTCCCAAGGTATCTTCTACCAGGGAGACCCGGTCACGATTTCCAACAGTATTGGGACAACCGTTGAAGTCTATGATTTCCATGGCAATGGGGTCACCAATGCGGCCCCACCGGTTACCTTGACAAACCTTCCTTTGGGTCACTATTTCATTCAGGTGGATGGGAATGCAACCAGTGGAGGATTCGGAGACCGGTCCCAGTTCAGTGTCTGGCCGAAGGGATACACGAACCATCCGCATGCGGACATTGGTGAACCACCTACTTCAACCTTTGCCGAGTCTAATCGTTTCGTTCGCATGGCTCCCGGCTTCAGCCGTCTTACTGGTTGGTGGTCTGTCACTTGTAGCAATTCTGCTGGTACAAACGACTGGACATTGTTTGACGAATATCTCCACGGCGGTTCTAAACGCACGGAATACAATACTGGATCAGCCAGTATGCCTAACACCCCTGTTTCGTTGCACGTGTTGAATTTTCAACCCGACCATTACACCAATGCGGCTTCTGACTATAATCCAATGACATATGGCTCTCCTTTGGTTGACGAGACAAACTCCCTGGCCAGCTTTGTCAATGATTTTTCATTATTCTGCTCTAACGCTGCTGTACGATACACCAACGCCTTTACCTATGAAATTCTGAATGAACCAAACTATCAGGATATGGTCTTTCCTGACGACCCCTATAATAGCGGCGGTGCGTACCCCGCGTCCTTGGCAGTCAGTGGCGCGGTACAGGCAATCAAGTTTGTTTGTCCGACCTGTCAGATATGGGCTCCGGCTGCGACTACTGGGCTTAGACCCAGCCTTGATCTCTTCACGAATGCGCATGTGCGAGCCGGTTATGCCAATGTCAATCTGCTGTGCTATCATGCTTACGATACGCTTTATGGTCCGGTTGACTCTACGTTGGCTTACACCAGTTCGGTTTTTATAGCCAATGGCGACGCGGGTGAGCTGTTGGCAATCGATGCCGCCCAAAAGTTGGTTGCCAATATCTATGACATGCCATTTGCCATCACAGAAGCAGGGCCATTCTCTCCGGATGTACTGGGTAAAAGCAACAGCTGGTGGTTGACCCAGGCGCAGGTGTGGGCGGTCACCAATGCCTCCGGTGCGGTTGTTGGTGGATATGGGTCGCTGCCGTGGACATGGCAAACGATGACGTTCCGGTATTGGAAGTACCTGCTCGCAGCACGGGGGACGGGCCTTGTTCGGGTGCAGACGTGGTGTCAGATATACGACCAATATCCATCGGGCGGATATACGAACTGGTCATATGAAGCCGGGGATACTTATAGCGGGTGGGATGCCTGCAATGACATGCTTGGGTGCGGCCCTAATCCTAGTGTCGATGGGCAGGCCATGATGTCGTGGTGGCTAACAGGGGCCACACCAATTGCGAACTGGCTGTCTGGTAGTCCGTTAACGGTGGTCGATCCGTTGGGGGGGTACAGCAATGGCACCCCCGGACTGCATTTCTGGACGTGGCAGTTTGCCGACGGGAGTACGAACACCTTCGTCTGGTCCGACGAGCAGGCAAATGTGACAACTAACGTGGGTCTGGGGCTTACTGACATCTTTTCCAACCAGTGGACAGGCCCTGTCGGTGTGGAACCGGTCATTGCCTGGGGGTGGCCGAACAACACCTTGGGCGAATCATTTTCCGTTGCGCCCGTGGCCGCATTCAGCGCCACCCCGACCAACGGCCCGGCGCCGATGACCGTGACGTTTACGGACGATTCTGCCGGTGCGATCACCAACCGCTCCTGGCGATTCGGTGACGGCTTCGTGACCAATACCCCCGAACTCACGGTGGTTCACCGATACACCACGCCCGGCAGTAATACTGTCCAATTGGCCGTTAGTGGCCCGTTTGGCGCTGGTACCAACATCCAATACGACATGGTCATCGTTCCTCCGCCGATAAATGGTCGGGGCGGCAACGGCTTTCCGCCGGGCACTGGCCGGACGACCGACGGGAACACCGGTGGTACCAACCGTGTTCAGTCGACCGATGGCGAGGCCACCAGCCATTGGCGATTTCTGATTACCTATTAGCCAAGACTCGCGCCGCAGCCTCATTTTGCGGTTTTTGCTCTTGCGAAGACTATCGACGCATACGTTAATCGGTGTGGCCGAGCGGTGAAGCTCGCGGCTGGTATGCGAGGATGGCCCCAATGCCGTCACACGTGCCGTTCGGGCCATACACGTTGTGAAACCGTGGCACCCGCGTGATCAAACCGAAATCCTCGGTGAAAATGCCGGCCCATGCGTTCGCGGAAGAGTTTCTCCCAGCCGTAACCGTCTTCTGGCATCGCCGGATAGACGTCGCTTTCGCGAAGGCCGGTAATGTTCGGATCGGTCTGTTTGTCCGCCGCGTAGACGCACGCCGACGAGGCATGGAAATACCGCTTCACGCCGGCCTTGTGCGCAGCCATCAGCAAGTGGGTGTTGATGAGCCCGCTCAACAGGCACAGGCACCGGTCGTTTTCGATGAACCCCATGCCGCCCATGTCGAGGATCACCGCCACCCTCGCCAGGGTCCGGATCGATCTTTCAATTCCCGGGTCCAGACCGCCGCGAATCACCCGCTGGCCCGAGACCCACTTCCGCTGGTCGACAGTGTCAACTGCGCGGCCAGCAGGTCTCGCAACGCTGGAAGCCCCTCGGTTGGGCGGGCGATCTCCACACTGTACAGCAAATAGGCCGCGACGAGCGGGCGGCAAACCTCCTGGATGCGGGCTTGTGTTGCGTACTTCCGAAAGCTGGTCGATGACAACAACTGGTCGATCCGGCGCTGCAAGGTGGAGGTGGAGCATTTATCCACCAGGATCGCCGATTGGATTTCGTAGTGAAACCAGTCCCAGCCCGGCACGCCAATCGGGTCGCCGCGTTCCCAGTCCAACACGGTCCATCGTCCGTCGCGTGGTGAAACCTTGATGTTCCACGGCGCGAAATCGCCATGGGTCATCGCCGGAACGACAGCGTGCGCGCTTAGGTTTTCCACGAACGTGTGCGACACGCGGTGCTCGCGCAACTTTTGCCAGGCGGGAATCTCGCCAAGCCTGACCGTGCCTGTCGCGCTCAGCCACGAACCAAGAATCTCAACCAGTTGCTCGCGGACGTCACCTCGGGGAGAATCGCCCGGAAAAAACTCCAGTGCGATGGCGCGAACGGACCCGGAGCGGAACGCCGCGCGCGGAGTCGGGACCCATCGGCGACACTTCTCCGACACCGAGTTCAAGAATGCCTCCTCCTGCTCGACGAGATGTTGAGCGGCGGGACTGACGCCCGCTTTGATGATTGCCGCCGGTTCGCCCTCCGGGGAAAACGCCAGCAGCGTAAACCGTCGGCCCTCGGCGGTGGGGTTTCCTGTAAGAATCGCTACGGACGGGAACTCGCCAGACCATGTCCCGGCCGACCGGCAAATGAACTGCACAAACGGGTCGCTGAGCGAGACACGGCACCGCGCCTGCTCGATCGGCAATCGCAAATGCGTGTGGAGTGCGGTCCGCAACAGCAACCGAGCCCATCGGGCTACGCTCGTCTGGGCGGGATACAGCGCGAGTGCTTGGACCGCCAATCTCGATTCAGGCGGCAGGAACAAGAATGGTTTGCCGTGTTTGCGCAAGATTCGCACCGTGACTGCGGCGGATGGCTCCTGCGCTTGCTGCGGGAGGAACAGGCCGGAAAACGGCAGGTCGTCAGGTCGCCTCATGATCGGAAGCCATTTCAAGGATCGACGCATACGCAGCGGACGCAACACGGTCGGCCGGCCAGCTGGCATCGAGGGTGATGCAGCGCGGCGCGTAAAACTTTATTTCGTCCAAACGCGCCGTCTGCGCGGTAATCTCATCCGGGGAAAGCTCCCGTTTGCGCGACTGCAATACCGATGGGCCGGCTTTCAACAGGATGACGGCGTCAGGCTTTGGGAACAGCGGCAACGCGCCAGTCAACAGCCAGGTGGGCGCTGAATACTTGAGCGACGATGGGTCGAGGATGTAATTATAAAAATACCGGTCGAGCAGCACGAGGTAGTTTTCCCGGCGCAATCGTCGCACGATGAGCGCATACGCCAGGTGTGCCCACAACAGATTCCGCAATAACCGCACGCACGAGAGCGCCATGCGGACCGGCGACGCCGGGTACTTTGGCTTGTGGGGGACATCCTGATGGCTGGGAAACGGGAGTTCGACCGGTTTCCATGGCCTCGGCAGCCAGTGATAATAGCGAACGCCCCGAAAGCGGGGGTGCGGATTGTCGGCCGAGGAGATGGCGAGGTTGCGGGCGAGCGTCGTTTTGCCGGACCCATCCAGGCCGACCAGCACGCAGAACAATCCCCGGCGGGTCGCCGACTTGCTGGCGCGCGGGCGGTCGAGCATTGAGCACACGAACGGCACCAGACGGGCTGTGAGCTCGGCATCGGTGTGCATCTCCGACGGCCTGAGGCTGATCATCAAGCCCGAACCCACGTGCGCGAGTTGGCCGCGCCCGGATTCGTCCACCAGACAGATGAAGGTGCGAGACGGACGCCAGCGCCTGTAGTTGGAGTATCGCGTGATCAGAGCCGACAAATCGGCATCGGAGGTCACGGGGTGGAATTGCAGGTCCATGCCCCCTTTGAACAGGCACTGCTGAGAGTCCAGTGTGTCCCGCCAGCGTGTGGTCCACGACTTATGTTCGGAGACAACATGGATGCTGGTCTTCTTCGTCGGGAATAGGAATTCAAAACCGCGCACGGCGTCCCAAAACTGCGCGAACGTGTCTTCCGACGGCGCGAAGACCTTCACAATAACCCCGGGCGGTCGACGCAGTCGCCCCAGCAGGCGGCGGGCGTCCGTCAGGAAATGGCGGAAACTTCTCAGGGCCCGGCTCGGTGTCAACAGCGTCTTCCGAATCATCGAGTGGCGAAGTTTTCCCAACCAGTCCTCTGCGGCAGCCTGGTTCAGACGTGTGGCGTCGACCAGGCTCGCTCCCATGGGACCAAGGGCGCGCACCAACTCAGCTTGCAGTGACGCGATATCCTGACAACGTTCCACCAGCGCGGTGAGCCGGTCACGATACCGGTCCCGGAGATGATCGGTCCAGATGGTCTGCAGGAGCAGCCCCACGTACTCGTGGTTTGGGTGCGGCACATAAAACGAGCCCTCGCGGTGGCGGGCCGCCAACACTTCCTCACTGCTAAGCACCTCGAAAACCCGCCAGCGCACTTCGGTCTCGACGTCAATGCGCACCAGCCGATCTCCGCCATTCCACAACACATACGAGAAGTTCACAAACCGGTTCTGTTGGATGATCTGGTGGTCGGTGGCGGCCGCTGCCGCCACCAGACAGTCGCGAAACCGACCCAGTTCGCCCTCTGTGACAAGGAGATCGACATCCGTGTCCAAATCGACAAACACGTTCTCGAAATTGCGCAGGACGCAATACCGCACGTCCTGTTCTTCAAGGCGGCGGAACAACTCCAACAACAATTGTTCTCGCGGTGTCACTGGCAGTCGATCAATCTCCCGTAGGTTGATTCAAGAATGCGGGATTTGGCGTCCCAGACGAACATCGAATGAGCCCGCTTCGATCCAGCCAACCCGAGCGACCAACGTCGTTGCGGGTCATCAGACAATCCTTCGAGCGCCCGTTTCAACTCCTGGACGGTTTCCGCAGGATCGGACACGGCAATTTTGATGCCCGAGGCGTCGTCCACCATCTCGCCGGGGCCACCCCAGTCCAGGCAGACGACGGGGACCCCGCGCGACATTGCCTCCAGCAGCCCCGACCCGCCACTGTCCCGCAGGGCCGGGAACACGAAGACGTCCGCATCGCGGTAGTAGGGATCGAGTTTTGCCTGCGGCAACTGGCCGACGAACTCGACGTTCCCGGCAACGCCCAGTCGGGCCGCCTCGCGCTGCCAGAAAGCCAATCCGGCGCCGCCGCCAACGATGACGAGCCGATAGTCGGCCAGCCGCGACTGGCGCAGCGCTTCCAACACCAGTGGGATCGCGCGTGTGGGCGCGCAGTGGCCGACGAACAACAGGCGGAACGGCCCCGTGCCGTCACGATGACGCGGGGTTGTGTCCGGCGACTGGATTTGCCTGTCATTGAGCGCATTGGGTGGCACGACGAGGCATTTGTTGCGACACCAGGCCGGGAGGAAGTTCAGCGTGCATTGATTGGAGACGAAGATGGCACTGGCCCGCCGCAGGGATGCGCGCAGAGGTGGAAACAGCAGCCAGGGTTTGTTGCCCAGACCGCGGAGGGCTTCCGAGAAGCGCGCCGGGCCGATGTAGCGGCCAAAGCCATGGGGGACGTATTCTCCGCCGGCGATGGGACCCCATACGGAGGGAATCCCGAGCGCCGCGAGACGGAACGGGATCCGGAAAGTATGGAACGTCGTTTGATGCACGAGGGCAAAGGCGTGTTGCTTGTGCAGCCGACGGCCCAGCCGTGCGGCTTTCCACTGCCACGCCGTCTGGCGGAGCCAACTGCCAGCTTTGCCGAGTCGGTTGGTGAGACTCTTATACCAGGCGGGTAGTCCGACAAAAAAGGGTTCGATGCCATGGCGGACGGCGTGGCGCTCGATTTCAGCGCGATGGTTCGTGTTGGCAATAAGATACACGTGGAACGCTACCGATGCGCGCTCGGCCCAACCCCAGCCCAGCCAGTGTTCTCCCGTGCCTTCGGGGTTGCACGCGTAGGCGACCATCAACACCTTCCTCTTTTCGGCTGTAGCAGTGGGTGCGGACATGGCGCGACGGTGCTAGGCGTCTTGTTTGTCAATTGCTTCTGCGGCGGCTTTCCCGTCCAGCAGTGCGTCTTCCATCCCGCCGTAACCCCAGCCTCCCCAGCGTCCGCAACTGTGCACGTTGTGCGGACGCAGGTAATCGAAGATCCGCTGGCGCGATGGTTCATAGTGGTGATCGAAAATGACATACGCAAACGGGATTTCGCACAGTTCCATGAACAAGATCTCATCGTCGGCGGCGAGAATATGGGTGCGTTTCAAATCGGCAAGCACACGCTTCTTCAAAGCCTCAATGTCCGACAGTAAATCGCTCGCGCCGCCCGACATTTCGATGTAATAGCTGCGGCAACCGGGGGGCGCCGCACCCTGGTGCACGGCCGAGTACGAACCCGCGCGGTAGAACACGAATTCGGGCTCGGGGAAATAGATCCAGTGGTAATGGCTTGCGGCCGCACCCGTGCCGCGCACCCCGATGTCGAAATAATGGACTGTACTCGCCCGCAACTGCCGCGCCGCGTCACGGATGTCCGCGGGTGCGTCCTCGATCATGTCGACGAACCGCGTCAGGGCGGCGGTATTGACCAGCGCGTCGAAGCGGATCGTCTGCCCGTTGCTCAGCGAAGCGGTGTGCTCGCGAAGGTTCACGCGCGTGACCTGCGTCTGGTACACGGGCGATTTGGGCAGCACCTCGGCAAGGCGGCGCGAGAGGGCGCCGATGCCGCCGTTCCGGGGGTAGATGAATTTCGCGTTGTAGCCCAGCGATTCGCGCGAGAACCCCAGCGCTCCCTTGATCACGTCTTCCAGGGAGGGACGCGGGATGAAACGCTCCGCGTACTCGGGCATGAGTTCGCGCAGGCTGACTCCCATCAGTTTCTCGTTGTAGGGCACCATGAAATGTCTGGCGATACCCTCGCCAAAGTACCGGACGACCCACTCATGGAAGTTCTGGGGCTTTCGTGTATCCGGCGGAAGGCCGAAGTCTTCCGGATGTGTTGCCCGGAGCAGGCCGAGGAGGCATTCCAAGACGACCTCGCGCGGCAGACCATACGTGTTGGCCTGGAATGGGTAGGGCGTAAACACACCCTTGGAGTAGATGACGGCCTTGCGTTCATATTCCACCATCTGACCGTCCATGACCGAACCAACCAGCTTCTTCATCGCGTCGTTGCGCAAGTGCAACCAGTGGCCGGTGCCATCACAAAGAAATGAACCCAGGCGGATACGGGTGCGGACGATGCCACCAGGCTCGCTCTCGCGCTCGACGAGCCTGTAATCCTTGCGCAAGTGATGCGCGCAAGACAACCCCGTCAGCCCGGCGCCGAGAATCAATACTGGAACGTGTTCGACCATCATGAGTTATCTCTTGTGAACGGTGGCACTGATTGCCTGGCGAATTCCCGTATACAGGTGGTGGGGAAGCACCCGTTTGGCCAACTCCTTTATTCGATACGCCACCGCGTACTGCACGGCCCGACGCCGGTCAAGAATATCGTTAAATTGCCGGGGACCGATATGGCGGTTCAGCGCGACACATTGCAGCGAGGCAAGCTCGAGACGATCATTATACCCCCACCGCATCGTCCGGATCATCCTCATGCCGCTTGCCAACGCGGCCGCACGCACGCGCGCATTGGTGTAGCCACCGGGGGGGGCCAAGATGACCGGTGGAGTGCCGACGACTTCGGTGATGATCCGTCGGGACTGGGTCATTTGTTCGCGGATTCGCTCATCGGTCATGAGGTCGAGGCGATGATGCTGATGGGCGTGGCAGCCGATGATGTGCCCGCTCTGCGCAATTTCCCGGACCTGGGCCCGGCTCAGGTGGCCGGGGAGATCGAATTTCGAGGTGCAACCGAAGAACACACCTTGAAACTTGTGTTCCCGCAGCAGGGGCAGGACGATGTCGTAATGGCACAGCGTCCCATCATCAAAGGTCAGCAGGCAGGAATCTTGCGGGGGCGCGCCGTTGGAGAGAAGTTCGTCGATGTGGAGACTGCGATACCCACGCGTCTGCAACGTACGGAGCTGGCTCTCCAGGGCGTCATGGGTGACGGTGTAAAACTCCTCCGCATCGTCCCAATTACTGCTGGCGGCGACTTTGTGATACGTGAGAATCAGGATCATGGTTTCCGCGCGACGAAGAACAGGTTTCTGGCGGCCAACTCCTCCCGGGAGTAGTGCGCAAAGGACTTGTGAATCTTTACGCTGTCCAACTGACGCAATTCTACTTCGGTCGGGCCTGTCACGTCAAAGGTTTCGAGCACAAAGCCTGCCTGTTCGAGCAATTCCCGATAGTCGCGCGCCTTCAGGCGGTTCAGCACCATCAGCCTGGAATTGACGACGTGGTCCCACCACCACGGCGAGAACTTGAGATGGTTGAACGGTGTAATGCGTGGATCGCTGTCGGCATAATAGTCCCGGAGATAAACGTTCCCGAAGAACAGGCCCTGGGGTTTCAGCGCTCGATACAGCATCCGCAAACAAACCACTAGATTGGCGCGGTCGATGTACGGGAAGACCTGCGTGCTGTTCACCACGTCAATGCTGTCCGCGGGAACCGGTCCGGTGCTGTTGTAGGGAGCGATGTACTCGATCCCGAGAGACCGCAGCCACGGGCGCCACTGGTCGCCCTGCAGCGACGGTTGCTCGGGGAGGCGCACCAATTGATCGAGATTTGGCAATTCCGCGTCGTGGAGGGCCTCCCCAACGAGCCGCGCTGTCTCCATGACCAGATCGGCGTCCAGCAGCGGGGCGATGTCGAGCAAGTACTGTGACTTGACCCCGAGTGAGTAAAACAGGAGCGGCATGGACGGATGCCAGCCGGCGCCAAAGCACATGTGAGTTCCGTTCTTCATCATCTCGGTCTGATTGCGCTCCGTCAACCAGCTCCAGTAATGGAGGGCGACTCCGAGCTTCTGGCGGACACGGTCGCGCGTGGGCGTGATTCCCCCGGTAACGTGGTGCTGCGACAATTGGTACAGCCGTCTGCCTCCCGGCACAGTGGAGAAGACATGATAGGCAGCGGCCTTCAGATACCAGTGCACGCGTGGCCTTTCACGGGAACGGGAGTGTCGGCACAGCCGGTTCCTTTACCGCGCGATTGCGGCTCCTGTTGTCGACCCGAGATCATGGTGTTGCCGTGGCCGGTACGCCGGAGGTGCGCCTCCAGATGGCGCTTGGTTTATCGATACGGAACGTGGTTCTCTGGTTTGGATTGGACAGTGTGTAGATGGAGTAAGTGAACGGCTTCTGGGAAAAAAAACCGCCGATCAGGCATCGAAAGTGGTGATGAAATATAATGGCCGGCGCCAGTGTCTTGACCCAGCGCGGGGCCATTTCCATCTTGATTTGGCTTTCCCGTCGGCCATTGGGTTTGAGGTTCATATTCTCCCCGGTTTCGGTGAAGATTGAGGTAAACTGTCGCAGGACGGCCATGGGGACATTGTGCTTGAACATCTCCATCACCCAGAAAACATCGGCAACATCCCGCCACCGGGTGTCGAGATAAACTCCCTGCTTGTCCAGCACGGAGCGCCGCAGAAACAGGGAACACGTGATCACCGGAAAGCGGTGCCAGACATGACTTCTCAGGGGGAGGATGGCCTTGCGATGGCAGTTATACGTGCCGTCGGCATTGACCACGATTGTGTGTGAAAAGACGACATCAATCCCGGGATGCTGGCGGAAGAAATCACGGACGGCATGCAAGGCACCCGGAAGGTATTGCTCATCGCAGTTGAGATAGGCCAGGAATTCTCCGGTTGATCGGCGGAAACCGCGATTGACCGCATCGTACATCCCGTTGTCTTTCTCCACGTAGGCGCGGACCCGCTGATCGTGAGTGAGCCAGTCCAACGTGCCGTCGTCAGAGCCGGCGTCTTGCACAATATGTTCAAAAGCAACGCCCTTCTGATCCGCGACGGAAGCGATACACAGTTTCAGCCACTTCGAATTCCGAAAACTTGGGGTGACGATAGAAAAATCCATGCCACGAAGAGTACACTTGATCGTTGCTCCAGGCAAAGAATTTCCTGCCGTCAGTGGCGTAATGCTGACAGAATTTGCTCGATGAAATGGGCAGGAGACACACTTCGCGCCCTGTGGCGGGCATAAGGCATGCCCGGTCTGGCGAATCGCGGGGGGGGCATAGCACGTGCCCATAGTTACCAATCGCCCTTGGCCCTGAGAAACCCCCTGTTAATGGCGTCTGTTTGGGCTTTATCAGGTTCGGAAACCCACTGCAGATGGGTGTATGTCTTCAGAATCGATAGCGTTTCGTCCGTCGAGCAGGCGTCGACGACGATGTGCTCGCAATCCACTCGCTCCTGTGTCTTTACGCTCTCAATGCAGTCACGAATGAAACGGCCCTGATTGAAACTGGGGGTAATAAAGGAGAATTGCACGCTGCTGAAAACACCACGAGACTCCGGGAATTCCAAACAAACATGAGCACCATGGCCATCGTCCACGCAGCTCAGTGGTCGACAGGGAGGACCCCGTCACGACTGCATCCAGCTCTACCATCAATCAATATGCCTGCGAGTGGACGAATCAGCATGGGCGACATCACCTCGGAAACAGGCGCGCGTCCGGCGCAGGCCGTCGATCTCGATATCGAAGACAGTTTTCGCCACCGTGACATAATTCACGGGAGCACAAGAGACGCTGGGATGGCGGATACGACGGCGTTTGGCAAGGCGCACCCGACCACCATCGAGTCACGCGGTTTTCGAGTTTTGTTCGTACCACTGAATGGTGGCGCGTAGTCCCTCTTGAAACTTCATTTTCGCCTGGAACCCAAACTCGCGGTCGGCCCTCTGCACGTCGAGACAACGGCGCGGCTGGCCGTCGGGCTTGGTCGCGTCCCAGCGGATCTCACCTTGGAACCGGGTCAGTTCGGCGACAAGGTTGACCAGATCTCGAATTGAAATCTCGTGTCCGCTTCCGAGGTTGACGGGATCGGGCTTGTTGTAGCGCTCGGCGGCGAGCAGGATGCCTTCCGCGGCGTCCGTGACGTAGAGAAACTCGCGGGTGGGGGTCCCGGTGCCCCAGCACTCAATGAATTTGTCGCCGCGCTCGCGGGCGTCGATGCATTTCTTCACGAGCGCCGGGATCACGTGCGAGGATTTCGGGTCGAAATTGTCGCGAGGTCCGTAGAGATTGACGGGTAACAGGTACACGGCATTCAGACCGTATTCCTGACGGTAGGCCTGACACTGAACCAGGATCGCCTTCTTGGCGACGCCGTAGGGCGCATTGGTTTCCTCGGGATAGCCGTTCCACAGGTTTTCCTCGAGGAACGGGACCGGTGTGAACTTGGGATAGGCGCAGATCGTGCCGACAACCACGAGTTTGGGCAGTTGAAACTGTCGGGCTTGTTCGATCAACTCGATGCCCATGATGGCGTTTTCGTAGAAGAACTTTCCGGGATGATCGCGATTGGCGCCGATCCCGCCAACGACCGCCGCAAGGTGCAGGACCAGTGTTGGCCGTGCGTCTTTGAACAAGCGGGCGATGGCGCTGCGATCCCGCAAATCGCAGTCGCGTGTCCGGGGGATGACAATGTTGGGGCAGTCCCGTGCCTTGAGGCCCTCGACGACAAAAGAGCCGAGAAACCCTGCGCCACCGGTGACGATGACCCGTTGATCTTTCCAGAAGTTCATGGCGTTACCAGAGTGGTTGGGTTTTGTGATTTAATGCTGACCAACATCGACCTTCGGGACGCGGCCAGATAATTGGTCTTCCAACATCTTGAGGTCCGCGTCGACCATCAGACTCACCAGCTCCTTGAATCGTGTCTTGGGCTCCCATCCCAGAACTTTCTTTGCCTTCGAAGCATCGCCAATGAGCAGATCCACTTCCGCAGGGCGGAAATAGGTCTTGTCAATTTCGACGTAGCGATGCCAGTCCAAGCCCGCGTGTGCGAAGGCCTGCTCGCAGAATTCCTGGACGGAATGCGTTTCGCCCGTGGCAATGACGAAGTCATCGGGACGGTCCTGCTGGAGGATCAACCACATGGCTTCGACGTATTCGGGGGCGTAGCCCCAGTCGCGCTTGGCGTCCAGGTTGCCGAGATAGAGCTTCTCCTGGAGGTCGTGTTTGATGTGGGCGACGGCACGGGTGATCTTGCGGGTCACAAACGTTTCCCCGCGGCGGGGGGATTCGTGGTTGAAGAGGATGCCGTTGGCGGCGAACAGATTGTAGCTCTCGCGATAGTTAACGGTGGCCCAGTAAGAGAAGACTTTCGACACGGCGTACGGGCTGCGGGGATGAAACCGGGTTGTCTCCCGCTGGGGGATTTCCGCGACTTTACCGAACATCTCGCTGGACGAAGCCTGGTAGAAACGCGGGCTGCTGCCCGTCTCGCGGATCGCTTCCAGAATCCGAATCGTTCCGACGGCCGAGATGTCCGCCGTGTACTCGGGAATGTCGAAGCTGACGCGGACGTGGCTTTGCGCGCCCAGATGATAGATTTCGTCGGGCTTCAGGTCATACAAGAGTTTGACCAAGTTCACGGAATCGCTCAGGTCGCCATAATGCAAGAAGAGTTTGACGCCGCGGGTGTGACGATCCTGATACAGGTAGTCGATGCGGCTGGTGTTGAAACTGCTGGCGCGGCGAACGATGCCGTGGACCTCGTAATCCTTCTTCAACAGCAATTCCGCCAAGTACGACCCATCCTGTCCCGTGATGCCGGTAATGAGAGCCCGTTTCATGCGTGCCCGTTGATATGATATTTGGTGTGTGGTGTCACGCCGATTCTCAGGTAAGGCATCGAGACATCGAGACGCCCCGGTGCTGCGTCAGCCGATGGCACGTCGTTCGTCCCTCCCCCTGTCACCCGGCTCCGCGGCTCAGGCCTCGTCCTTCCCACCCTTTCGATAATCGCCGCGGCTGAAATACTTCTCGAGCCACACGTACAGGCACACAAACAGGTAACGGCTTCCCATCTCCTTGATCTTGAGCTTGGCCTCGCCCGTGCGGCGATTGCGCCACGTGATCGGTATGACGGTCCACGTGTAGCCGCGCACGATCGCCTTCAACGGAAGCTCCACCGTCAGGTTAAAGTGCGGGGAAATCAATGGACGACAGCCCGCAATGACCTCTTTGCGATACGCTTTGAAAGCATTCGTGGTGTCGTTGAGCCGAATGCGAAACAGGATCCGCAGAAACAGATTGGCCAGACGGTTCAACAAAAGCTTGTGTCGGGGATAGTCGATCACCCCCCCGCCCTTGATGAACCGGCTGCCGAACACGCAATCGAAGCCCTTGTTCAATTCCACCCAGTAACGCACGACATCCCGACAGTCATCCGACTCATCGGCCATCACGATCACTACCGCGTCGCCTTGCATTGCGTCCAATCCGCAAATGATGGCCCTGCCAAATCCATTCGACCCTTGGTTTTGGACCGCGCTCAGAACGGGAATTCGCTTTTGAAGGTCCATCAGCAGCGGCCACGTCCTGTCGGTGCTCCCGTCATCCACCACGATAATCTGATGCGGCACATCGTGAAGCCGCAACTCCACGTGCAGGTGCTCCACGGTGGAGCAAATGCAGCCCTCCTCATTCCGCGCCGGGATCACCACGGAAAGCAACGACAACGGCGCCGCTGTTGGAGTGGGCTCGGTCATGTGTGGCTCGATAAATCCAACCATTCCGGGTGCGCCACCGCGTGCTCGGCGATCTCGTCCAAAATCTGGCCCACGGGCGTCGCCACTCGCCAGTCCCACAGTCGCTCCGCCCGGGACGAATCCAATACGATCCAGGGAAGATCGAACGGTCGCCGGCCACTGTCGCTTCCCACGGAGTGCGGACCAAACCGCTGACGGCACCATTGGCTCAATTGCGCCAGCGACATGCCGCTGGCGATTCCTCCGCTCAAATGGATGATCTGCCCGGCCAGTTTGCCCGAACTCTGCATTTGATCGTGCAATAGTGGCGCCAGATCGCGCGGATGCAGACAATCCCGCACTTGATGGCCGTGCCCGCCAAAACCGATATAGGTAAGCGGCCGCTTCTGGCAGTACGAATGTATCCAGAACGAAAAAATGCCCTGGTCCGGCTTCCCAAATTGTCCCGCCCCGGCCAGGACCCCGCAACGATTGATGTACACGGGCAACCCAAACGCCGCTCCATACTCCAGCGCCAGAAGTTCCGATGTGAATTTCGAGCAGCCATACAGGGACAAGGGAGGTTCGGTGGAAAACTCTTCGTTGATCCCTCGGTCGGTCCAGCCCGCCAGTTTGATCTCGCGTTGCCGGGGCACAAAACCATCCTTCACCACGTCCATCGGCGCGCTCGCCAGCGCCGCAATCGAATACACGCGGCTCGTACTCAGCAACACCAGCCCGCCAGCGGAACGCTTGCAGTGTTCCAGCACGTTGATGGTCCCGAGCAGATTGTGCTCGATGAGCTGCCGACTGCTCACCTGCCCGTTAATACCGGCGAGCACGCTCGGGTTCGCCGCGGCATCGATCACCCAGTCGACCGTGGGCAGAGATTCCAAATCGCTGGCATTGCGCACGTCGCCAGGGAAAAACCGCACTCCGCATTTCTTTACGCGGGGCAGGTTGATCTCGCTGCCAGCCCGGCTCAGGTTGTCCAGCCCGAATAACTGGCAGCCCGATGACCGCTTGGCCAATTCCTCCGCAATCGTGCTCCCCGTAAAACCGCAAACCCCGGTGATCAGTATCTTCATGGTCTTCCAGTGCCGTTCTCGTCACGGGCTAGCGGTGCTTCGCAGCGCCGCCAACCAGCCGCTGACTCCAGGAGGCCGCGATCTCCTCGAATATTTGCGGCAGGGTCTTGGTAATCGACCATGATGGATAATGTTCCTTCATCTTGCGCAAGTCACTGTAATAGCAGATGTGGTCCCCGATGCGATTTTGATCGACGTATTCGTAAACCTGTTTTCGCCCGCTCAGTTGCTCCACCATCGCAAACGCTTCGAGAATCGAGCACGAGTTCCCGCCACCACCGCCAATATTGTACACCTCGGCATACCGCGGACGGGAATAGAACTCGTCGATAAACGCGGCCACGTCTTCCGAGTGAATGTTGTCGCGGACCTGCTTGCCCTTGTACCCATAAACCTTGTAGGGCTTGCCCTCGAAGTTGCACTTGATGAGATAACTGAGAAACCCGTGCAGTTCCACTCCGGAATGATTGGGCCCGGTCAGGCAGCCCCCTCGCAAACAGCAGGTCGGCATCTTGAAGTACCGACCGTATTCCTGGACCAGTGTATCCGCGGCCAGTTTCGACGCCCCAAACAGCGAGTGCAATACCTGGTCCACACCGAATGACTCCGGAATCCCCTGCGCGAACCGCGGGTCATCATACTCCCAGCGCGTTTCGAGTTCCTTCAGCCGAATCGTGTTGGGTCCGTCTCCGTAAACCTTGTTGGTCGATAGATAGACGAACGGCGATTCCAGACAGTGTCGGCGCGCCGCCTCCAGCATGTTCAACGTGCCGACGGCATTGGTGTCGAAATCCGCGAACGGCATGGAAGCGGCCAGATCATGTGACGGTTGCGCCGCCGCGTGCACGATCAATTGGGGAGAAACATCCTTGACCGTCTGCTCGATGCCCGCCCGGTCCCGCACATCCACTTCGTAATGATGGAAATTGCGGATCGCTTCCTCGAGGCGGCGTTGGTTCCAGCGCGTGTCCCCTTGCGGACCAAAAAACACCGCCCGCTGGTTGTTGTCGATACCGGAGACGTCAAACCCTCGCGCCGCGAAGTACAGGCAGACCTCCGACCCGATCAGCCCATTCGACCCCGTCACAAGAATCCTTCGTTTGCTAGAATTCGCGGCCATCCAGAGGCTTCTCCACTCCACGTAGCAACTTCATCATCCTTTCCCGCCCAGACTTCGTCAACCACATTTGATGAATAGCGTGGCGGGCGCCCATCAACCCCTTCCACTTGC
Source organism: Verrucomicrobiia bacterium (assembly GCA_050010195.1). Classification (GTDB taxonomy): domain Bacteria; phylum Verrucomicrobiota; class Verrucomicrobiia; order Palsa-1439; family Palsa-1439; genus Palsa-1439. The sequence goes on from JBEKLM010000031.1 coordinate 36,348, forward strand.
CAACCCGGACCACACGACGTGTCCCTGATCGTCAAACACCACTTTCGCAACGACGAATATCCCCTCTTCCACCGCTCCCCGTGGCATCTCCGAACGAAACCGCAGATCACGATAGCGCAACACGGTGTGACCATTCTCTTCGATTTTCTCCACAAGCGGAAACGCCGCGAACTGCCGAAACAATTTCACCGCCTCGGTCGCCTCCGCTTTCGGCAAGAGCTTGTCGTCGTGAAACGGCACGAAGGTGTCGTTGCGGAAGCCGTCCGTCCAGTGGTCCGCCACGCCGTCATCACGCACGATCGTCCAATGCAACGGGTCCATCAGCAGAGGAAATGCATCGGTTCGTCCCGTCTCGCGTCTGGCCTCATACGCCTGCAGCGCGTACGCCCGCGACGCGCCACAAAACAGAAAGTAGACGCCGACCGCTCCCAACGCCCCTCGCGCCACCCACGCCCGCTGCGTCCACACCGCCGCGACGGTTCCGACCAGCAGGATCGCCCACACGTACACGTCCACGATGAATACCCAGCTCAGCGCCAGCCGCGCATCGCTCAATGGCCAGAACAATTCGGTCCCGTAGTTCGTCAGCCAGTCCATCACCAAATGCGATGCGATCCCCGCGACCGCCGCCCACCATAACAATCGAAAACTCTTCCGGTCCCAGATCAACCAAAACACCCACGCTACCAGTGCCGCCCATACCGGCCATAGGATCGCCGAATGCGTGAAACTTCGATGCCAGCGAAAATACGTGTCGCGTCCGAAGAATGCCGTCAGGATATCGATGTCGGGGAATTCCGCCGCCGCGACGCACGTCCACAGCGCCGCGCGCCCCGATTCGCTCCCCCCGCGCTGCCGAAACCCGCAGTATCCGATCAACGCCCCCGTCAACCCATGCGCAATGTTGTCCACGAGCGCCAGAGTAGCCGCGAAACGTCGCCCCGTAAAGCAGGCGCTCACCAATGCAACCGGCCCCGTTTACCCCAACTCTTTGCCTTAAATCCCTTTCGGGGCCTATCCGGGTTGCCGCCGTTTCCACACGCCCCTCTCACGCTGTCATGTTGAGGTTGCAGCTCGGTCTTGCCACTTCCACGAGCGCAGCGTCGGCTACCCCCTACCGAAACCCTGCCCGCGCCCACGTGATACATTGCACTACAATGTATTGTGTTGTCGGCTGATGCCTAGTACTACTAGGTATCGTCGATCAGAGGGTCAACGGCTTTTCGTGTCGCTGGTCCAACTTAGCAAATCCTGCCGCCCGTTCCCCCTTGCGTTTTCGCCAGTCCGTCCTACACTGTCGCGGAGAGGCTACCGATGACAGACCCTGACAGAACGGCTCAACTCTGGTCACTGCTGGTGTTTGCGGCACACGACCAGAAAATCCTCAGCTATGACAACGTGCGGCAATTGACAGGCATTCCTCAACAGGGTGTTTGCCAGTTTCTTGTTCCGATTCAGGCGTATTGCGAGCATCATCAATTACCGCCATTGACTTCCATTTGTGTCAACGAGCTGACGGGAATGCCCAGCGAAAGCTTGATGGAAGCGAAGGAGATATTCGGAGCACAGGCGCGTGTTTTTGTTTACGATTGGTTCGCCCGGAAGGCTCCGACCACGGAAGATTTCCAGAAGTTTTCAGAGTAAGACATCACAAATCGGTGTTGCCACACACAATCCCCACCATTGATGGGATCACTTTCCCCCTGCCGCCCAATCACGGGCCAACGGAAACCAGCGCCGCCCAGGGAAAACACGCTTGACGCGCCGCCGGTGGCATAGGATGAAAGAGGCGCGCAAATGCGAGCACAATGAAATCCGTTCGATTGGGAATCATCGGCCTTGGCAACATGGGCTCGGGACACGCCGACAAGGTATTGTCCGGCGCAGTCCACCGCTGCGACCTCACTGCCGTGTGCGATCCCGCCCCGGAGAAATTCGTGCGCTTCCCGAAGGCCAAAGGCTTCACACGCAGTGAAGAGTTGATTCGTTCCGGCACCGTCGATGCCGTGCTCATCGCCACCCCGCACTACGATCACACCACCATCGGCATCGATGCCCTGCAACACGGCCTGCACGTGCTCGTGGAAAAACCGATTTCCGTCCACAAAGCGGATTGCGAATGCCTCATCGCCGCGCACCAGAACCCCAAACAAATCTTTGCCGCCATGTTCAATCAACGCACCGATCCCTATTACCAAAAGGTGCGCGACCTCATCCAACACGGCGAACTCGGCCGGGTCCGACGCGTGAACTGGATCATCACGAATTGGTTCCGCACTGAGGCGTACTACAAACTCGGCAGTTGGCGCGCCACGTGGGCCGGCGAAGGCGGCGGCGTGCTCCTCAATCAATGCCCGCACAATCTCGACCTGTTCCAGTGGTTGTTCGGCATGCCCTACCGCGTCCGCGGGTTCTGCCGCTTCGGCCGCTACCACGACATCGAGGTGGAGGACGACGTGACCGCGTACTTCGAGTACGCCGACGGCGCGACCGCCGTGTTCATCGCCTCCACGGGGGAAGCGCCCGGCACCAATCGCCTCGAAGTCGCTGCCGAGAACGGACGCCTCGTGTTCGAGAACGATGTCCTCTTGTTCACGAAAAATGAGACGCCGATGACCGAATTCAGCCGCACCGCGACGAAAGCGTTTGCCACCCCCGCTACGACGGAATCGAAGTTCACGTTTCCCGATCACGGCGGCCAGCACGTCGAAGTGCTCCAGAATTTTGTCGATGCCATCCTCGACGGCAAACCGTTGATCGCGCCCGCATCGGAAGGCATTCATTCCGTGGAACTTGCCAATGCCATCCTCTTTTCTTCCGCCCGCAACCAAACCGTCGATCTGCCGCTGGATGCCGCCGCTTACGAAAAGCATCTCCAGGAAAAATTCCCCACGTCGCGCTTCAAAAAAAATGTGCCGCGCAAACACGGCACGGTGGCCGACGATCTCGCGAGGTCATTCAACCGATGAAAATCAAACAAGTCGCCGCACAATTGTACACCGTCCGCGAGTTCGCCAAGACACCGGCCGAAATCGGGCAAACCCTGAAAAAAATCCGCGCCATCGGCTACGAGGCTGTTCAGTTGAGCGGACTCGGGCCGATGCCCGAAAAGGAACTCGTCGCGCTCCTCAAGGGCGAAGGCCTCGTCTGCGCCGCCACGCACGAGGACGGCAACGCGATCCTCAACGAGCCCCAGCGGATCGTCGAACACCTCCAGAAACTCGGCTGCCCGCTCACCGCGTACGCCTGGCCCGCCGGCATCAGCTTCGACACGCTGCCCGACGTGAAATCATTTGCCAAACGACTCAATGAGGCGGGCAAAGTATTGCACGATGCCGGTCAGGTACTCTGCTACCACAATCATCACATCGAGTTTCGTCGCCTGGCCGGTAAACCCATCCTCGAAATCCTCTTCGCCGAGACCGACCCGCGTTACCTGCAGGGCGAACCTGACACGTACTGGGTCCAACACGGTGGCGGCGACCCGGTCGAGTGGTGCAGCCGTCTCAAGAATCGGTTGCCCATCCTGCACATGAAGGATTACACCGTGACGACCGAGAACAAGGTCACCTTCGCCGAAATTGGCAACGGCAACCTGAATTGGAAGCGGATTATACCAGCCGCCGAAGCCGCCGGCTGTAAATGGTTCTGCATCGAGCAGGATACCTGCCCGGGCGACCCGTTCGACTCGCTCAAACAGAGTTTTGACTTTACGAAAGCCAATCTATGCTCCGGCTAGCCGCGTTCGCCGACGAGATTTCACCCGACCTCGATGTCCAGATTGCGACCTGCCGGAAGCATGGTATAACGCATATTGAATTGCGCGGCGTCGCGGGCAAGAACGTCCTCGATTTCGACAAGTCGCTGCGCGCCGACATCAAACGCAAACTCGCTGACAACGGCCTCGCCGTCATCGGCATCGGTTCCCCCATCGGGAAAGTGAAGCTGAGCGAGCCGTTCGAACCCCATTTCGAGCGGTTCAAGATCGCGGTCGAATTGGCCGAATTCTTCGACGCGCCGTTTGTCCGCATTTTCAGTTACTACGAAGCGTTTCCCCATGGCCGCGACGAAGTCATCCGCCGCCTCAGACAGAAAGTGGAGTACATACTGAGGTACCGTCCCGTGCTCGTCCACGAAAACGAAAAGGACATCTACGGCGAACGCGGCCCGGCGTGTCTCGATTTGCACCGGAGCATCGACACGCCCAAGTTTCGCGCGGCTTTCGATTTCGCCAATTTCGTCCAGGCGGGAGACAACCCGCTCGATAACTGGCCGCTGCTCAAGCCGTACACCGTTCACATTCACGTGAAGGACGCGCTCATCGGCAGCGGCAAAGTGGTGCCCGCCGGCGAGGGCGACGGACACATCGCCGAGATCCTCAAGGACGCGTACGCCAGTGGCTATCGCGGATTCCTGAGCCTCGAACCGCATCTGGCCGCCGCGGGCCAATTCTCCGGTTTCACAGGCCCAAATCTCTTCGGTGTTGCGGTTAAAGCACTGCGCAAGGTGGCGAAAGAAAACGGCATTCCGCTGGCGTCGTAGCTTGACGGTCTCAGCTCTGGCTCAGCCGCTTCTTGGGTTCGGCATACAACATCTCGTGCGCTTCCCGTAGAATCTGCGGAATGCGCGCCGCGAACGGGCTCTTCGCAAGAGCCGTCAGCAATCGTCGTTCGTCTTCCAGCTTGTTGGCCATTTCGCCGGGGAACCAGTGTCCGCCGTTGCCGCTGAGCAGGTTGTAACGCATCTTGCCCCACTCGACGAGTCCGAGCGACTTCGCGTACATCCACAATCGCGCAATCTCGATAATGTTCACCTGGTTCGGCGCTTCGGTAAATTCCGGCAATCCCTCGGTCCAGTGCGCGCACCAATCCGCCCCGAGTTCGCGCTCCATTTCCGCGCGTAGTCGGCGTTCGACCGGCGCGATGGTCTCGGCTGGATGGTCATAGAACTTCAGCGCCTCAATGTGCTCATCGAAATCCGTCGGGCGCGACGCCCCGCAACTGAGCGTGTGCACCTCGGGCCGGGCCAGACAATACAGATCATTGAACTGCATCGGCGTCAGCGGCGCGCATAACTCCGCCATCTTCGTCGGCCGGCCCTGCAGCATCCCGCCTTTGTCGTTCGGGCTGATGATGAACACGCCCACGTCGTGTTTCGTGGCCGCCAGCACGGACGACCAATTGAGCGGGTTTACGAAGTACCAATGCAGGTTCACGTAGTCGAATTCGTCCGACTCAATCGCCCTTGTGATCACCCGCGGCACCGCGTGCGTGGAAAATCCAATGAACCGGACGCGCCCGTCCTTCTGGAGTTGCCGCGCGGCTTCCAGGCAACCGCCGCGCCGCAACGTGAACTCAAGCAGTTCCTCGTTGTTGATGCCGTGGATGCCCAGGAAATCAACGTAATCCAATTGCAGGTTCTTCATCGACTGCTCGAACGTGGCCAGAAACTCCTTCGTGTCCGCACGTGGGCTGACTTTGGTTTGCACGATCATTCTCGTGCGGGGCAATCGCGGGAGAATCCGTCCCAATTGCACTTCCGAGGTGCCGTACCCGCGGGCCGTTTCAATATGGTTGATGCCCAACTCCAGCGCCCGCTCAATGGTGGCTTCGAGGTTGGCCTGGCCTGCGGGAGTGACGCCCCCGGCCTCTTCGTCTTTCCAGGAGTGTTGGTAGCGCATTCCCCCGCACGAGATGACCGGAATTTGCAGGTTCGTCCGCCCAAACCGGCGGTATTTCATCGGGGTGGTCATTCGTGCGGTTCTTCCTCGGAACCCCTTCCGGCCATCACATCATGCTGGAATTTCTTGCGCCGCTGAAAGGCCTTGAGCCGTCCCATGAAATACGGCCCGAAAAACAACAGATAATTGGCGTACATCACCAGCAGGTACAGTCGCCCCAGCCACGAATTGAAAATCAGCGACCAGATAATGAACGCCACCGACACCCACGCCAACCATTTCATTTTGACGGGCAGTATGAAGAATAGAAGGATCTGATAGTCGGGCGCAATCGTGGCCGCGGCGAGAAAGAGCGTCGATTGTAATTCGATTATGCTCCCTATCCGCACGTCAAACGTAAACGAAAACGCGATGGTGAGCAACACGGCAACCAACACGTACAACGTCGTCCGAAATTCCCCCCATTCCTGCTCAATGCCGTTGGTGATGAAGTACAGGAACCACAGTGCGAACACCATCCACAACAGGCTGTCCGATACTGGCACTGCCAGAAACGTGACAAGTCTCCAGAGTTCGCCGTGGAGCACCAGATACGGGTCAAGAACCAGCAGGTACCGCGCTTGCGGATTCGCCAGCACAAGAAGAAACCCGAGTCCCTGCGCCCCAACGAGGTACAGGGCAAGGTTCGGAATTCCCAATCCCGGCATCAGGCGTTCGAGCCGGTCGATCCATTTTGGCGTCTGGCCATCAAGCATGGCCGCAGTTTACCCGCCGAGCCAAGCTTGTCACGACAGGAAAATGCAGTCCTACTTCTTGCCGGTGCCGCGCTTACGGGCGGCGTAGATCGTGGCGATGCTGCTCAGCCAGAGCAGGACAACGGTCGGTTCGGGCACGACGAGACTGGCGTCACTCGTGAGCAAATGCAGGCCGGCATCGCCCAACAGCGTGACCTGCGAAGAACTGAACGCATTCGATGTAATGAAGTAAATCTGGACATCGTTGCTGATGATGAGCTGTGCCCCGGGATCGAGATCCAGTTGATTTACAAACAATGCGGATTCCAACCCGCCGGAATCGACGCCGCCATCCACCTCCGCACCGGCCACCTCCGTCGTGCTGCCGATCTCCAGGGTGCCCAACGCGAAGTTGTTCTCGAACTGAAACAGCGCGTTCGTGGCCGCCACGCCGACATACGCGGCGCCGAACCCGCCCGAGACGTTGAGATTGCCGATGTTGCTGCCGGCGGCATACATCGTCTGCGTCAGCGACAGCGTTGCATTGAAAACGAATTTCGCCGTCACCGTATTGAAGGTATTCGATTGTGCGCTCTGGTTCACAAAGCTGGCCACCTGGCTGCCGTTGTTCGTGAAGACATACACGTCGCCCGCACTCGCCTGGATATAACCGCTGCTGGTGAGCGTGTAGGTGTTCTGGAAAACATTGGTCGTCGGGTCCGTGATCCACGCGCCGCTGTTCACAACCGTGCCGGCGAACGTACCCATGCTATTCGCCATTGCCAGAGTGCCCTGGTTCACAAACGCCCCGCCGACAACAAGGTTGCCCGAATTCGCCGTGACCAAACCACCCGACAGGTTGACCAGCGAGCTGTTCAACGTGAGCGCCTGGCTCGCATTGTTGGCCAGGATCTGGCCGCTATTGTAAACATTCGGTGTGATGGTGCCGTACCCACTGATGATGTGGGACGTGTTGTTGCTGATGTCCCCGCCGATGACCGTCCCGCCGGAAAGAATGACCCGGCCATTGTTCAGCCACGGTGTAACACCGTTGGCCTGCAACGTGCCGCCCGTGCTGGCTTCCAGCGTCCCGGTCGCCTGGTTGCCGCTCAGCGCCTGGACGTACAGCAACCCGTTCGTCGCGCGGACGTAGCCGGGGTTGGACAACGTGGAGCCGATCGTGCCGTTGCCGGAAACGGTCCCATAATTGACCAAGTCGCCGCCGTTGATCGCGCCGCCGTTCATGGTCGTCAACGCGGTCACGTTCAGCGTCCCACCATTGACCGTCACGGTCTTGCCGCTGCCCACAATCATGTTTGCCGCGATGGTGCCGTTGCCGCCAACCGTCCCATCCACCGTGAACGTGCCGCCCGTGAGCACGCCGCCGTTGATCGTGACCGTACCCGCGCTCCCATTGCTCCAAGCGGAGGCAACATTGAGGGTGCCGAGGATATTGACGATGCCGTTTTGGAAGGGGATGGCCGTCAATGTCAATGTGCCCCCGCCGGAAGCAGTGATTGTCGCGCCACTATTGTTGATCACGGATGGACTGAAAGTGCCGAAACCGGTCACGCTACCCGCGTTGGTCAGTTGCCCGCCGATCACGCTGCCTCCCAGCATGCTCAAGAAACCGCCGTTCTGCCAGTTGAGCACTGAGTTGAACGTGGCGGCGTTGGCCACCGTGATTGTGCCCGACTGCGTGAGGGCGTTGACCAGATTCAACGTACCGTTCGTGGCCACCAGTGAGCCGGCGTTAACCATGGCATTGGAAATCGTGCCGAAACCAACCAGGAGGGCCGACGAGGTGTTCGTCATCGTGCCGCCGCTTGTAAACCCGCCATTAAGCACGATCGTCCCGCTGTTCAGCCACGTCGGGGTCACGGCCAGTTGGGTATTGGTCGCGATATTTACCGTGCCGTTCTGAGTGAACGAAGTGGTCGCCTGCAAGGTCCCGTTTGTCACGAAGATCAGGTCGTTGTTGACGACGCTCTGGACGCCGCCGAAGCCGGTCATCGTCCCTGCGTTGGTAACGGTCGAGCCGGTGATATTCCCGCCGAGCATGGCGACCGTGCCGCTGTTCTGCCACGCCGTGAGCACGTTCAACGTGCCGCCATTCGTGACGATGACCGTGCCGTTCTGCATCAGCGCCAGCGCCAGGGTCAACAAACCCGAGTCCGCCGTCAGTGTCGCCCCGGCGTTGTTAACCACTTGCGGGTTGATCGTGCCGAAGCCTTCGAGGCTGCCGGCGTTGGTGACGCTCGCACCGATCACCGTGCCGCCACGCATCTTCGTCGAACCACTGTTCTGCCACGCCTGCAGCACATTCAATGTCGCCGCATTGCTGATGACCACGCTTCCCAACTGCGCCGGCGCAACCGTCAACGTCAATGTCCCCCCGTTGGCCGTCAGCGTCGCGCCCGCGTTGTTGACCAACTGTGGTGTAATGGTACCGAAACCACTGACGTTGGCCGCATTCGTAATCGTCGATCCGATCGCCGTGCCGCCCGACATACTCAACAGACCACCGTTTTGCCACGCCTGCTGCACGTTCAGCGTGCCGCCGTTGGCCACCGCGAATGTGCCGAGTTGGCTCGGCGCCACCGCCAGCGTCAACGCGCCGCCGGTTGCCGTGACCGTGCCGCTGCTGGCATTCTGCACGACCGGAGTAATTGTCCCGAAGCCGGTGATGGTCGACGCATTCGCAATGCTTGAGCCGATAGCCGTGCCGCCTTGCAGGTTGAGCGTGCCGCCGTTCTGCCAGGCTTGCAGCACGTTCAATGTCGCCGCGTTGCTGATGATGACGCTGCCCAACTGGCTTGGCGCGACCGTGAGCGTCAGCATGCCGCCGTTGGCCGTCACCGTGCCGCCACTGTTGTTGCGTATCAACGGTGTGATCGTGCCCGAACCGAAGATCGCGCCGGAGTTCGTCACGGTGGAACCGACCAGGCTGCCGCCTTGCAGATCCACCGCACCACTGTTCAGCCACGCCTGCTCCACATTCAGCGTGCCGGCATTGGCGATATTGACCCACCCGTTTTGAGTGGGCGCGGCAACCAACGTCAACGAACCCGCCCCTGAGGCAGTCAATGTACCGCCTCCCATGTTCACGAGTTGGCTCGAAATCGTGCCAAACCCGCTCACCAATCCCACGTTGGTCACCGCGCCACCCGTTAGCCCACCACCCAGAATATTCACTGTCCCGTTCGTGTTCACCCAGGACGACACCACGTTCAGTGTGCCGTCGTCGGTAATGGTGAACAGCCCCAGATTCTGGACGGTCTCACCCGCATTCGTAGCCACATTCAACAGGCCGTTCGTCGCCAACACCACGCCCGGCGTGTCGTTGTACAACGAACTCGAAATCGCCCCGGGCCCGGTGATACTGCTCTCGTTGGTAATTACGCTTCCGCCCAGCAGTAACCCGCCGCCGTTGAGTACAATCGTCCCGTTATTCACCAGGAACTTATTGGTCAACAAGATCGTCGAGGTCGCCGTGCTGTTGCTGAGCAACCCGGCGTTGGCGTTGCTTTGCAATCCCAGCGAGAAGATGCCATTGCTGGCCACAATCTTGCCGGTCGCGAGATTGGCCACGCTCAGATTCTGCGTGCCAACGCCGTAGATCAGGCCGTTGTTGACGTTGGTAATCACACCCGCGCCACCATTGACCGTCAGGAACCCGCCCTGCAACGCCACCGTGCCCTGGTTGACAATGGCCGACCCGCCACCGCTGACCGTCAACGACAACGTCGCCGCGCCATTGATCTGATTGTTCGCTCCCAACAGACCGTTGTTGGTCACCCCAATCGTCGCGATCAGATTGCTCAGACCGCTGATCGGCGCTTGCGCCACGAACGACGCCAGCGTGCCGGCGTTGACGATCGGAAAGTTGGCCACGTTCCCGACGCCGGCGATGATGTTGAAATTGGTGATCGTGCCCGCGCCGCCGTTGAACAGAATCGTGCCGCCCGACAGTGATACCGTGCCCTGGTTGATCAGTACGCTGCTGGCCTGGAGAATGTTCAATACCGCGTTGGAACTGGCCGTGCCGATGGTCGCCGCGTTGTTGTTGGTGAAACTGGTCAGACGCACCGTCTGCGTCCCGATGCCGGAGATGCCGCTGGCATTGGCGAAGATCTTCCCGTTGTTGACCACCCCGCTGCCATCAATCGTGCCGTACCCACTGATGAAGTTGGCGTTGGTGATCGCTGCATTGGTGACGACGCCACCGAGCATCACAATCGTGCCACTGTTGACCCACGCCTGCACCGCATTGAGCGTCGCGCCGTTGTTGACGGTGATCGAGCCGGTCTGCGTCGGCGCGACCACGAGCGAAAGCGTCCCGTTGTTGACATTGACGCTGCCGCTATTGGCCAGCACGCCACTGATCGTGCCGCTGCCGTTGAGAATGACGTCACCGGAGTTGACGAGCGTGTTGCTGACCGCGCCCATGAACGCGAACGTGCCCGTGTTGGTAACCGGGCCAGTGAAGAAGGTGTTCTGCGATACAAATACAGTGGCCGCGTTGCTCAGCCCGCTGTCGAACGTGGCGCCCGCCACGCCGTTGGTCAGCACGCCCGTGCCGCTGACGATCATGTGCGAACCCGTATATGTGTTGCCGCTGAGATCGAAGCTGCCGCCCGTGACCGTGGCCGTCCCATCGATCGTCGCGTTGGACGAGACAAAATAGCCCGCGCTCTGCAGGTAGGTCCCGCCAATGGTTCCGTGAAGCGCGATGGTCCCGGTATTGGTGACCGAGCCGTTGACCTGCGCGGCATCCACGGAGATCAGCGCCAGCGAACCCGAGTTGCTGATGCCCCCGGTGAGCAGCGGAGTGTCCCCGTCGGGGCTCCATGTCAGCCACTCAAACGTTCCGTTGTTCACCAGATTGTTACTGATGATGCCGGTTTGGTACCAGGTACCGTTGTTGACAACGAGTCCGTTGATTTGCACCTGCGCACTCACGAAGAAGTTCACTGTTCCGGAATTGGTAATGTTGCCGTTGAGGATCGCGGCGCCTCCACCGTTCTGCAACACGGCACCGTTGCCGATGACCAGTTGACCGTTGGTCATGACGTTCCCCTCCAGATCAAGGGTGCCGCCGTTGATCGTGGTGGCGCCCGTGATCGTGGCGTTGCCGCTCAGGGTGAAGCTGCCCGCCGTCTGCAACAGGTTGTTGCTGATCGTGCCGCCCCAGTTCATGTAGTCCTGATTGACCACAAACGACTTGATCAATCCGGATCCACTCAGGTCGGGGCCGGTATTGGTCAACGTACCGCCACTGACCACCCCGCCCGCGGCAATGTTGAGCGTGCCGCCGTTGGCCCAATTGGGCGTGACGTTTAACGCACCCGAGCCAGTCACGCTGATGCCGCTGCCCGTTTGCGTGGTGGGCGCGCTCACCATCGTCAAGGTGCCGCCAGTTGCCGTGATCAAACCAGCGTTGACCACTGTGTTCGAGATCGAGCCGAAGCCGCTGATGTTGCCGCTCGCCGTATTCGTGACGTTGCCGCCGGCCAGCACCCCGCCGCTGATCTGCACCAAGCCCCCATTGGCCCATACCGGGTTGACCGTAAGCGTGCTCGCCGCAACGTTGATCGTCCCGCTGTTGAGCGGGGCCGCCGTCAGCGTGGCGTTGTTGTTCAGATTGAAACTGCCGCTGTTGACCAGGCCATTGCTGATCGCTCCTTGGAAGAACATCGCCCCCGTGTTGGTCACCGGCCCGTTGAAGAAGGTATTGGCCGTCACCGCCACGGTCGCCGCGTTGCTCACCCCGCCATTGAATGTCGCCCCAGCCACACCGTTGGTCAGGACAGCCGAGCCACCAAGGATCATCAACCCGTTGGTGTAGGTCTGGCCGTTGAGATTGAATGTCCCGCCGTTGATCGTGGCCGTTTTCGTGATGGTGGCGGTGTTGTTAAGCGTGACAGTGCCTGCGCCGGAGTTGACGAAGTTGTTGCTCACCACCACACCTTGGAAGAAGAACCCGCCGGTGTTGGTCACAATGCCGTTGAAGAATACGGGGGCGGAGACGTAGAACGTGGCCGCATTGCTGAGGCCGCCGTTGAAGGTGGCAACGCCCCTGCTATTGGTCAATACGCCCGTGCCGCCGACGATCATCAAGCCGTTGGAATAGGTGCCACCATCGAGGTCAAACAGGCCGCCGGTGACGGTGGCCGTGCCGGTCACGGTGCCGGTGCCGCTAATAATGTTGGTGCCGCTGGTTTGCTGAAAATTGCTGACCAGGCCGCCCAACACCACGTTGCCCTGATTGACCAGCAGGGTGTTGATCGTGCCGAGGTTGGTGACGGTGCCGCTGGCCAGATTGGTGAAGTTGCCTCCACTTACCGTACCGCCCGCGGCAACACTGACGGTGCCGTTGTTGGTCCAGGCCGGGGTGACGCTGAGGGTGCCCGGACCACCGCCGTCGGCAACGACGACCACACCCTTCTGCTGCGGGCCGGTGCTCAGCGTGAGCGTGCCGTTGGTGACCACCAGCAGGCTGTTGTTGACCAGTTGTGCCGTAATGGTGCCGAATCCACTGACGTTGGCAGCGTTCGTAATCGTCGACCCAATCGCCGTGCCGCCCGACATACTCAACAGCCCGCTGTTCTGCCACGCCGTAAGCACGTTCAACGTGCCGCCGCTGGCCACTGCGAACGTGCCGAGCTGGCTCGGCGCCACCGCCAGCGTCAACGTGCCACCACTGGCGGTAATCGTCGCCCCGCTATTGTTGAGCACTTGTGGAGTAATTGTCCCAAAACCGGTGATTGTCGAGGCATTCGTAATGCCCAAGCCGATCGCCGTGCCGCCCTGCAGGTTCACCGTCCCGCTGTTCTGCCACGCCTGCAGCACATTCAATGTCGCCGCATTGCTGATGACCACACCGCCCAACTGCACCGGCGCAACCGTCAACGTGAGTGTCCCGCCGTTGGCCGTCACCGTAGCCCCGACGTTGTTGAGCACTTGCGGTGTAATGGTGCCGAAACCACTGACGTTGGCCGCATTGGTAATCGTCGGCCCAATCGCCGTGCCGCCAGCCAGGCTTAACAGACCGCCGTTTTGCCACGCTTGCAGCACGTTGAGTGTCGCGGCATTATTCACGGTTATGGCGCCAAGTTGCGTCGGCGCCACTGCCAGTGTTAGCGTGCCGCCATTGGCGGTAATCGTCGCTCCGCTGTTGTTCTGCACTTGTGGAGTGATCGTTCCAAAACCGGTGATCGCCGAGGCATTCGTAATTCCCGAGCCGATGGCCGTGCCACCCTGCAGGTTTACTGTGCCGCCGTTCTGCCAGGCCTGCACGACGTTCAGCGTCGCCGCGTTGCTGATGACCACACTACCGAGTTGGGTTGGCGCCACCACCAGCGTCAATGTCCCGCCGTTGGCCGTCACCGTGCCGCTCGCGTTGTTGACCAGTTGCGGTGTGAGCGTGCCCGAGCCGATGATCGTGCCGGAGTTCGTCACGGTGGAACCAATCAGGCTGCCGCCTTGCAGATCCACCGCACCACTATTCAGCCACGCCTGATCCACGTTCAGCGTGCCGGCGTTGGCGATATTGACCCACCCGTTTTGAGTGGGCGCGGCAACCAGCGTCAACGAACCCGCCCCGGAGGCAGTCAGTGTACCGCCTCCCATGTTCACGAGCTGGCTCGACATCGTGCCAAACCCGCTCACCAATCCCTCGTTGGTCACCGCGCCACCCGTCAGCGCACCACCCACAATGTTCACCGTCCCGTTCGTATTTACCCAGGAGGACACCACGTTCAGCGTACCGTCACTGGTGATCGTAACAGTGCCGAGATTCTGAACTGACGCCCCGGCGTTGGTCGCGACATTCAATACCCCGTTCGTCACCAACATCACACCGGGGGTGCCATTGTACAACGAACTCGAAATCGCCCCGGGCCCGGTAATACTACTCTCGTTGGTAATCACCCCGTTCATCAACAGCCCGCCGCCATTGAGAACAATCGTGCCCGTGTTCACCACGATCGTGTTCGTCAGTTGGATCGCCGAGGTCGCCGTGCCGTTGCTGAGCAGCCCGGCGTTGGCGTTGCTTTGCAATCCCAGCGAAAAGATGCCGTTGCTGGCCACAATCTTGCCGGTCGCCAGGTTCGCCACGCTCAACTTCTGTGTGCCAACCCCATAGATCAGACCATTATTGACATTGGTAATCACACCCGCCCCGCCGTTGACCGTCAGGAACCCGCCTTGCAACGCTACCGTGCCCTGGTTGACAATCGCCGACCCGCCGCCACTGACCGTCAACGACAGCGTCGCCGCGCCGTTGATCAGGTTGTTGGCTCCCAGCAGGCCGTTGTTGGTTACCCCGATGGTCGCGGTCAGATTGCTCAGACCGCTGATCGGCGCCTGCGCCACGAACGATGCCAGCGTACCGGCGTTGACGATTGGGAAGTTGGCCACATTGCCGACACCGGCGATGGTATTGAAATTGGTGATCGTGCCCGCACCGCCATTGAAGATAATCGTGCCGCCCGACAGCGATACCGTGCCCTGGTTGATGAGAATGTTGCCAGTCTGAAGAATGTTCAATACGGCGTTGGAACTGGCCGTGCCGATGGTCGCCGCGTTGTTGTTGGTGAAACTGGTCAGACGCACCGTCTGGGTCCCAATCCCCGAAATGCTGCTGGCGTCGGCGAAGATGTCCCCGTTGTTGACCACCCCGCCGCCATTGATTGTGCCGTACCCGCTGATGAAGTTGGCGTTGGTGATCGCCGCATTGGTGACCACGCCCCCGAGCATCATGATCGTGCCGCTGTTGACCCATGTCTGCAAGGCATTAAGTGTCGCGCCGGCATTGACCGTGATCGTGCCGGTCTGCGTCGGCGCAACCACGAGCGAAAGAGTCCCGCCGCTGACATTGATGCTCCCACTATTGACGAGCTGCGGTGTGATCGTGCCGAAACCACTAATGATCGACGAATTCGTAATGCCCGACCCGATGGCGGTGCCGCCGGACATGTTGATCGTCCCGCTGTTCTGCCAGGCCTGCAGCACGTTCAGCGTGCCGCCGTTGGCCAGTACGAATGTACCCAGTTGGCTGGGCGCCACCGCCAGCGTCAACGTGCCGCCACTGGCTGTAATCGTCGCACCGCTGTTGTTGAGCAGTTGCGGCGTAATGGTTCCGAAGCCGCTGATGTTGGCCGCATTCGTAATCGTCGATCCAATCGCCGTGCCGCCCGACATGCTCAATAACCCGCCGTTCTGCCACGCCTGCTGCACGTTCAGCGTGCCGCCGTTGGCCACTGCGAACGTGCCGAGTTGGCTCGGCGCTACGACCAACGTCAGGGTTCCGCCATTGGCGTTCAATGTGCCGTTGTTGACGAGCGCGCCGGTGATCGTGCCAAAACCACCGGCGAAGCCGTTGGCGAGGTTGGTGATGTTGCCGCTGTTCAGCGTGCCGCCGGTGAGGTTGATCGTGCCAAAGTTGGTGATGATCGCGCTGCCGACACCCGCCGCGCCGAACGTCAGCGTCGCGCCCGCGCTGGCGCCAATCGTGCCCGCATTGCCGAACGTGTTGGCGTTGGTAAACTGCAATTCCACCACAGTACTGGTGGCCAGGATGCTGCCGCCGAGCAGGTTGACCACTTGAGCAGCGTTCTGGATGATGCCGCCGCCGGTGATTGTCCCGCCCGATTTGTTCGTCAGACTTGCCCCGCCAAGATTCAATATCGCGTTGTTGCCAGCCGCTCCCT
>JBEKLM010000032.1:0-51890 GCA_050010195.1 Verrucomicrobiia bacterium
ACCGCGACCGCCTCGGCGAGGGGTCGCTCAAACAGAAGTTCCGCGCCAACGTTGAAGCGATCAAGCTCCTGCGCCGCCTCGAATCCGACAAACGTCCTGCCTCTGACGACGAAAAGGCGGTCCTTGTGCGGTACGTTGGTTGGGGCGGATTGCCGCAGGTCTTCGATGTCAACTCGCGCGAGTGGTTCAAGGAGCAGGTTGAACTATCCAAACTTCTGACGGACGAGGAACACACGTCCGCCCGCGCCTCGACACTCAACGCCCACTACACGTCGCCGGTCATCGTTCGCGGGATGTACGCTGCCCTCGCGCGTTTCGGTTTCACGAACGGGCGCATTCTGGAGCCGGCCTGCGGACTGGGCCACTTCATCGGGCTAATGCCGGAAGAGATGCACGCCCACTCGACTATCACCGGCATCGAGATTGACCTACTGACCGCCCGCATCGCGAAGGCGCTTTATCCGAATGCCGACATTCGCCACCAGCCATTCGAGGAGACTCGGTTGGCCGACGGGTTCTACGACGCGGCAGTTTCCAACATTCCGTTTGGGGACTATCAGCCGTTTGACCCGCGTTTCAACGTCTTCAAGTTCCCAATCCACGATTATTTCTTCGCCGCCGCCCTGGAGAAGGTGCGCCCGGGCGGGCTGCTTCTGTTTATTACATCCAAAGGCACGCTCGATAAGGAGGACTCCACGTTGCGCGAATACCTGGCGCAACGGGCCAACCTCGTTCGCGCAGTCCGACTCCCCAACGACGCCTTCAAGCGCAACGCCAACACCGAGGTCACCACCGACATCGTGATGTTGCGCAAGTTGAATCCCGGCGAGAGCCCGTCGGGTCCGGCGTGGAAGGAGACAGCGGAGCACGTCAACGCCAAGGGCGAGGCGGTCTACATCAACGAATACTTCGTTCAGCGCCCGCAGATGATGCTCGGCAAGATGGAGTTGTCGGGCAGCATGTACCGCGACAACGAACCTACGCTGGTCAGCGATGGCCAGGATTTGGCCGAGGCGTTGGAGAAAGCTGTCAGCAACCTGCCGCAAGACATCTATCGCGCGCAGAAACGGGCCGTGGCTCCCCCCTCTCTCGATCAATCGTTTCCCGCCCCCGATTACGTTAAGCCCAACGCTTTCGTGATGGTCCACGACGAGGTCGCCGTCCGAATCGGCGACTCATTGAAGACGCTGCCGGGGCTGCCGGCGGAAACCAAGGTGCGAGTCAGACGGCTGATCCGGGTTCGTGACGCCGTGCGGGAATGTCTCCGCAGTCAACTCGACGGCAGCGACGAGGCAGCCATCGTTGCGGCGAGAGAGAAGCTCAATCAGACTTACGATTCCTTCGTCTCACGGTTCGGGCCGATTTCAAGCCATGCGAACACCCGCGCCTTCGATGGCGACCCCGATCTCCCGTTGCTCCTGTCTCTGGAGGTTTACGACGGAGAGACGAAGCGGGCCAAGAAAACGGCGATCTTCCGCGAGCGAACGATTCAGTATCAGAAACCCATCGAGTCGGTCGAACTGCCCAAGGAAGCCCTGATCGTTTCACTAAACGAAAAGGGCTGCGTTGACCTCGACCACATGAGCGCTTTGCTCGGTCGCTGCGAAGACGAATTCTTGCCCGACCTGAGAGGCGCGATTTTCCTTAACCCGCAGTCGAACAACTGGGAGACCGACGATCAATATCTGTCCGGCGACGTCCGCGAGAAGCTGGAGATCGCCGAGGCCGCGAGCATCACCGACCCGCGCTTCAAAGAGAACGTCGAGGCGCTCAAGGCTGTCCAGCCGGAGGATCTGTCGGCCACCGAGATTGACGTGCGCCTGGGCGCATCGTGGGTTCCGGCGGAGGACATCGAGAAGTTCTGCCAGGAATTGCTCGGCGCGACGGACATCGAAGTCAGCCATTCGCACGCCATCGGCACCTGGGTTGTCAGTGGCGAATACTTCGCCAGACGCACCGTTGCCAACACCACCGAATGGGGGACGGATCGCGTCGGCGCGCTCGACCTGATTCAAGACGCGCTGAATCTGCGTACCCCGACCATCTACGACAAAGAACCCAAGTCGGACAAACTCGTTGTGAATCCTGAAGCGACCGAAGGCGCGCGGGAGAAGCAGCAGAAGATCAAGGAGCGGTTCAAGGAATGGATTTGGCAGGACGACGAGCGCCGCGAGCGGCTGGTCAGGAAATACAACGACGAATTCAACAATGTTCGGTTGCGGACGTTCAGCGGGGATCATCTGACGTTGCCCGGCGCGAGCCAGGTTGTGGTGTTGCACCCACACCAGAAAGCGGGCGTCTGGCGAATCCTGCAAACTCCCAACACACTCCTGGGCCACGTGGTGGGCGCCGGCAAGACGTACACGATGGTCGCCGCCGGCATGGAACTGAAGCGGCTGGGGTTGGCCCGGAAGCCCTTGTTCGTCGTGCCGAATCACATGCTCGGTCAGTTCTCTTCCGAACTGCTCATGCTTTATCCGGGTGCAAACATTCTTGTGGCTGGTAAGGAGGACTTCGAGGCGAGCAAGCGTCGGCAGTTGATGAGCCGCATCGCCACTGGGAACTGGGACGCGGTCATCGTCACGCATTCGGGCTTCGAGAGAATCCCTCTGTCGGATGAAACCAAGAAAGCATTCTTCCGCGAGCAACTCCACGATTTGGAAATGGCTATCCGCGAGCAGCGCGCCGGTAAGAACGATCGGCGGATTGTCAAAGACCTGGAGCGTGCGAAGAAGCGACTGGAGACGCGGCTGAAGCTCCTGCTGGCCGAGGGGAAGAAGGACAACACACTCACCTTCGAGGAACTGGGCGTGGACCGGTTGTTCATTGATGAAGCCCAGTACTTCAAGAATCTCTTTTACGTCAGCAAGATGACCCGAATCGCGGGCCTGCCACAGACCGCCTCGGAGCGGGCCTTCGATTTGTTCCTCAAGACCCGGTACATCCAGCAGGTGAACGGCGGAGGCGGTGTGGTGTTCGCAACCGGCACGCCGATCTCCAACAGCATGGCGGAGATGTTCACCATGCAGCGGTACCTGCAAATGGCTGCGCTGATGAAGCTGCGGGTTCATCACTTCGATTCATGGGCAGCGACGTTCGGCGAGCCGGTAACGGCGATGGAGTTGGCCCCGGACGGCGCGGGCTACCGGCTGAACACGCGGTTCGCACGGTTTGTGAACGTCCCGGAGCTGATGCAACAGTTCCGTCAGGTTGCGGATATTCGCACTGCGGAAATGTTGAAGCTGCCCACGCCCGCACTGCGGAACGGAAAAGCGACAATTGTCCGCGCGCCAGCAACACCCGAACTGAAGGCGCTCGTTTCCGGTCTGGCCGAGAGGGCGGAAAAGTTGCGCAAAGGGCGTGTCGATCCACGCGTGGACAACATGCTCAAGATCACCACCGAGGGGCGCAAGGCCGCGCTGGACCTGCGGTTGGTTGATTCGAGTGCGCGCGATCAGACTGAGAGTAAGGCCAATCTTGCAGTCCATGGAATCTATCGTATCTGGCGAGAGACCAAGGCCGACCGGCTGACACAGCTTGTCTTCTGCGATTTGTCCACGCCGAAAGACTCAGGGTTCTCCGTGTACGACGACGTGAAAGGCAAACTGGTCATTACCGGTGTGCCCACTGCCGAAATCGCCTTCATCCAGGATTATGAAAGCGACGCGGCGAAGCTCGCGCTTTTCAAGGATGTTCGCGCCGGCAAAGTCCGCATCTTGATGGGCAGTACGCAGAAGATGGGGTCCGGCACAAATGTGCAGGAGCGGTTGGTTGCGTTGCACCACCTTGATGCGCCGTGGCGTCCGTCGGACGTGGAACAGCGTGAGGGACGAATTCTCCGGCAGGGCAATCGCAACGCCGAGGTGCAAATCTACCGCTATGTCACCGAAGGCAGTTTCGACGCCTACATGTGGCAGACGCTCGAAACGAAGGCCAAATTCATTCACCAGGTCATGACCGGCCGCAGTGACCTGCGTCATATCGAGGACATTGACGGCGCGGCACTCACCTACGCGGAGGTCAAAGCAATTGCGTCGGGGAATCCGCTGGTCATTGAGAAAGCCCATATCGACGCCGAGTTGGGCCGTCTCAGCCGATTGCGAGCCCAGCACCATGAGACACAGTACCGGATTCGCAACACGATCCGACGAACACACGAGGAGATCGAGATTCTCACCGGCCGGATTGAGAACCTCCACAAGGACATCGCGGCCCGGCACCCTACACAGGGCGACGCATTCAAAATCCACATCGAGGGAACGGAATATACCGACAGGGGAATTGCCGGGGAGTTGATCAATCGCCGCGCTCAGCAACTCCGGGGGTCAGGGAAAGAGCACATGATCGGTGAACTCGCCGGGTTTGCTGTGGTTCTTCGTGCCAGTGCCTTGGAGCACACCGAACTCGTCCTCAAGGGCGCAAATCTCTACTCGGCGAGCATTTCCGACAGCGCCCACGGCACGACGCGTTCGCTGGAACATGCCGTGCAATCCCTCGACCAGAAGTTGGCTCAGACCGAAAAAGACGTTGCAGAATCCAGGAAACGAATGACGGAATTGGAAGGGAAGGTAGGCGAGCCATTTGAGCACGAAGCCAAGTTGAAAAGCCTGACCGAGCGGCAGGAAGAGATCGTGAAGGCACTGGACCTGACCCGGAATCAGGCGTCCAACAAGCTCGACGCAAGTTCCCCCAGCGACATGGAGGAGACCGTTTCTGAGAAGGTAGGGAGATCGGTGCGACACCAAATACAACAACACAGTCACAGGGTAGCGGTACATTAGCGTGATTCAGCCATTTCAAACAAGCGGCTGAAAAACGCATTTTAGGAAATCAAAACATGCGAGGACCCCAATGAAAACAGAGAGTGATCTTACAAAACACGGCTTTTTCAGCAACCTACTACGGAAGATCTTTCCACCGCGAGATTCCAGCCCCCACAACGGGGCGGCGAAAAACCGCAACCTTGTCGGGCAGCGGATTCGAACAATCCGCATGGAAAAACACTGGACACAGAATCGGCTGGCAAAAGAACTGCAAAGCGCCGGCCTCAACAAAAGCCGGGTGGCAGTGGCCCGCATCGAAGCCCAGATGGTCCACGTTTACGACTTCCAGTTGCTGTATATCGCAAAGGTGTTGGGCGTCGCACCGCTTGATCTGTTTCCCAAGACTCAGGCAAACGGAAACCTTCACGAAGAGGTCACGTGGTTGAAGAAGCTGCGAAAAGCCTGCGCCTCCATCGGTCGGAGGCACACGACCGATCGAGGGAGTAAATCGTCACTTCAATGAGCCGGACCGTTACGCTACCGATTCGCCGCCTGACGCAGGTTGATAACGTTGTCGGGTTGCGCCTCATCAAAGACCATGCGCTGAGCCAAGGCCGTCGAAAACTCGTCACGAAGATGCCCGTAGGTGCGGGCCACGAGGACGCCGCCGTCCTTGTGCCCCAGCCATGCCGCCACGGTCTTGAAATGTCCACCGGTCTTCTCAATGGCGTTGGAGCAGAAGAAATGACGGAACGTGTGGTGCGAGTACGACGGCAGCCCCAACTCACGGCAGGCGTTATCCAAACACTTGCGGGCCGACTTGATGGTGAGCAACGGTGTGTCACGGTCCGCGCGTTCCGGCAGGCTGTCGCGGAGGCGAAGCAGGAATGCCTCCAGACTGGGGAACAGCGGCACCGTGCGGGCCTCGTGGTTCTTGGTGCCGTCCTCACCGCCGGTGACCGTGAATGCCTTCAATTTGAAATTCACATCACCCCATTTCATGGCCGTGGCCTCACCGATACGGCAGCCCGACAGCGCCAGGAACTCCACCAAATCGGCGGACCGCCGGCCGTCGCGTTTGCCGTCCGCACTGCGCATTTGCGCCAGCAGGGCGCGAAATTGGTCCATGTTGGGAATCAGCAGCGCTTTCTTGCCTTCCTTGCGCCTCTTCAAGGTTCGGGCAGGATTGTCCAACAGCAAGCCGTGCTCGACGGCATAGTCCAAGATCATGCGCAGCGTGTCCCGCGTAATGTTGAAGTCGCGGGCCGAACGGTCGGAGTCGTGATGGGCCTTCACCCAGTTCTCCACCTCCCGTCGTCGGATGTTGTGGACCGTGACGCCACGGAAGAACGGGGCCAACTGATTGATGGCGGTTTCGCGGCGCTGGCGGGAACGGGGTTTGAGTGTGGCGGCGGACACATCCAGCCAGCGCTTGGCCAGTCCGCCAATCAGCTTGCTCTTCTGCTTACCCTTGTTGTACTCGGCGAAGGGCAACAGCCCGGCATCATCGCCGGTGATTCGGTTCACCTGACGGCGCAGTTCGGCGAGCTTGCGACGGGCCAATTCCTTGTCCGTCGTCTTGAGACTGCGGCGAATCTGCTTGCCATCACGTTTGAACAGGGCATAGTAAATCCCCGATGAATCGCTGCGGTAAAGATTTTCGCCTGCGTAATGCAGGGTGTGATGAACGATTTGCGTCGTTTTCATGCCCCCAAATATACAGGGTTACAACTTCGGGTGACAAGTACAGAATTTCAGGTCACTCGGAGGCATACCAGAGCCTTGTAATATAAGGATTGTGAGCCGGTAGCTCAGCTGGTAGAGCAACGGCCTTTTAAGCCGTGGGTCCTGGGTTCAAATCCCAGCCGGCTCACCACCTTCCTCTCGCAACGGCTTGCTTCGATTGGCGGCGCTGCCTAGGATCGGCCCATGGCGGTGGCGCTTTCACCACATCAGTTGCTCGAAACGCATTTCGGGTTTCGCGAGTTCCTCGAGGGGCAGGAGGGTGTCGTCAACGCCATCATCGAGGGACAGGATGCGCTGGTGATCATGCCGACGGGCGGAGGGAAGTCGTTGTGCTACCAGTTGCCGGCGCTGGCGCTGGAGGGGATCACGGTGGTCGTCTCGCCGTTGATCGCGTTGATGAAGGACCAGGTGGATTCCCTGCAGGAGAAGAAGATTCCGGCGACGTTCATCAACTCTTCACTGGGCCAGTCGGAGATGGACGAGCGGATCAGGGCGATGCAGCGGGGAGAGTATCGACTCGTGTACATCGCGCCGGAGCGGTTCAAGAGCGAGCGGTTCGTCCAGGCGCTCGCCCCGTTGTCCATCGCGCTGTTCGCGGTGGACGAGGCGCATTGCATTTCGCAGTGGGGACATGATTTTCGGCCCGATTACATTCGGCTGAAATGGGCGCTGAAGGATTTGGGCCAGCCGCAAGTGATGGCGTTGACGGCGACGGCGACGCCCGAAGTGCGCGAGGACATCATCGAGCAGTTGGGCCTCGGCAAATTCGGTCGCCAACCACCGCGCGTGTTTGTCTCCGGCTTTGCCCGGCACAATCTCACCCTGGGCGTGACCGCCGCGAACGGCAGGGCGGAAAAACTTGCGCGGATCGTGGAATTTGTCCGGCAGTTGAAGACGGGGATCGTGTATTGCGCGACGCGCAAGAACGTTGAAAAAGTCGCTGTCCACCTCAAGGAACAGAAAATCCCATGCATCGCCTATCACGCGGGCCTGACCGACGAGCAGCGCACGAAGGCGCAGACGAAATTCATGAACGGCGACTCGGACGTGGCGGTGGCGACCAACGCCTTCGGCATGGGGATCGATCGGCCGGACCTGCGGTTCGTGATTCACTTTGACATCCCCGGCAGCGTCGAGGCGTATTACCAGGAAGCCGGCCGCGCGGGACGCGACGGGGAGCCGTCCCGGTGCGAGATGCTGTACAACTACGCCGATGTGCGGACGCAGGAGTTTTTCATCGAGGGCGCCAATCCATCGCGCGAAGTCATCGCGAATCTGTATCACACGTTGCGGCGGCTCGGCTCGCGCGGGCCGATCGAGATGCCCATCGCCGACATTGCCGAACAGGTGCCCGCCACGAAGAATGACATGGCGGTTGGCTCGGCGTTGCACCTGCTGGAGCGGGCAAGGTTCATCCAGCGCGAGTACCGCCAGGGCTCGCGGACATACACCACGCGGCTCGTGGAACCGGTCAAGGCGCTGGAGGAGTTGCCCATCGACTTCGAGCGGCTCGACCGGAAACGGGAACGGGATTTCGCGAAGCTGCACCGCATCATCGAGTACGCCGACCATCACGGCTGTCGCCATCATTACATCCTGAAGTATTTCGGCGACACGGACACCGGTGAGGGATGCACGGTCTGCGACAATTGCCTCGCGAAAACTGATTCCGCAGCACGCCTTCCGACCGAGGCCGAAACGGTCGCTGTCCAGAAGGCGCTGAGTTGTGTCGCGCACGTGAATGGACGCTTCGGTCGTGGAAGGATTGCGCAGTGTCTGGTCGGCTCGCGCTCGAAGGAAATGCTGGACGCGCGGCTGGATCGGTTGAGCACCTACGGGTTGCTGAGCGAATGGGGCGAAGACTATGTGTGGGGACTGTTGAACGCGCTGATTCGCGCGGGATGTCTCGCGGTCAGCAGCGGGCAGTACCCGACGTTGTCATTGACGGAGTTAGGCGGGGACATCATGCGGAAGAAGCAGAAGATCCCGATGGTCTTGCCTCAATTGAAATCCGGGAGACCTGCGGTCGAGCGGCGTGCGCGGTCGGGAGACCGGCGCGCAACGACGGAAGCCAGCCGACCGTATGATGAGAACTTGTTCGAAGCGTTGCGGGCCTGGCGTCGGGAGAAGGCGGCGGTGATGGGCAACGTCCCGGCCTACATTATTTATCCTGACCGAACACTGGAGGAACTGGCTCGCGTCCAGCCGCAATCGGAGGCGGAATTACTGGAGGTGCGCGGCATCGGCCCCGCGAAGGCCCGACAGTTTGGCGCCGAAACGATGGCCATGATTCGGAAGTTTGGCCGGCGGTAGACCCCGCTTTCGATTTGCGGGGGTCGGAGAAATACACTATTCTTCTGCTGGCATGTTGGACTCTTGGGAACAACCGAAGGTGGGTGGGCCGTTTCAGCGGTTCGGGGGACCATTTCGGGGCTTGGTGGCGCGGTTCGGGTCCGTCACGCAATTGATCATCGCGATCAACGTGATCGTCTTCTTTATCCAGCTTATCTGCGGCGCGGCCCACTTTCCCTATTTCGAGGACTATCTGGCCCTGAGCGCGGATGGCCTGCGGCGCGGGTTCCTCTGGCAGCCGATTACGTACATGTTCCTCCACGCCGGGATCTGGCACATCCTGATCAACCTCTTCATCCTTTGGTTCTTTGGGCGCGAGGTGGAATACTTCATCGGCCCGAACTACTTCACACGGCTTTACTTCCTGGCGGGAATCTTCGGCGCGGCGGTCTGGTTCGCCTTCAATTTCCATTCCTACGTTCCCGTGATTGGCGCATCCGCAGCGGTGCTCGGTTGCGTGATTGCCTTCGCCACGCTCTTCCCCGACCGCGAGGTGACGTTGCTGGTGTTCTTCGTCCTTCCCATCAGCCTGAAGGCCAAGTATCTGGCGCTCGTCGCCATCGCGTTCGATATCGTCCCGTTGCTACAAGGGACGGACGGCGGCGTGGCGCACCTTGCGCATCTCGGCGGAGCCGCTTTCGGCTATCTCTACGTCAAGCATCTCGGGTATGGCAAGACGCCGCGGTGGTTGCTGTGGATCCAGAACGTGACCGCGCGGCTCAAGCCCCGCCCGCGTCCCAGCCCGCGCAACATGTCAACCGAAGAATTCGTGCGCGCGGAGATCGACCCGATTCTTGATAAGATCGCCCGTGAAGGGATGCAGAGCCTGACGCGCCGCGAGCGGAAGATTCTTGAATCCGCGAAGGAATTGATGCAGAAGCGCCAGCGGTGAACCCGCATGTCGCGTGCGCGCCAGAAACAGACCCGTCCCAAGGCCGCCTCCCGGCGGCGATCTTGCGCCGTGAAGACCGATCTTCTTCCCAAGCTTGTCGGCAAGCGTTCGTCATCGAACCCGGCCGCACAGAAGCTCCTGCGCGGCCGGGGATTTCGAGACGTCGGGCGCGTGCTGGCGGCCATCGGACGGCTGCAGGCGGACGCGTTGGAACGTCGCAATCTCCGGAAGATTTTCCAGCATTTGATCCGCGCGTGCGAGAAGTCGGCTGATCCGGATCGGGCGCTGGTCAGTTTCGAGCGGCTGGTCGCGGCGTTGCCCAGCCCAAACATCTTTTATCACTACCTCCACGAGTCCCCCGGGCAACTCGACCTGCTCATCACGGTTTTCGCGCATTCCGAAGCGCTGGCCCAGACGTTGACCCGCAACGCCGAGCATTTCCATTTCTTCCTGGCTCCCCAGGTGCTGGAGAAACCGCGCGAGAAGGCATGGCTGGCCGCGGAACTGACGCGGTTGCTGTTGCCGATCCGTCAACCGGCCCCCAAATACGACGCCATTCGCCGCTTTCGCCGTCGCGAAACGCTCCGCATCGGGGCGCGCGACCTGATCGGGCGCGCGACAGTCGAGGAAACGACCCTGGAGTTGTCCAATCTGGCGGATGTCTGCCTGCAAGCGGTGTTCGAGATCGCGCTGGAGTCGCTGCGGGCGACTTACAAACTGAAGGGGGACGCGGCAGCCGCGTCCGGTCGGTTCTCGGTTATCGGCATGGGCAAACTCGGCGGCCAGGAGTTGAATTACTCCAGCGACGTGGATGTGATCTTTGTGTATGGCGAGGAGGGAAATCTCACGCCGACGCTGACGAACCATCAGTTCTTCACCAAGCTCGCGGAGGAGATCATCCGTGCCGTGGCGGCGCCGGGCGCCGAGGGCAACATTTTCCGCATCGATCTACGGCTGCGGCCCGAGGGCAAATCCGGCCCGCTCGTTCGTTCGCTCGACAGTTGCGAAAACTACTATGCGGAGTTCGGCGAGACATGGGAACGGATGGCCTTGATCAAGGCGCGGCCTGTTGCGGGTGATGCCGCCATCGGGAGCGCATTTGTCGAGATGGTCCAGCCCTTTGTCTACACGCGCCACGCGGGCGGCAACGTGATCCAGCAGATGGCCGTCTTGAAGAAACGCATTGAGGAGGAAGTGGTGCGCGAAGGACAGCTCACGCGCCACGTGAAACTCGGCATCGGCGGCATCCGTGAAATTGAGTTCATTGCGCAGTCGTTCCAGGTGTTGCGGGGGGCGCGATTGGCGCAGTTACGCGACCGCAGCACGCTGCGCACGCTGGCGGTCCTGGTCCGGACGAAAACGCTTACGGCCGAGGAGGCCGCGACGCTGGCCGATGCCTATCGGTTCCTCCGCAATGTCGAGCACCGCCTCCAGATGGAGATGGAACTGCAGACGCACACGATCCCCGATGAAGAACACGCGCTGTATCGACTGGCTCGCAGCCTCGGGTTCGACTCGGTGAAGAAATTCCTGGCTGTTCAGGAGGCGCACACGTCGGCGGTGCGCAAGATTTACGAGTCGGTGCTGTCAAACGCCGGTGGCGGTGTGACAAGGGCGACGGAGATGTTGCTGGCCGCCGACCAACTGCCGGAGGCGTTGGCGCACGCGGGCTTCACGGATGTACCGGCCGCCGTGAAGGTGGTCGAAAATCTCTGGCACGGGCCGGGATTCGGGCATGTCTCGCAGCGGACGAAGGAATTGTTCGTGCAGGTGTTTGCGACCCTCCTGGGCTGGGCGTCGCAAGTGGCGGATCCCGACGTGGCGTTGGCGCGGTTCGACAAGTTTGTGAACGCGTATGGGTCACGCGGGCTGTTGTATGAGATTTTCGCGGGCAACCCGAGATTGGTCGAGATGCTCATGCGTCTCGGAGATGCGAGCCGGTATCTGAGCGACGCCTTGGCGCGCCAGCCCGAATTGTTCGACGGGATCGTCCGCGGAGTGGTCTTGAGCGACCCGAAGAGTTTGCAGCGAATGTCTGAGGAGTTGCGCGCGGCGGGGCCTGAAGGCGTCGACCCGATGGAAACGGCGCGTCAATGGAAGCGGTCGGAGATGGTGCGGCTGGGAATCGAGGACGTCATGGAGTTGGCGGACATCGAGCAGACCCACGCGGAAATGACATCATTGGCGGAGACCTGCCTGCGGTTCGCGTTCGAGCGGGCGCGGACCGACCTCAAACTGGACGGGGTGCCCTTCACGGTGATCGGCATGGGCAAGTTCGGCGGGATGGAGTTGGGTTATGGCGCGGACCTCGACGTGCTGTTCGTGGGGGGAACCGGCACGAGCGACCAGGCCGAGGCCAGCCGGCTGGCGTCGCGCGTGATGGATTTTATGGGCCGGCAAACCAGCGCGGGCAGCCTGTTCGTGGTGGACCCGCGGCTGCGGCCCGACGGCGAGAAGGGAACGCTGGCCAGTTCGCTGGAAGCCCATCGCGACTACTACGGGAAGCGCGCGCAGCTTTGGGAACGGCAGGCGCTCGTCAAGGCGCGGTTCGTGGCCGGCGACGCCCCACTGGGCCGGGATTTCATTCGGATGACGCACGATGTCTTGTACGGGCGCGCGCTGACCGCGGAAGAATTGGAAGAGATCAAGCAGATGCGCCGGCGCATCGAGACCGAGCGTGGTGACCGACAACACCCGGATTTGGAATTCAAGGCGGGGCCGGGCGGGTTGGTGGACGTGGAATTTCTCACGCAGGCCCTGCAGCTTCTCCACGGTCAGGCGCATCCACAACTGCGCATCGCGCACACGCTCGCCGTTCTCAACCGGCTCACGGCGCTCGGGATCATCGAGGAAGAACCAAGCGCGGTGTTGCGCCACAACTACGTGTTCCTTCGGCGAATCGAGTCCGTCCTGCGTCGGGTCGAGAACATCAGCGTCTCCAAGATTCCCGCCGACGATCGCGAGCAACAGCGGCTCGCCAAGCGGCTCGGTTTTCCCACAGCCACGGATTTTCTGGCGGCCTACCGTCATGCCACACAGCAGACGCGGACGATCTACGACGCTGTTTTGGTGACCAAGTAATCGCGCACCTGGATCTTACGGGAGCACGTCGACGCGGTAGAAGCGTTTGGAGAGGCCGATGGCACCGGGGTCGATGATCAGGATGGTGCTGCCGGTGCCGACGATCTGATCGACCAGTAGCGTCCACGGAGAAAGCACCATGTCGTTCCTCATATCGACACGATAGATTCTTCCGGCAACGCTGGGGAAACTGATGATCGCGCCGGATACTCCCTCTTGGACAGTCGAGACTCGAAACGCGGTCGACGGCTCCGTCGGGTTGATGCCCGCATAGAACGCCTGTAGATTCGAGAAGCCGACACCATCGGGGTCGCAGGATGCGCAGGACCGGCTGTTCGTGGTCATGCCCGTCCCGCCAAAGTAAGTTTTGCGCCACAGGTCGGGGATACCGTCGCCGACGCTATCCGTGGTGGTGACTGTGACCGAGGAAGAGAATGGCGACGTATTGCCGTTGGGATCGGTGGCGGTGGCGGTGATGAATGCGCCTTCGGGGACCGTGCTGCCGAGCCCGGCGGTGAAGTTGACGGTACCGCCGTTGCCCGTGGTGGCATTGATGGCGCCGAGGAACGTTTCACCCTGCATGTTGACTGTCCCCACTGGACTCGCGAAGAACTCGATGCGGAAGGTCGCGTTGGAACTGCTGGCCAGGGAACCGGTAACGGTGGTGTTGGTGCCCAGAACCGCGGTCGTCAGCGAGGGTGCGGGGAGGGAATCGTCGCCACTGAACAGCGCGATCCCCTCATACGCGTTGCCGTAGATTGAATTGCCGAGAACGAAATTATTGGTCGTGCCCACGTCGTCGATCTCCACCCCGTAAGAGCCGTTGCTGGCAATGAGATTGGCGGTGCCGAGAGTGGTGCCACCAATCTGGTTGAACGACGCGGTATTCCACACGTCCACGCCGTCGTATTGGTTCGGGACAGCCAGCGTGCCGGTGACATCCAGCCCGACGGTATTGCCCTGGATGACATTGGCGGCGGTATTGGTGTCTTCGATGATGATGCCCGAATTGGAATTTCCGGAAATGATGTTGCGCGCGGCGATTCCTCCGCCAACGGTGTTGGATTGGCAACCGTTTCCAATGTTCACGCCGGAGTAACCGTTCCCCACGGCGGCGCTGCCCGCGGCGTTTAGTCCGATGAAATTGCCCTGAACGAAATTGTTCTTCGTGCCGGCGCCAAAGATTCCCACGCCGCGCACGAGATTGCCGGAGATCACATTACGCGCACCGGGGGCAGTGCCGCCAATCTGGGTGAGCTGTGCGCCGCCGTAGACATTGACACCGTCGAACGCGTTGGGGAGGGCGAATGTGCCCGTGGCGTCGAGCCCGATGAGGTTGCCCTGGATAAAAGTCCCGTCGGTTCCCACGCCGCCGAGAAAGATGCCGTAATTGGCATTGCCCGAGATCAGATTGCCGGCGCCGCTGGCCGTGCCACCGATCACATTGGAACTGGCTTCGCAGCAGAGTTCGATCCCCGACCAACCGTTGCCGAGGGCCGTGCTACCGGTGACATTCACCCCGATGTGATTACCCATCACCTGGTTGCCGTCGGTATTGACCTCGTCGATGTGAATCCCTTGCTCAGCATTGCCCGAAATCACATTGCGGGCCGCGGCGGTCGTACCACCAATGACGTTCGATTGAGCACCGTCATTGATTTCGATCCCGGCCAAGCGGTTGCCGATTGCCGTGATGCCCAAGGGGTCGGTCCCGATGAAGTTTCCCTCGACGATGTTGGCGGTCGTGCCGGCGCCGTCGATGGTTACGCCCTGGGACGTGTTGCCGGACAAGACATTCGCCGCGCCGGCGGTCACGCCGCCCACGATGTTGGACTGCGCGCCAAGGCCAATTTCCACACCGGCAGCGGCGTTGGGAACCGCGGCGGTGCCGGCGGCATTGAGGCCGAGATAGTTTCCTTCCACGACGTTGAACGCGGTGTTCGTGCCGTCGATGTAAACGCCCTGGTAATCGTTGCCGGAGATCACGTTGCGCGCTGCCGTGACGGTGCCGCCGACCACGTTCGAGCACGCGGCGAGGCCGATCTCGATGCCGGCGAAAACGTTCGGGATTGCCGCGGTGCCGGCGGCATTCAGGCCGAGATAGTTTCCTTGCACGACATTGAAGGCGGTGTTCGTATCCAGGATGTAAATGCCCTGCGTGCCATTGCCGCTGATGACGTTCCCGGCGCCGGCCACCGCGCCGCCAATGGTATTGGAAGCCGCGCCGAATTCGATGAACACACCCGCGCCGCCGTTGGGAAGGGCGGCCGTACCGGCGGCGTTGAGGCCGATGTAATTGCCCTGCACGGAATTCCCGACGACGTCCGCGCCGCTGATGACCAGGCTTTGGAATGCGCTCCCCGAAAGGATATTGCGGTCGCTGACCGTGGTGCCACCAACCGTGTTCGATCGCGCCGCGGTATCGATCAAGACATTGTAAATGCTATTACTGACGGAGATCGTGCCGGTCGGATCGGTGCCGATGTAACAACCGGCGACGACGTTGCCGACGGCGTTCGTGCCTTCGATGGCCACCCCGTTCAGGTTAAAGCCATTGATCACGAGCGAGCGCACCGCGCAATTGGTTCCGGTCATGTGGATGCCGTTGACGTACGAATCCGAGAATGTCATGAGCGACCCATTCAGCACGATGGCGGGCCCGTTGGGGTTGGAGTTGGTCGGTTCGGTGCTGCCATCGATGACCATCCCGTTGACCAGACTCAGAAACCCGGCGGTCGGCATGATCGTAAACACACCGTTGCTGAAGCCGGGGTCGGTTGTGGGGATATCGAACTTGATGGTGGTGCCAGGATGATCGAACGCGTAATACATCGCGGCGCGCAAGCTGCCGTAGCCGCTGTCCTGCGTGTTGATGACGATGTTGGTGACGGGAGTCGCGGGCGGGCCGTACACCAGGGCCATGCCGGCGCGGTCCGACGCGCTGAGCACGGGATCGGCCTGGCCCATGAGGTTGAGATATTGCATGTAGGCGGGCAACGGCTCGACGGAGTCGAGCGTATCGGTGATCGAGAACTCATTCCGCGCATACTGCATGATCGACAGAAAATCGTAGCCCGACTCATTCACGGAATTGGTCAGCAGGATGAAGTTGCCTTCACTGCCGGGGGCGATGTTGTTCGTGAGGATGGTGACGTACGAATTCCGGTCGGAGCGCTGCTGTTCGTGGACCAACCCGAGCGTGTGCCCCAGCTCATGGCAGATGGTGGCGCGGTTCCACGAGTTGGAGCCGACACTGAGGAACTGTTGGCCGCCGACCATCCCGACAGCGGAAAGGCCTCCTTCCTGGAAGGTGCCGCCATCCGCGATCGTAAAATAGTTTGACTGCGTCGTCCACGGGATGAAATGGAGGTTGGCGAACATGGCCCATTCTTGCATTCCATCGATAAAGGCGGCTTGGTGCGCGGCGGAGACGTTGTTGGAAAATGTGTAATAGAGATTGCCGCCGGTCCAGATGGGGATCGTCGGGCCTTGAAAGGCGATAAGGGGCTGTGGTCCGCCCGCGAGCTGATTGCGCCAGGCTCGCAGGTACGACACCTGGATGAACATGTCACCGACCTGGGCCACATTTTGTCCGGGAGCGACGTTGGCGAGGATATTATCGAGGACGGCCAGGTCCCAAGAGTTGGATTGCGCGCGGGAAACGACCGAGAAAGAGCAACACAACAACACGATGAAGACAAATCGTGCCAGCCACCTGCCATTGCTCCAGCCAATGCTCATGACCCGATACAGCCTTTCTGCGACTCACGCCGACAAATAGTAAAGCAAATCTCGACTCGCAAGGAAAGCAAAAACCCTGTGCCGTTCACGCAACGGCTGGTAACCGTCTCACAAAATGGCGCATAAGGCTGGCGTCGGGCAAAGGTCGGTCAAGGGAAGAGAATGTTGGGAAGCAAGGCCCGACCCCGGAGACAAAAGATTAGCAACAGCTCCGCCGCGCCGCGACTGAGGAAATCTGACGAAGGCGCTCAGGGATCCGATTTGTCAAACACAATGGCATTTGACTCGAATCGGTATGTCAGCCCCGCGAGTTGTGAAACATACTTAATCACGTCTTCCAGAGGAATGTTGTGGAGGTTAAGGGTTATCGATTTTCCTGAATCCGACGAGACCACACAATTCACCCCCTCCCCCTTGGGATCAACGCGGCGGCTTTCCTCGCTGATATACCTGAGGAGGTCACCAATTTTGATTTCCCGAGCAACGACTTCAGGAAGAACAATTCGTGTCAGCTTGTCCTGCATCACCCCGGGCGGTGGCGTTTCAAAATGGGGGACGGGAGGTTTCGCTCCGGCTTCGTAAAACGTCACTCCATCCGAGTCTAATTGGTACGCCCATCCACTCTGAGAGCTGACTTCCTTAATAATATCAATGAGGGGGACATTTCGGAGGTTCAGAGTGATCGGCTTGCCAGAATGCTCAGCGATGTCCGCGAGTACGAAGTTCACACCTCCGCCGTCCGGATTCAATCGACCACTTTCGCGCTCCAACCAGGAAAGGCAGTCCGTCGGCGCGACGTTAGTCCAACTGACTTCCGGGACGATTATTTTCGTGACGCGCTCCTGAAGCTCGGGATTGGGTTCGGGTGACGGGGGTGCTGCCGCCCGGGCAGCGTCTTTCTCCAGTTCCAATGAAGCCCGCCTGTCAGTTTCCTCTTGTTCCTGCTGGCTTTCGGCGGGCCATGTCGTTGGGACTCGAAACTCCAAATGGGTTACTCCGTTCGTGTCGCCGAGGAATACCCGATATGTTTCACCGCCGTATTTTCGGATGGTAACTACGTCGTAGGTATAATGCACTGCCAGTCGGGCGGGTATCGGCTCAAAGCGCTGCTTGAGTCGGACAATATCCCACAATCGTAGGTCTTCGACGCGATCATCCAGAATACGTGCCTGCTGTGGGTATGAAGCGGTTAACTCTTCCCATGAAAAGGCGAGGGTCCCATTGTCAGCGAATTCCACAGCGTTGGATGTGTTGAGATTCTCGATCCATTTATGCGTTTCGCGTAGTGTTCGACGTATTAGCGGGTCGGTAGGGAGCGCAAAGCCTGAAGTTGCTTTGTTGGCATTTGCCGGATCAGGGGCGGCGGGCATTTGAGCTTGAGGGTCGAGGGGGTTCGGTGAGTCCTCCTGCGCTACACCGCCGGTCGCCTGGCCACGCGAGCCATCGTCCCGAGGCGCGGTGGCGTTGCGGTTCAATCGTTCGTTCTCGTCGCGCAAGGCGGCCAGTTGTTGAATGGCGTCGTTGCGTTCGGTGGCTAGTTGCTGAATTTGCCCGGTCAGAGACGCCTGCTGTTGCTGGAGTGTGTCGACCTGGGTTCGCAGCGCGGAAGCCTGGTGGGCTTCGTAAGCTCCCGCGCCGACAGCGACAGCGATGGTTGCCGTCACAAGAGACTTTTGCAGTGTGGTCATGGCAATGGCCTTGGTGATGGTTGCGGTTGCCGTGGCGGCCACGGTTGTTCCGGCCAGCACAGCCGCGGTGGAAATCGCGGCCGCCAGTCCGGCCGGCGCGGCCTGGACGGCGTTGACCGAGAGTGCCACGCCGAGAGCGGCGGCACTCGTTGTGACGCCGCGGCGTATCAGCAGCGCGTGGAGTTTCTCGAGGGCACGAGTCACCCGCATTCGGGCGGCGTCTTCAGTGGATCCCAACACTTCGCCCACCGACCGGAAGTCGCGCTGCTCGAAAAAGCGCAGCAAGATCGCGGCCCGGTCCTCGCTTTCGAGTTGGATGATGGCGTCATCGAGAATCGGCGCAACCTGTCGCCAGTTGGCAGCGGAGTCGTCCTGTAGCGCGTTCATTTCGACGGCCTGCCCTTCACGGGATTGACGGCGGCGCTCGCTGCGGAGGTTATTGGCGGCGACAAAACAGGTGTGCCGATGCAGCCAGCCGCCCAGCATGACGTTGTGGGAAAGGGTTCGCGCCAGGCGCGCCAGATCCACAAAAACCATTTGGGCCACGTCTTGCGCCCGATGCGTGTCGCCCTCGACGATACGGAGCGCCACCGAGTAGACGAAGTCGAGATAGCGGGTGACCAGTTTACGAAAGGCGGTTTCCGAACCGGTCTGAACGTAGTCCGCAAGCAACTGTTGGCTGTCCGTCATCTTCAATTCATTATTAAAGACCCGCCCAAGAGGGAAACCGAACAAAAAGTTTCGAGTAAAGTGGCGCCAATGCGGCGGGGGGGGCCAGCGGTCGCGCAGCCCCGATCTCGGAATCGGGGTAAAAAGCGCGACCCTCCGAGAGAAGGGGGAACGGCCAACGGCAAGGCGGCGACGAGTCGCCGCAGTCCAAAGGAGGAAACGACGGACGGCACGGCGGGATACCCTCGCCAGACTCAGGCATCGCGCCCTACAATTCGGATACGGGGCGGACGGGGGCACGGCGACAGAGCGCCGTGGCTACAACGGCGAAACAAGACGGCGCGATACCTACACGATCCGCCTTCGCTACTCGAAAAGCTTCGGCGGACAGGCAGGCATCGCGCCCTACAATTCAGAGGTCGCGGGACGGAATCGGCTGGGACAGGCGACGCTACACCTGCGAGGACGCGCGGCAGCGCGCCCCTACCGCACTCGGTTTCTATTCCCCGATGCGCAGGGATTCGACGCTGATGACGTCGGGGTTGCCGTCTTTGATGGCGGCAAGCAGTTTGTCGCCGGGTTCGGTGTTGAGTTGGATGCGGCAGCAGGCAGCGGCGGCGCCGTCGAAGATGATGTTCTGGACTTCTTCGATGTTGATATTGGCGCGACGGATCTGGTCCATGACAAAGGCGAGCACGCCGACGCGGTCGAAGTGGCGGACGGTGAGTTGCCACTTCGCGGGGGTGCGCGTGGCGAGGTTCACGCAATTGAGCACGACGCCGGTTTTGATGTAGGTCTCGATGATGCGGATGGCTTCCTCGGCGATGGCTTCCTGGGCCTGTTCGGTGGACGCGCCGATGTGGTGGGTGCCGTAGAGATTCGGCAGGTCAAGGATCGGGTCGGCGAACTCGGCCGTGGCTTCGGCGGGTTCGGGATCGTAGACATCGAGGCCGGCGCGAATCCGTTTCGCTTCGAGCGCGGCGCGCAGGGCGGTTTGGTCGACGACCTCGCCGCGGGCGGTATTGATGAGGATGGCGTTGGGTTTCATCATCGCGATGCGGTCGGCGCTGACGAGCTTCTTCGTGTCGGGCTTGAGCGCGACGTGCAGGGAGATGATGTCGGCGCGGCGGAACAGGGTGTCGAGATCGGGGGTATACTCGACGTTGAGGTCGCGGGCTTTTTGCAGGTTGAGCGAGCGGGACCAAGCGATGACGTGAAGGCCGAAGGCGTGGGCGCGTTTGACGACCTCGCGGCCGATCTGGCCGAGGCCCACGACGCCGAGGGTCTTCCCGTGGACGCCGTCGGCTTTGCTGAATTCTTTCTTGTTCCATTTGTGGGCGCGGAGCGCGGCGACGTTGTCGGGAATGCGGCGGTCGATGGCCAGCAGCAATGCGAAGGCGAGTTCGGCCACGGCGACGGAGTTTTTGCCCGGGCAATTCGTGACATACACGCCGCGGGCGCTGGCGGCTTTGACGTCGATGGTGTTGACGCCCGCGCCCGCGCGAAGGATCACGGCGAGCTGGGTGCCGGCCTGGATGGTGTCGGCGGCGACCTGTTTGCTGCGGACGACGAGGACTTTACTCGAGCCGATGAGCTTGGGAAGTTCCTCGGCTTTGATGGAGGGGTTGTAGGTGACGTCACAGCCGAGTTTCTTGAGACGGTCGAGGTGGTTCTCGGAAAATTTGTCGGCAATCAGGATCTTCATATTAACCTCCTACGGGGTGAACGAAGCATGTGTCGAGAGGATAGAACAAGGGAGCGGTGGTTGGCAAGCACTGGGTGTGTGGTGTCAAGGATTCTGTGGCCGGTTGGGGGTGGGGCGTCGGCAAAATCAGGGGCTTGCAATGCGGGAGGGGAATCGGTAGATTGCGCGGGCCGAAAAGAACTTATGGAAATGGATACAGCGGCTTCAAAGGAAGATGCAGGGGCGTCCACCGACGGCAAGAAGCTGCGTGTGCTGGTGGTGGACGACCAGCCGGCGGTGTGTGAAGTGGTGGCCGATACGATTGCGTACGCCGGGCATGAGATTGTGGGCAAGGCCAAGGACGGGGTGGAGGCGGTTTCGCTGGCCAAGGAGTTGCAACCGGACCTGGTGGTGATGGATATTGCGATGCCGCGGATGAATGGGGTGGACGCGATGAAGGCGATCCTTGGGGCCAAATCGGCCAAGCGGGTGTTGCTGATGTCCGGCGAGTACCGGTCGTTGGGGGTGACGCGTGAGGAGATGATGCGGGAGGGTGCGGCCGGGTTTATGGAGAAACCGTTTAACGTGTCCGATTTGTTTGAATTGCTGGATCGATGGTCGAGTGAGGAGCGCAAATGACCGAGAAAAATTTCCAAACGGCGGTTCAGTACGGGAGCATCGTGTTGGGGATCTCCGTGATTTTCAACATCTACGTTGTGATGCACTACATTGAGGTTTACCGCGACGCCACGCGTGCCGACGCCCAGGTTCAGCAGTTGCTGGTACGAGAGCAAGCCATCCAGGGTCTTCTTCAGGAATTCGCCGCGCGGGCCAATACGGACCCGCAGCTGGCACAGATATTCAAGCAGGCCCAGGCAACCAATGCGGCGACGGCGGCAGCCCGCAGTTCCGCACGACCGTAGGACGGACCCCATGAGCACACCTGAGGAAATGGAAAGCCAATCCCGCGCCGAGCGCGGACAGTCGACCGACAGCAGCTTGAAGGCCGCATCGACTATCGATACGCCGATGGATGCCGCGACGGCGATCGATCAGTTGCGTACCCTGGTCTGTGGGTTGGGGGCCGGGCTACTGGTGATGAGCCTGGCGTTTACGGCGTTCGTCTACAAGCAAAACCGCAATCTTGTTGCGGTGACAGTTGTCCACGAGCGTCAGATTGCGCGAATGCAGGCCAATGAACGTTCCGTGAATTATCTGGTCAACGCGTTGGTGCAGTACAGCTCCGGGAAGCCCGAGTTGATGGGAGTGTTGGCGAGGCATGGCCTTCAGATTGCCGCGCCGCCATCGTCGACCCAACCACAGCGGTGATTCAGCTGAGTGCGGGCGCATTGGCACGCGCCATGGTCTCCGGCAACGCCGCCAAGGCCACTTCCGCGGCGACCGTTTCCGCCTGCTTCTTGCTGGAACCATTTCCGCGACCGATCTCACGTCCTTCCCATTCGACGACCACCTCGAAATACTTGCTGTGGTCCGGCCCCGATTCGTTTACGACGCGGTAACTGGGACCGTTCGCGGAATGGGCTTGAAGTAACTCTTGCAACCGTCCCTTGGGGTTCTGGCGCGGGGTCGTTTGCTTGATGTTCAAAAACTCGTCAGCGAATTGCGCGAAGATAAACTTACGGGCGGCGCGCAGACCGCCGTCGAGATAGATCGCCCCAAGCAGGGCTTCGTAGGCGTCGGCCAGGTTGGACAGGCGCTCGCGACCGCCGCTGGCTTCCTCGCCCTTACCGAGCATCAAGTGGCTGCCCAGGTCGATGGCCAGGGCGCGCTGAAACAGCGTGTGGCGATTGGCCAGATGGGCGCGAATTTGCGTGAGATTGCCCTCGGGCAGGTCCGGGTACAGCTTGTAGATGCGGTCGGTGAGTACGAGTTGCAGGACCGCGTCGCCGAGGAATTCCAACCGCTGATTGTGATGGTTGCACTCACTCCCGCGCTCGTGCGCAATGGACGGATGGGTGAGGGCTTCCACGAGAAGATCGAAATCTTTGAACTCGTGGCCGATGATCTTCTGCAACTTATGAGAATGCATGATTGCCGCGTCGCCTTCGCGTGCAGGGGGATGTTGCCGCCCCGAAACAGGGTTGGGCCGCAAAATCCAACTGCTATGGGGGAGAAACTACCGCAAGGTTTTCAGAAAATCGAGACTTAATTTTGGGGAATTTTACCGACGCCCCGAGCGGGGGTGGAAGCGATAGTGCGTTTCCTTGAGGCGCTGCTGGTCGACGTGCGTGTAGATTTGCGTGGTCGAAATGTCGGCGTGGCCGAGCATTTCCTGGATGACGCGCAGGTCGCCGCCGTTATCGAGGAGGTGGCTGGCAAAGCTGTGCCGCAGCGTGTGCGGCGTGATGTTTTTCGAAATGCCGGCCCGGCGCGCGTATTTCTTGATGAGCACCCAGATGGTTTTTCGGCTGAGTGGCTGGCCCCGGGTCGAGAGGAACACTTCACCGACGCTGTCCGCTCCGGCAAATGATCCGCGTGCTTCGTGAACGTAACGCTGCATCCAGTGGATGGCTTGTTTCCCGATGGGGACGATGCGTTCCTTGCTGCCTTTGCCGAGCGAACGAAGGAAGCCGGCCTCGAAATTGACGTCGCTAAGCTTGATATGGGCAACTTCGCTGACGCGCAATCCCGTGGCGTACATGAATTCCAGCATCGCTTTGTCGCGCACGCCGAGCCGGGTGTGCGTGTCGGGCGCAGCCAGCAGCCGCTCGACCTCTTCGTAATCGAGTGAGTGGGGAAGGGTGCGCCACAGTTTGGGCGAATCGATCGTCTGCGTGGGATCGGCAACCAGAAGTTTTTCGCGGGAAAGGAACCGGCAAAACGTGCGGATCGCAGCGAGGTGACGGGAGAGACTTCGCGCGCTCAGGCCGCCCTTGCGCCTATGCAACAGATACTCCGTGATGAGTTGGCGCTGGGCATCATTGAGATGTTTGACGCCGCGGCGATGGAGGAAATCGGCAAACTGGGCGAGGTCGGCGCGATAGGCGAGACGCGTGTTCGACGCAAGCCCACGCTCTACGGTCAGATGATCGAGAAAAGCATCGATCAGTTGCTCCACCCCACAGCCTCCTTACAGTTGAAAGCAATATAGGTGGTCGTTGGTATTTGGGAAAGTGATTTATGAAACAATAGTCCAAGCCAAAAGCGGACAAAATCCATCCGTTTTATGTTTGACATATCAAACAAGTGACGTATAAATCCATCAATTATGGAAACTTGGAAGGAATTCGAGGCTAACGAGCTGACTCACAGCGCTGCTCACCATCTCCTTGCCATTTACGAGGTCGGTCTCGAGTACGGTGGTTGGGCGCGCGTCTCCGACATCGCACGCGAGTTGAGCATTACACGCGGCAGCGTGTCGATCAATCTGCGGGCACTCAAAAAACGCGGATGGGTCGATACCGACGAGCATCACATGGTGAAGCTTTCCCCGAAAGGGCAGAAGGCAGTCCAGACTGTGATGGCCAAGAAGGCCGTCGTGAAGGCTTTTTTGTCCAATGTCCTCAACGTCCCCGAACTGCAGGCTGAGATCGACAGCTGCAAGGTCGAGCATCTCATCAGCCAGCCCACGGGCGAGCAACTTGTCCATTTCATGAGGTTCCTCGTTTCGGAGGACCCACTCGCGAAGCAGGTGCTCGCGCGGTTCAAGAGTTTTCACGATCGATGTCCCGATAGCAAGACGTGCGAAGTATGTCACGGTCGTTGCCTGATCGAGGAATTGCAGCACGCGAGTTTATGAATACTGACCGCAGTGAAATTGTGGAGGACTTGAATCGCCTGATGGCGGAGGAGTTGGAGGCATTTCTCCGTTATTTCCAGATGAAATATCGGCTGCGCGGGGTCGATCGTCTGGCGGCGGAGAAGTTATTCGACGAAGGCACCCGTGAGACGTTGGAGCACGCCGAGGCGATCGCCAAGCAGATTCGCGTGCTCGGGCATATCCCGCATATCAAGATCGAGTTGGAGCTGCGCGGCGGCCCGACGAATTTGCAGGATGCGCTGGCCGAGATGCTGGAGGTCGAACGCCAGGCGTTGGACGCATACAAGGAAGTGTTGCCACATGTGACCGGCGACACAATGCTCGAGGATTTCATCCGCAAGCAGATCAGTGTGGAAACGGAACACGTGCAGGAGATCGCGAGCTTGTTAGAATAATGAACGTCGGCAGACCGTGGCGACGAGCAACGAAAGTTCAGGATGGCAAAATCTTCGATCCATGAAGCCGTCGATTCACCCCGGCCCGCAGTGTGGTTCGGCGTCAGGCGGAGGCGCATCGGTCTTCGCCTTCTTCTGTTGGTCGGTGCGCTACTTGTGGCCGGCGTCCTGATCTGGCAGGGGGTCACGGCCAGGGGCAATCCGGACCCCACAGGTCCGCATCTCAGCCCGACAGTGGCGCTGCTCGACATCGGCGTACTCGTGTTCCGCGAGGGATTGGAATGCATCCTGGTGCTCTCGGCGATTACGGCCAGCATGACTGGCAGCCAGAAAGCCTATCGGCGTCCGATTGCCGTCGGTGCGGGGATCGGCTTTGTGGCGACGCTCATCACCTGGGTTATTGCGGTGACGATTGTCAATGACCTGTCCTCGAACGTCTCGGCGTTGAATCTTCAGGCTGCAACCGGATTGCTGGCGGTCATTGTCCTGTTGGTGGTCATGAATTGGTTTTTCCACAAGGTCTATTGGGGCGGTTGGATCTCCATGCACAACAAGACGAAGAAGAAACTGCTCCGTAGCGCCGGCCGCGCGGAAATATCCCAGTCTCGCCTCCTGCGTGGGCTATGCCTGTTGGGATTTGCGTCACTGTATCGCGAGGGATTTGAAGTGGTGCTCTTCCTGCAAAGCTATTACCTGCGCCTGGGCGGCGAACTCGTGCTGGAAGGGGCGCTGCTGGGGTTGGTATTCACCGGCATCGTCGCGGTCCTCACATTCGTTGCCCA
This sequence comes from Verrucomicrobiia bacterium, assembly GCA_050010195.1. GTDB lineage: Bacteria > Verrucomicrobiota > Verrucomicrobiia > Palsa-1439 > Palsa-1439 > Palsa-1439. Next base: position 25,575 of record JBEKLM010000032.1, read on the forward strand.
TCAACAACTGCCGTACCGAAAAATGCTCGTACTGACCGGAATCATGCTCGGCTTTGTGCTGCTGGTCATGGTTGGCGAACAAGCCCAGGAGATGCAACTGGCCCACTGGATTCCAGCCACTCCGATTCGTCCATTGGTCAACGTCGTCCCCGCGTGGATGGGGGTCTGGTTCTCAGTCTTCCCAACTGTCGAGACGACACTGGCGCAGTTGATTGCGGCGGCACTGGTGCTTGGCTTTTATTTTGTGCCCCGGTTGCGCAACCACGAGCCAATGCAAAACTCTGAGTTGGCGTCTTCCAATAAGCCGAAACGGCCTGTGGATGTCGTGAACGTTGACATGCTGGAGCCAACTCAATCAGCGAAATAGATTGCCAGTCGTTTCGGGCCGTGGGCGCCCATCACCAGGATTTTCTCGATGTCCGCCGTGCGACTGGGGCCGGTGATGACCGAAAGCGCACTCGGCCAGTGTTTGTCGTAGCGTTTGCGCAACAGCGCCAGGCCTGATGCCAGATCGGAAACAATCTGGACGCGCCGAGCGATGACAAGGTGCGTCGGTGGCAGGACCGACAACGCCCGGCCACCGGCCGAGAACGTCGAGACGATAATGGACCCGGTTTGCGCCACGAGACAGTCGCAGCCCGTTACCCCAAGATCGCACTCGCGGACACCAGCGTTTGGCTCACTGACGAATTTGGTCGTCAGCTCACCGCTGTCTGTGGCGATTTTCGTGAAACCATTCAAGAACGCGCGTAACGCCCCGGCATTCTCGATAATCTCGCCGCGCAAGCCCACAAACTCCGCGCGAAACCGGGCCTCAACGTCGAGGACCGACGGGAAAACGGGCGCGTTTGTCGCCGGGAAAGGTCGATGCGCCTCAACACTCAACGCAGCGCGAACGCGTTGGAGAATGTTATCACGAGCGATGTCCACATTCCCTCCAGTATTCCTTGAAACTCTGTTTGGGCGGCGTGGGAAACTCGCGGCCGGCGGTCCACGGTTTCAACAGAGATCCCATTAGGCCACGACGCAGCGCGAAGTTCCCGAGCTTCGCTGCGGTGGCGTACCGCACTGGGGATTGCATGGTCCACAGCCACGCACGAAAAACGAAGCGCTGGATCGAGCCGTCGAACCGGCTCTGGACGGCGTTGCGCCGGTTGTGGAGCAGGTGATGGTGCAAATCGATCCGCACGGGGCACACGTCCGTGCACGCGCCGCACAACGAACTGGCGTACGGCAGATGGGACCACTCCTGCGCATCGCGCAGGTGCGGCGTGATAACCGAGCCGATGGGCCCCTGGTAGGTTGTGCCGTACGTGTGGCCGCCGATGTTCTTATAAACCGGGCACGCATTCAGGCAAGCGCCGCAACGGATGCAATGCAACGCGTCGCGCTGCTCGGCATCGGCCAGCAGACGCGTGCGGCCGTTGTCGAGCAGAATGACGTGAAATTCCTGCGGACCGTCCTCCTCGCGTTCCTGGCGCGGGCCGCCGATCAACGAGCTGTACGCGGTGATGGTCTGTCCTGTGCCGCTGGCCGCGAGCAATGGCCAAAACAACGCAAGGTCTTCCAGGCGCGGAATGAGTTTCTCAATACCCACGATGGCGACGTGGACGCGTGGCAGAGAAAAACTCAGTCGCGCGTTGCCCTCATTTTCCGTAAGTGCGATCATTCCTGTGTCGGCGATTGCGAAATTTCCCCCGGTAATGCCCATATCCGCCGTCATGAACTCCCGCCGCAGTTTTGCACGGGCGATCATGGCAAGTTCTTCCGCGCTGTCGGTCAGCGGCGTACCAAGCTTCTCTTGGAACGTTTGGGCGATGTCCGCTTTTGTCAGGTGCATGACCGGCGTGACGATATGATAGGGGTGCTCACCGCGGATCTGGCAAATGTATTCGCCAAGATCGGTCTCGATGGAGTGAATACCCGCAGCCTCGAGCGCCCCGTTGAGATGGATCTCCTCGGTCGTCATCGATTTGGATTTAACGACCTTGTGGACACCGTGACGACGGGCCAGTTCCAACACGTGCCTGCGGGCGTCCTCGGCCGTCTTAGCCCAGAACACATGGCCACCGTTCGCCAGCACGTTCTGCTCGAACTGTTCGAGATAACGGTCGAGATGGTTGATCGTTTCCCATTTGATGGCGGCGGCGTGGGAGCGGGCGTTCTGCCAGTCAGCGAACCGCGCCCGGCCTTTTGCCACCGCGATGTCGTACGTGCCGATGTTTTTCTGGATGACGGCGCGATGCCGCAAGTCGGCGGCCTTCACCGTCGCGTCGTGCACGAATTGCGAACGGGCTGTCGTGGTCATGTCGAAGCCAGGACCTCTGCGAGCGAAATTGTTTTGATCGGGAGATTCTGGCGGCGCAAGTAGCCGTCGATCTGCATCAGACAACTGGAGTCGGTGGATACCACGTACTTGGCGCCGGTTTTTTGGATGGAGGTGACTTTCACTTCATCCATGGCATACGAGATCATCGGGAACTTCACTGAAAACGTTCCACCGAACCCGCAACAGGTCTCCGCCTGGTCCATCTCAACCAATTCAAGATCTTGCACGCACCGCAGGAGTTGGCGTGGCTCATCTTTGAGACGGAGTTCGCGTAGTGCGTGGCAGGAGTCGTGGTAAGTAACGCGCTGGGGAAACTTCGCGCCCACATCCGTTACCCCAAGCTTCTTGACGAGGAACTCGGCAAACTCGTAGGTATGCGCCGTCGTTTCGGTTGCTTTGCCGAGGAGTTCGGGGTAGAAATTTCGCACCATGGCCGTGCAAGAACCGGACGGGCTTACAATGGCGTCGGCATCGGCGAAGATTTCACAATAACGCTTCGCGAGCGCGCGGGCCTCGTGCCAGTAGCCTGTATTGAACGCCGGTTGACCACAGCAGGTTTGTTCGGGTGGATAGTCCACCTCGACCTGCAGCCGACGGAGCACGGTGACCATTGCGATTCCTACGTTCGGGAAAAGCTGGTCGATGAAGCAGGGGATGAATAGCGCCACGCGCATCGAGCGAAACCTTACGGACTCGCCGGGCATGAGGCAAGAAGACAATTTGTGCCGCACGGGCGTTGCGTGGCAGCGTACCGTGTGTTCACGAGTCGAGAATGATACCATGACAAATCTTTTTGACCTGACCAACGAAGTGGCGGTGGTGATCGGAGCCACGGGCGTGCTGGGCGGCGCGATGGCAGAAGGGCTGGCCGCCGCCGGTGCCAAGGTGGCTGTGGTTGGCCGCAACGCCGAGCGCGGCGAAGCGCGCGTGGTCGCCATCAAGAAATCGGGCGGAACCGCCGGGTTCTTCGCGACCGACGCGATGAAACGCGATGGTCTTCGGGCTGCGCACGAACAGATCGCCAAATCGTTGGGAGCCCCAACAATTCTGGTCAATGCTGCCGGGGGCAACGACCCGAAAGCAACCGTGGCGGCCGATTTGAAGTTCGAAGACATTCCTCAGGCAAATTGGGCGACGGTGTTCGACCTCAACCTTGTCGGGGGTGTGCTCCTGCCCTGTCAGGAATTCGGGCCGGCGATGGCGAAACGCGGGCATGGATCGATCATCAACATTGCCAGCGCGTCGGGACACTTGCCTTTGTCGCGCGTGGTCGCGTACTCGGCGGCAAAAGCGGCCGTGCTGAATCTCACCCAGTTTCTCGCCCGCGAATGGGCTAGGAACGGCGTGCGCGTAAACTCGATCACCCCGGGGTTTTTTCCTGCCGAGCAGAACCGCGCGCTGCTGTTCAACAAGGATGGGTCACCGACGCCACGAGCCCAGTTAATCCTTGGCCACACGCCGATGGGACGATTCGGTGACGGCCAGGAATTGATCGGCACGGTCGTGTTCCTCGCCAGCGGGAAAGCCAGCAGCTTCGTCACGGGCGTAGATATCCGCGTGGACGGCGGATTCCTGGCCCAGACGATTTAGTCAATCTCGCAGAGCTTGGCGCGGGACCTGGACAATCAGTCGCGACACTTCATCGCGTCGGGAGAAGATCGATCCACTGACTTCCGCGCTCAATGAGTCGGAGCGGACAAATTCCTTCCGGCCGTCGGCCCATTCGATGGTAATCACGGCGGCATCCGCCAGCGTGTAGCAAATCGGCACCTGACAATACGTGAACGCCAGACTCTCCGGCGGCAGGTCCCAAGTCTTGTCTTCGCCCTTCAGATTGACATAAGAGAACGAGCGGGCTTCGGCGGCGAACTCCTCGCGATGCAGCAGCCGCGGGGCGAGTCGGAGACAGCCCCGAATTGCCTCCACGCCGAGTTCCGCCCAGCGAGTGAGGATTTCCTCCTTTACCTGGCCCGTCATGCCGGGCTGTTGCGCGCCCCGATGACGGGGCGTATGCGAATAGGGATCGGTCGGGAACGCCCCGTAGACTTCGGGCGTCTTGCGAAAGCCCAATCCGTCGCGAATGTCGTCATAGGCTTTGGCGAGCGCCTGCACGGTCGCGCCCTCGGCGTCGTTGCGGATTGCTTCGCGATAATTTTCCTCCACCGCCAGAAGCAGTTTTGCCACCATGTGCCAATACACGCAGCCGAGTCCCTCGAACATGAAAAATGTGCCGCTGCGTCCCGTGAATTCGCTGTGGTGGAACGTTGCCTCCCACAGATCAAGCGTCGCTTCACGGACCGGCGCGTCGACGCCGAGCTTATCGAGACGGTCGCTCAGATCGGCAGCATTGCGCAGATCGGCCTGGAAATGCCATTGACCGCGGTCGTCTCGCTCGAAGATGGAGCGGTCCTCCAAGGGAGGAGTCGTCGTCAGCGTATTTCTTTCCACAAACGTCGGCAGCACGCGGTCCGGATACAGGATATAGCTGTGCTGGTCGGCGCGATACAAATCGCCGGCGCGCAGTGCGCGCAACAGGGTCAACGCCTCCTCGGGGGTGAGGAGGCCCGAACTCAGTGCCGCGACCTGACCCTCGAGCATCGGGTAGAGATGCGCGACCGAGGCGCGATCCCCGCCTTTGACATGCAGGATGTTGTAGCTGTGGTAGAGCCCGTCTGCCCGGCGATTCACGCGGATCGTGGCCTCGATGACCGGCAAGGTCGTAGCCACAAACTCGCGCAAGGCCTTCATCGGAATGGTGCGACGGGCCGCCAGTTGCTCTTGGTAAACAGCGTGGCGGTGTGTTTCGCCCGCCCGCCCGAGTGCGGCAAACACTCGAAAACGGGTGGCGTCATCGAACCCGCGGGCGGCTGGTCCCGACGCGCTGCGCAGGGCGGAGGTGACGTCGGCGAGCAGTTTGGCTACCGGCTTCGAGAGGGAAACCTCTGCGTTCCTGCCAGCCGCAAACACCTGTTCGCAAAACTTGAGGTAGCGGTGGACGTAGTAAACCGTGACCATGGACAAGCCCCAACCGGCCAGAGCGTTGTTGGCATCATTCCATTCGGGGCGCTGGGTGTTGAGCCATATCCCGCCTTCGGGTACAAAATTACTGAGCTTGACCAACAGTGGCACAAGCAGTTTCTCGGCGAGCGAGACAAGAAGCACGTCGCCGAGGTCGTCGTCGATAAGCCGACCGTCGGAACCCAACTCGCGGGCGCGGGCCATCAAGCGGTCCTGGAGCGGATGGTTGAAGCTGATTGTATTGCGTGGATCGGCGAGCAGCTTGTTGAAGCCGGCGATCTCGTAGGGCACATGGGCGTAGGCGTAGGCTTCCTTGTTGATCTGCGCGACCAGGCGACCGGGATAGAATCGCTCGTAGCTCTCCAGAAGTCGCAGCAGATAAACGATCTGATGATCACCCCAGTAACCGATGTAGCTCCATGGATCGCGCGGGTCGCTGACCTCCCAGTCCACACCGTTACGGGTGATCCGGTAGGGGTTGTAGCCATCGGCGGTGGAAGCATTGAGGAACACCGTGATCATCTGCTCGAGGAACGCGGGATAGCTCTGCGCGAGACTCTCCCAATTCTGAAATATATCGCGCCAGTTACCCTGGTAGTTCAACACGGCGTCGCCGTGTTCATCCTTCAGATGAATCGAAAAACGGTTCCACGGTCGACTCGGATCGCCATGACGGCGGCTGAAGGTAACCGGCAGGTATTCGTGGGCGAGGCGCAGCAGCTGGCGGTCGTGGCGGCTGGCGACCTTTTTGAGAAGTGCCTCGAGTGTGAGCGATTCGGGGAGCTTGTCCAGCCATTCGCGGTGGTGCGCGAACACGCTTTTGTTCCGCGTGCGGATGAACAGCGCGAAATCCGTGCTGGGAAACCGGTACGAATCATTCAGCGTGCCGCCGCGCATGCAATTGAATGTCACATTGGCAAAATGATGGACGCTGGCGGTGCGATCGGCTGTCTGCTGGAGTCCGTCGGCAGCGGCCATGCGGCGTCGCAAGCCTTCCTCGTTGGCCTGAACGCTGGCACGCAACGATTGATCGAGCCGCTTGCGATTTCCGAGTTCCTCACGCAGCCGCACAATGGCGCTATGGTCGAGGGTGGTGTCGGCAATGGTTGCCCAGGTGTGGGTCTTGTTCGCCGCGAGAGTAACATGGTCCGATACCAAATAGGCGCCGAGCTCACCGCGCACTTCCTGTTCCGGCTCGACGGGCTCGCCGTATCGGAATGCGTCCACTTGGCGATCCGAAAGAAGGAGGGTGGGATGCGGGTGTCCGAGCGACCATCCAACCGCGGCGCGCAAGGACTCACAGGGTTCGGCGCGATCCGTCATTCCCGCGTTCAGCGCGTACACACCAAGCGATTGATCGGAAACAGAGGTATGGCGCATGTAGGCAATGGCGAGATAGCTGAGGCGGGTATAACTTTCCTGACTGATGTTGGGGGCCAGAATCTCGTGCCACCCGTCGAGATAGCGGATTTCGACGGGCTTGTCGGCAAGATTCTCCAGGGTGCAACGACGGACGAGGCCATAGCGCTCGCACGTGGTGAGACTCCACCGGAAGCGCAACCGCAGATCTTCGTTGGTTTCTTCGAAGATGACCGTGGTGCCGTGGGCGTGCTTGTAGAGGTGGCGCTGGAGGCGATACACCCGCCCGCATCGCTGCCACGGTTCCCAGAGGGACCAGTGATCACCGTGTTTGACGAGAAACACGGACAGTGCGCCGCTGGTGTCGGAGTGGCGCAGGATTTTGTCCACGGTTTGATAGGGGAACAGGGCGGTGTCGGGATTGACGCGGCCGGCGGTGAACGGCGAGTTGCTGCCGACAAACAACCAGAGGTCGGTATCGCTGACGATGGACATTAGGAACGGCGCAAGCCGGTCAACGTTTCGTATGCTGTAATACGTCTGGCCATCGATCTCCGCAAACTCGCCGCGGATCGAATCTTCGGTCCGCTGATATAGGGCATTCCCCAGCACAATCTGGTTCGTCTTCATCAGTTTTCGTGTCGCTCAATTGCTGTCGGGTTGTGGTCGAATGGAAAATGTGGATTGAATGTATGCTAGTACCATACTATTAACTCTGCTGACAGAAAAGAGACAAATAGGTGCATGACAACTTACACGCAAGCGCGGCACTTTCTCACCGCCAGGGACACGGGCGATCGTTTGGCCCTGAACGGAACGCTGTCTCTCGATGAGAAGCGCGGAGGCGAACTGGCATCCGTGTTCGTCGACCCGGGTCGGCGGTTTCAGATGCTGGAGGGATTCGGTGGCGCATTTACCGAGGCGGCTGCGGTCACGCTGCAGAAACTGAGCCCGGCCAACCGCGAGCGGATCCTGCGGGCGTATTTTGACCCCAAGGAAGGCCATGGGTATTCCTTGTGCCGGACGCACATTAACAGTTGCGACTTTGCTCTCAGCAATTACGCGTACGCAGAAGTTCCGGGCGATGTCGAATTCAGGCACTTCACCATCGACCGGGACCGCGGTGCTTTGTTGCCGATGATCCAGGATGCGCAGAAGATCGCTGGCGAGAAGTTTCGTTTATTTGCTTCGCCGTGGAGTCCGCCCGCGTGGATGAAAACCAACGGCCAGATGAACCGCGGCGGCAAACTCAAGCCGGAATACCGCGATGCCTGGGCGCGGTACTACGTCCGCTTCATCCAGGAGTACGCCAAGGAAGGCGTCGCGATCTGGGGGCTCACCGTCCAGAACGAGCCCGCGGCCTCGCAGCCGTGGGATTCGTGCGAGTACACGGCGGAAGAGGAGCGCGATTTCGTCCGCGACCATCTCGGCCCGACACTGGACAAGGCCGGCCTCGGCTCCGTTAAGATCATCATCTGGGATCACAATCGCGACATCATCGTCGAGCGTGTCCGTGTCGCCTACGACGATCCGGAAGCCGCGAAATATATCTGGGGCGCGGGTTTCCATTGGTACGTGCAGGACAAATTCGACAACATCCAACTCGTACACGACGCGTGGCCGGACAAACAACTTCTGTTCACTGAAGGTTGTCAGGAAGGCGGCCCGCACATCGGCGAGTGGGCGCTGGGCGAACGCTATGCGCGATCGATGATCAATGATCTGAACCGCTGGACCGTCGGGTGGGTGGACTGGAACCTCGTGCTCGACGAGACGGGTGGGCCGAACCACGTTGGCAATTTCTGCAGTGCGCCGATCATTGCCGATAGGCGCAAGGATCAGATCATCTTTCAGAGCTCGTACTATTACATCGGACATTTCAGCCGGTTTATCCGTCCCGGGGCCCAACGGATTCTTTGCGCCACGAATCACGGTGATTTGGAGGCCACCGCCTTTGCCAATCCCGACGGCATGCTGGCGGTCGTCGTGTTGAATCGCTCGGACACGCAACGACCGTTCGTCCTCAAGCAGGGCAGACGCTGCGCCAGTACCACGATCCCGCCGCATGCGATCTCGACCTATCTCCTCAGTTGAACTCGACTCCAGCTTCTCCCCAGCTACCCCATCTTCTCCTACCGCCAACTCCCTTATTATCAAAATCATTTTTGACAACACCAACCCATCACACCTCCCCCCCGCCGTTCACAGTCCACCGCGCATCTCATCTTCGTCCACAACCACCCCAACGGCGACGTTCAGCCCAGCACCGCCGACCTCCAGTTGCAAGACCGCCTCACCGAAGCCGCCAAAAATTCTTGGCGTCCGCGTCCTCGACCACATCATCGTCACCAAAAAAGCCCACTACAGTTTCCAGGAATCAGGAAAGATCTCCTAGAGCCCCAGCTCCGCCTGCTTCCGTCTATTCGTCTTATTTGTCCTATCGGTCCTCTTCGTCCTATGCGTCCTGGTCCCGGTGCTTGCTGCCTTCCGCCTCCCCATTCACCAATCTGCTCCAGCATTGCCAATACACCCCGCCCGGTGCTAGCCTGCGCCCCAACACCGATAAGGAGGCGCATGTACAAGTTAAGCGATGAGAGATTTGAAAAGGCCAAACCGATCCTCGAAAAATACCGCGCCCAATTGCATACCACGGGCAGGTTCAACGCCGAGGGACTCGAAAAGGAACTGCGTCAGTGCTGGAAAACAGGGTCCCGCGAGGTGAAGGACGTTGTCATGCGCCTGTCGAAAACCGACCGCTACAAGTATCTGGCCGCCTATTACATGGAACATTCTGACGCGGGTAAAAAACCCCTGATCGAGTTCTGGCCCACACTGTCCGTACTCTACGGGGCCGAGTACTACCAAAGTCTGATGAGAGTTCGGAAGCAGAAAGCGTTCTGGAGCAGACTCAAGACGAAGTAGCGAACCACCGCGTGGACGGGGTCACCGCCTCAAGGCTCCCAAGCGATGAACACACCGGCCAACGAGCGCTTGACCGCCAAAGCCACGAATTCCCGAACGCTTCTGGACCTGGTGCTCGAGAAGTTTCCCGACACCCCACGCAAACGCGCGAAGGAATGGATCCTCGCCGGGCGTGTCAGCATCGCGGGCGCGGTCATCCGCAAACCAAACCATCTGTTGCCCGATCCACCCGGGACGCTCGAACTGCAAGGACGCCGCCCCGCCGCGCTGGTCCTCGACGAGCCATGGCCGATCCATCCCCGGCTCAGTCTGCTGTACCTCGACCCGTCCCTGGCGATTGTCAACAAAGGCGCCGGGTTGCTCTCCGTGCCGGCCCCGATCACCGACCTGTCGGCGTTGAGCATTCTCGCGGACTTTCTGGAGGGCAAGCTGCGCGGGCTGGGCCACCGCACCGCCGAACGCCGAGTGCCGGCCGCCGTTCGCCAATTACAACCGTTGCCGGTCCACCGCCTCGATCAGTTCACCACGGGCGTCCTGTGTCTGGCGATGAACCCGGCCGCGCGCGCCGCGCTCATCGAGCAGTTCTCCGCGCACACCGCCTCCCGCCAGTACGTGGCGTTCGTCGACGGGCGACCCCGGACCCCCCGCGGCACGTGGCGGCATTGGCTGCGCTTCGACGACGAAACGCTGCGGCAGCAGGTCTCCTCCCAGCCGGGCCGAGCCGACGCGCTGGAATCGATCACGCACTACGAAGTGCTCGACGAATTCGCCCTCCGCGCGACCGGCCGCGTGGTTTCCAAAATGCGCTTCCAGCTCGAGACGGGACGCACCCACCAGATTCGGGCACAGGCCGCCCACGAAGGCCTGCCTGTGATCGGCGACCGCACGTATCATCCTTTGTATCACCCGTCGAAACGGGACCGCGCCGTTGTGCCCATCGAGTGTGAACGTCAGGCCTTGCATGCGGAGGTATTGGAACTGGTCCATCCGGTCAGCGGCCAACGCATGAAGTGGTCGGCGCCGCTCCCGGCCGACTTGCAGCAACTCGAACGCGCGCTTCACGCCAGCCAGTCTGGTATCTGAACAGCTTGGCGGGGCGTCCCCCGTCTTCTTCGTGCCCTTCGCGGTTTGGGCCTCACCGCCTCACTGCTCCTTGATCGCTTCGCGCTCGTGTTTCGCGTACTTCTCCATCAGTTCGCCATACACCCGTGCCGATCTCGCACTGGGACGAACCTCGCTATCGGGCAGCGGATCGGTGAAACCGGCAACGACATCCTGCCAGCGCGGCTTCTTGCCGGAATGCGCGAGCCAGCCGTGAGCGGCACGCAGGGCCGCGCCGAGCGCCGCGCTCTTGGCGATTTCGATGCGCGCGACCGGACAGCCGAACACGTCCGCCATAATTTGCAGAATCGCGCTGTTCGTCGATGCGCCGCCGGTGGCACAAATCTGTTTCGGTACGACTTTCATCCATTGCGAGTGGAGGCGCATCGACATCATCTGTGCTTCGACGACGGCACGGCAGTTCGCCGCCACGTCATTCGGATCGAGGTCGAAACGATGAATGCCGGGGCGGTTGACGCGTGGGACGATTTCGGATTCAAACCACGGGAGCATGACCGCGCCGCGGCTGCCGGCCGGGGTCCTGGCGAGCGCTTGGTTAAAACCGCTCCAATCCAGATGGTACATGTCGCGGACGCGTTCGCGGGCCAGCGAGCCGTTCTTGAAGCAGATGAGCGTCATGTAATCGCCCGTGGGCGCGCCGAACACGTGGCCTTCGCCGCGTTCATCCACCCGGCAGCGTCTCATATAGCCAAACAATGTGTCGCTCGTGCCGAGACTGATCGCCACAGTACCTTCTTTGATGAGACCGAGTCCGATCACGCTGCAGGGATTGTCACCCGACCAGACCAGCGTCTTGGCGTTCGGATTAAAGCCATATCGCTTCACGAAATACGGGCTGATGTTGCCGATGACCTTCGAAGACGGCGCGAGCGGCGGAAGTTTCTTCCGCAACTGCGGCGCAGTGGCTCGTAGCGCCTTCGGATGCCACACCTTTTTGTGGATGTCCATCAGGTTCATCCCCGCGCCATCGCCATGATCGATCGGCGCCACTTGGCCGGCGATGATCGACGCCAGGAACGAACTCACCAACGCGATGTTCGTGGTCCCGGCGTAGCCGTCAGGCTCGCTCCTGTAAAACTTGCGGATTTGCGGCCCCGTGAACCGCTCAAACGCGTCCGAGCCGGTCGTTTGCGCCGTGGCTTTGACTCCGCCAAGCGCCTCGCGAATCTCGGCACACTCCGCGCCCGTCGAGGAATCCATCCACACCGGGGACGTTGCCCGCGAGAACACGCCGCGAAGATTCCCGGCCAGCGGTCTTGAGGCGTCCAACCGGGCCAGTTTCTCCGCGGCCCGGCGGTTCAGGTACACCGAACCATGCTGTTGTCCGCTGCCGCTGATGGCTAGGATCTCGCCGAGCGGCACGCCATCCTCTTGCAGTTGCGCGAACAGCCTGTCGAGCGCTTCGACCCACAGTCGCGGCGGGCTGTGGACGACGAGCGGGTCGTCGCTGCGCAACGTGCCGTTCCGGGTGCCATACTGCGGCAGCGCTTGGTCGAAGTTGAGCGAGTGGGTGTAAACAATCTGGCGGGAATCGTGGTCGATCACGATGGCCGAAAGACTTTGCGTGCCGCAATCCAGTCCGAGGAAGAGTTTCGCCATCGTGGTTCCTTTGCAGTGCGCCGCGGACAGGAGTACTAGCAGGCCCGCGGCAGGACGACAACCGGTTACTGGCAACGCGTTGAAAGGCGCCTGTCAGAATTTCAGCGAGGTGTCGATTTGGAACCCGAGCGAATCGCGATTGTTCAGCCCGAACGAACCGATATCCAGCGTGGGCTCCATCCCATAGCGGTCTTCAACGACAGCGGCGACGCCGACTTTCCACCAGTCCCGAACATTGTAGCTGGCCTTGAGGACCTGGGACCGGCGATCGGACAGGCTCAACGCGCTATTGGAGTTGGCAATCGCCTGCCACTCACTGTCCATCGTCATGACCTTCTGCCGGTACGTCAACTGCCATTGCCCCTGCTTGGCGGTATCGCCAAAGGAAATCTCGGCGATCATCCCATGCATTTCCTCCAGAGACAGGGGCATCGACCACACGTCCCATGAGCCAGTCTCTTGGAAGTTCTCCGTCGGCGTGTTGACGTAGCTGCCGTTCAACGTCAGCATACTTTGCGTACCGAAAAATGGCCTGTCGGAAAGCAGCTTCCGCACCGCCGGCGATTGATCGGCAGAATCATCCGCTGGCGGTTCCACCGGCGGCGCCATCGCGCCAACCACCGGCAGACAGCCGATCAAAACCACCGCCATCCATGTGATCCACTTTTTCATATCCCCTTAGAAAAACTAGCACAAGGGGACGTGTCTTGCCAGTGAGGATTTCAGAGGCTGGTTGGGCGTTCCTCGTGGAGTTTGCCGAGTGTTCGAATCTCGGGCCAGATGTAGGCGACGAGGGCGACCACGAGGATGGTCCCGATGCCCCCGCTGACCACGGAGGCCACCGGGCCGAAGAAACGCGCAACGGTTCCCGATTCGAACTCGCCCAGTTCATTGGAGCCGCTGATGAACACGCTGTTGACCGCGGAAACGCGGCCGCGCATTTCATTGGGCGTCCGCAACTGAACGAGATTATGGCGGATGACGACGCTGATGTTGTCGGCGGCGCCGACGGCAGCCAGCATGAGCAGCGAGAGCCAGAACCAGGTGGACAACCCAAACACGATGGTTGCCATGCCGAACACGGTGACGGTGAGGAGTAAGGCGCGGCCCGCCCGTTGCATGGGCGGGAGATGCGTGAGCGTCACCGCCATGCACACGGCGCCGACGGCAGGTGCGGCGCGGAGCCAGCCGAGACCGGTTGGGCCAGCGCGGAGAATGTCCTTGGCGTAAATGGGTAGCAGCGCCGTAGCCCCACCCAGCAGGACGGCAAACAGATCGAGGGTGATGGCGGCCAGAATCAGTTTGTTGTCCCGCACGTACCGAAACCCGGCCAGCAACGTCCGGAGCGACGGACTTTCCCGCGATTGCGCCACGGGCCGGGCGGTGAGTGTGGACACGCAATAACAATTCACAAGCGTCATCGCGGCATCGACGAGATAAACCCACATCGTCGTCCGTTGCAGGCCAATCATCAACCCGCCCAGCGCTGGACCCACGACGCAGGAGATTTGAAAACCGGTGCTCCTCCACGTGACGGCATTGCCAAAAAGGTCGTTGGATACGAGTTGGGGTAGCAATGCCTGGCTCGCGGGCCAGAAGAACGCCCGACCCACGGCCCCCAGAAACAGCATCAGGTACATCCATTCCACCGGGGCGCGCACATGCGAGATGACCGCTAAACCGACGGAACACAGGGCCATTACGAGTTGGCCGAGCAGGACGATACGCCGACGATCAAAGCGGTCGGCTGCATGCCCCGATAACAACGCCAGCAGCATGATCGGCGCGGCCTGGATCAGGCCGACCCACCCCAGCGCCATCGCCGACCCCGTGCGCTCATAGATCTCCCATCCCACGGCGACCGATTGCATGTTGGCACCGAGATTCGTAACCAGATAGCCAAACGCGTACAAGCGGTATTCGGGAACGCGGAACGCCGCATAGGGATCGTGAGAACCCTCCGCAGTCGGCGACGACACCCCGGCGGGCGGGGTCTCGACGAGTTCTTCGGGATCGGGTATCTCGGGCATATGGCGAAGTCTTTACCATCGGATTTGGTGAAGCGCAAACCGTTGCCAGCATGTCCTGTCAGATCGCCCTCTGTTTGACGCCTCCGCATCAGGATTTTGGACAGCGGTTCAAGGCTTGAACCGCCGCCGACAGCGCGATAGACTGGCGCCTGTTATGTCATCGTTTGATTTGAAAAAGGTCGTGGCCGAACGGCTCGGGGAGAACTACGAGTTGCACGAGAAGTACATCAACCCGACCCTGGTGAAAGTGTTCCGCACCATCGGCTTTGACAGGGTCTATGCCAAAGCCAAAGGCCAGTATCTCTGGGACAAGGAAGGCAACCGCTATCTCGACATGCTGAGCGGGTTTGGCGTGTACTCGATTGGCCGCAACCACCCCCAGGTCGCGCAGGTCATCCGCGACGTGCTCGACCTGGACCTGCCCAACATGGTGCAAATGGATTGTGCGTTCCTCGCGGGTTTGCTGGCTGAAGCGCTCGTCAAACGCTGTCCGCCGCATCTCGAGGCCGTGTTCTTCTGCAATTCCGGCACCGAAGCGGTCGAGGCATCGCTGAAATTCGCCCGCGCCGCGACCGGGCGCAGCAAGTTTGCCCACCTCGACCACGGCTGGCACGGGCTGACTCTGGGCTCGCTCTCGATCATGGGCAACGAGGAATTCCGCGAAAGCTTTGGCGAGATGTTGCCGGGCGTCGAAGTGCCCTACGGCGATTTGGAAGCGCTGGAAAAAACCCTGTCGAAAAAAGACATCGCGGCGTTGGCCGTCGAATGTATTCAAGGCAAGGGCGTGCGAATTCCGCCCGACGATTACCTGCCGGCGGCGCAGGCGCTCTGCCGCAAGTATGGCACGCTGTTCTTCTGCGACGAGGTGCAGACGGGTTACGGTCGCACGGGCAAACTGTTTTCGTTTGAGCACTGGAACCTGGAACCCGACATCATCTCGACCAGCAAAGCGCTGAGTGGGGGATATGTGCCCGTCGGCGCGATGATTACCCGCCGCTCGATCTATCAGAAGGTCTTCAATCGAATGGACCGCTGCTGGGTGCATTCCTCCAGTTTCGGCCGCAACAACCTCGGCATGGCGGTGGGCCTGGCCACGCTGCACATCCTCGACGAAGAGAAACTGGTCGAACGCAGCGCCGTCCAGGGCCAGAAACTTCTCGACGCGGTCAACGGCATGAAAGCCCGCCACGAAATGTTGATGGAGGCGCGGGGCAAGGGCTGCATGATCGGCATCGAGTTCCACGAGCCGCGAAGCCTCAAGATGAAGGTGGCGTGGAAGATGGTCCACGCGGCCCATGATGGTTTGTTCGCGCAAATGCTGGTGATGCCGCTATTGGAGAAGCACCACGTGCTGACACAGGTCAGCGGCAACCACGGCGATATCATCCGCGTGTTGCCGGCGTTTGTCATCACGGACGAGGACATCCAATATTTCGTCAACGCGCTCGACGACGTGCTCAACGATTGCTACAAGCTGCCCGGACCGATGTGGGATCTGGGGGCAAACCTGGTGAAGGCGGCGCTGGCCAACAAGGGCGGTAAGAAAGCCGAACGCGAAGCCGTCGCCGCCGGACGCTGACCGCGCGGACTTGTTTTTCCGTTTTCTCCATGCGATAACCCCGCCCGTGGCCCCTGATGCGACAACGGTATCTTAGCGGATTGGCCGACTTGGTGTGCCGTTGGCCTCTGGCGTTCCTGGTCGCGGGCGTCCTGCTTGCGGGAGTGTCTGCCGTTTACACCGTTCGCCGCCTCGAATTCAAAACCAGCCAGAACGATCTCATCGGCCGCGACAGCGACTATTGGCGCCTGTACAGCGAATACTCCCGGGAATTCCGGTCGGAGGAGGATTACATCATTGTCGTCGAGAGCGACCAGCCGCTTCAGAACCGCGCGGCCATCGACGGGCTGGTGTCGAGGTTGCTATCGCCAACGAACAATCCGGCCCCGGGCGATGCCGCCGTCGCGCAGTCGTTTACGCAGGACGACCTGTTCTACCAGGTCAATCTGGAGGCTTTTCAACGTTGGTTTCTCTACTACCTCTCGATGGAGGATTTGAACTGCCTCAAAGATTTCCCGCAACTGGTTTTCGTGCTCCAGCATGAACCCAACATTTCCGGTTTCCTGCATGTCGCGAACGAGTCGCTGATGCAGCTCGGGGTGGCGGGTGCCGAGCGCGAAAAGTGCCTGCTCGGGTTCCTGCCCATGATGACGACGGTTGTGAGGCAAGTGGGGGATCTCGCGGTCGCCGGCGGGCCAGCCGAATGGCATTCACCTTGGATGCAGGCGTTTGTCGGGCCGGACGACAGCGCGAAAGCCGAGGAACAGATGAAGTGGCAGGGCTACCAGACGTTCCGCAAAGGTCACATGTTCCTGTTGCTGATCCATCCGCGATTGGGAACGGAGACGGCCGACGAGCATCACGCGGCCACGATCCCGAAGTTGCGCCGCATCATGAAGGAGGTCCGCGCTCAGTTTCCGGGCGTGGGCATCAATCTCACGGGCGAACCCGTGCTCGATTACGACGAGATGCTCCAATCGCAGAGCGACGCCACGAAGGCGACGGTACTGACGGCGGTGTTCCTCTTTCTCTTGTACGCCGTGACGTTTCCCCGAATGATGCGGATCTCGTTGCCCATCGCCTGCATCCTGGTGGTGCTGCTCATTGCCTCCATGGCCATCGTGCTGGCGGTCTGCATGGGATACACGACGCTCACGGTGGGCCATCTGAACATGATTACCGTGACGTTTGCGATCATGATTCTCGGGCTGGGGATCGATCTCGGCATCCAATTCGTGGCTCGATACACCGAGGGATTAAGCATGGGCCTTCCACGGGCGGATGCGGTTCGGACCGCCATGACACACACCGGTCCGAGCATTGTCACAGCCGGCGTCACCAACGCCGCCGCGTTTTTCGCGATGGGGCTGAGCGGGTTTCGCGGCGTCACGGAGCTGGGCATAATCGCCGGCGGCGGGATGCTGATCGCGATGGCGGGGATGATGACCGTATTGCCCGCGCTTCTGCTGCTCATTCATCGCAAGGGCGGCGCCGCGCCGGCGCCCGCGCAATCGGCGGGGACGCGTGTCGAGCAACTCCTTTTGCGCCGGCCCTACCTGATGCTGACCATCTTCGGCGTGATCACGTTGGCTGCGCTGGTAGCGGCGTGCACGGTGCGCTTCGACTACAACGTCCTGAATTTGCAATCGAAGGGGCTGGCCTCCGTGGAAACGGAACTGCGATTGCTGCATGCCGACGTGGAATCCACCCTGTTTGCGGCGATCGTCTGCGACAATCTCCAGCAGACCCGGGATCTCCAGGAGCGCCTGGCCAAACTTCCGAGCGTGGCCAGCGTTCATAGCATTGCCGAGATGATTCCCGAGGAGCAGGAGCAAAAAACCAACATCATCAGCGGAATCCGGCAGGCGCTGGGCGCCATTCACTTCGATGTGGTTCCGGATGATCCTGACGAAGTTCTAAACGTGCTCGGATCACTGCGGCTGCGCGCCAACGCGCTGGCCCGCGACGCGGGTGCACGCGGCGACAAAGCCGGCTTGGAGGTTCTGGTTCCATTGACGAACGCCCTGGCCCAGACACGCGCAAAACTGCAGGCGGCCGATCCGTCCCAACTTCAGCAGCGCCTGACCGGTTATGAGCGCCACTTTTACGCCGACCTGGAATCACAACTGGCGATTGTCACAACCCAGGCCGACCACTCGATGACCATCGAGGATGTCCCCGCGCAGGTTCGGCGGATGTTCGTCGGCAAGACCGGTAAGTTCTTGATCCAGGTCTTCCCCAGGGAAAATATCTGGGAACGGGAGCCGCTCGTGAGATTCGTGCGCGAGGTGCAGTCGGTCGCGCCGAAGGCGACAGGCACGCCACTCGGGTTGTACGAATTTGTGGAAATCCTCAAAACAGGCTATTGCCACGCGGCGCTGTGGGCGCTGCTGGTGATTGTCATTCTCATCTTTATCGATTTCCGCGGTGGTTACGCCACGCTGCTGACGATCCTGCCGCTGTTGGTGGGGACGGCCTGGATGTTCGGGGCGATGGTGATGGTGCGAATCAATTTCAACCCGGCCAACATCATGGTGCTGCCATTGATCGTCGGCATCGGCGTCGCCTACGGGATTTACGTGGTGCAACGGTTTCGGGAAAGCCACGAAGCGACGTTCTACGGCAAGAGCACGGGACGCGCGGTGATTCTCTCGGCCATGACCACCACCCTCGCGTTTGCCAGCCTGCTGATTGGCGCGCACCGCGGTATCCGCAGCCTCGGTCTGGTGACGACCATCGGCGTTATCTCCTGCCTGATGGCCGCGCTCGTCCTGCTGCCGTCGCTCTTAGAGATTGCGCGTCGCAAGGGCTGGAAGGTGTAGCGTCGGTCAGCGCAAGGACTTGCGGAAGTGGACGCACGTGCCGCACTCGATGTAGCCGAGCGCGCGGTGAACTTTTTGGCCCAGCCTGTTCGCCAGTTTGGCGTCCGACGCCATTTCTCGACAACCTTTCGCGTGAGCCCATTGCTCCGCAGCCTTGACCAACCCGCGTCCGATGCCTTTGCGACGCGCATCAGGGGCCACGTACCAACCTTCGACGTAGCCCACGGGTGTGGTTGTGCAACCTTCCGTGTAATCGCGGCGGAGGCTTGCTTCGAGAAACCCCTGCAATTGCCCATCGCGCCGCTGGCTAACAAAAATCGCGAGCCTCGATGGCCTACGCCGCACGATCTCCCATTCTCTCTTGCATTCACCCAGCGTGACGTGAGGCCAGAGGATACGTCGCATCCGCGCCCATTCGTAGAAGTCGCCGGGCTGGAGATGGTGGACGCTCATAGATTGCGCGTCGCAAGGGCTGGAAGGTGTAGCTGTCCGATAGCGGTTTCGAGAAACCGCGCCAGTTTCGCGCCGGAATGTTTGGCCCGATAGCCAAGTCGGGCCAGATCGGCGAGCACGCGCGGGTCGCGTGCGCAACTGGAAAACACCCGGTCGGCTCGCAACTGGCCGAGCACAAAAAAATCGTTGAACTCGTCCGGGAGATCTTCATCAACCAGGTCGGTGATCCCGCGCACGGCGAGGAAATCCGTCTTGCGGGCCGCGCATACGGCGGCAACGGCGCTGGTTTCCATGTCAACGGTGAGAGCGCCGGTGGCCTGTCCGATCCGCGCCTTGTTGGACGCCCGTAACACCATCTCATCCGTCGTCAGAATCTTGCCGTAATGGACGCGAATTCCCGAATCCTCATCCCAGCGAATGCGGGTGGAACGGAGTGGCTTGTGGGTTGTGGTCCAGGTAATCTGGTCGCCTTGGTCCTTGCCGAGCTCAAGAATCTCCGTGCCGATGACGATGTCCCCCGCGCGAATATCCGGCTGCAGCCCGCCGCCGAAACCGGAACTGATCACAAGGTCGGGACGGTAACAGCGGATGGTCATTTCGGCGGCGATGCGGGCGCACTCCTTGCCGATCCCGAGGGCCAGCAGCGCGACGGATTGACCGCCGAGCGTGCCCTCGTGAAAATCAAGGTGTTCCTGGCGGACAACATGGTTCGCATCCGCCCGGTGCAGAATCGGGCGAAGTTCCTGACGTACCGCAACGAGAATAGCAATCATGGTTCCCGTCGCTTCCTGGAAGCGCCCTTACGACTGCTCAACTACAGCAGCCGTCGTGGCCATGGCCGTTGGTTTCAGCGGCGACAGCGGCGGTCACTTCCCGTTCGGCCAACACCTGCTGGATGTTCTCTTGAACGGAATCGCGCTGACCGGTCAAGTGACCGCGGCCGCTCGTGACGCCGTTGTAGGCATCCACGTGAGACGCATTGGCCACGGGCGCAGGCTTGCGGCCAAAGTTGTAGCGGATCAGCTTCCACGTGTCACCGCGCTGCGTGTCGATGCCGAGTGACGGCGTGGGCTCATAACCGCAATGGGTCATGCAATTCTCGCAGCGCGGATCGCGGGCGACGCCATTGAAGACACCGTATTTGTCCCAGTCGACCTTCTCCAGCATCTCTTGATACCGCTCGTAATGGCCGTCAGTCATGAGATAGCAGGGGGCCTTCCAGCCGCGGACATTCCGGGTCGGGATCGCCCAGGCGGTGCAATGCAGGTCGCGCTTGCCGGCGAGGAACTCCAGATAAATCGGCGAGCCGAAGAACGTGTACTTCTGGCCCCATTCAACGATGTTCTTGAATTTGTCGCGGGTCATTTTGCGCGTGAGGAAGAAATCCTCGGGCTGCTTGCTCAGGCGCTTGATCATGTCCTTCTTGGCGGCGTCATACTCGTAGCCCGGCGTGATGGTGTGTCCGTCCACACCGAGATTGGAGAGGAAATCGAACATCTTCTCGATTTCGTTCATATCGGTCTCTTTGTATACCGTGCAATTCGTCGCCACCTGATAATCGAGGATCTTGGCCATCTTGATGGCCTCGACACATTCCTTGAAAACCCCTTCGCGCTCGACAATCAGGTCGTGAATGTATTCCAGACCATCCACGTGGACATTCCAGTACATCCACTTGGTGGGCTTGATGCCGGGTCGGCCGTCGTTCTTGCCCTTGCGGATCTCGGCGGCTTCCTTCTCGGTGACGAGGTTTTGCGCCAGCAGAGCCGTGAGCTTTGGCTCAATCGCCGCCGTGTAGGTGCGCGCCAGGTATTCGCGCATCTTTTTGCGCATAAACATGCCGTTGGTGCACACATAAACAATCCGGCCTTGATCGAGCAGCCCGCCGACGAGTTCCTCAATCTTCGGATAGATCAGGGGTTCGCCGCCGCAGATGGACACCATCGGCGCATTGCACTCGGTGGCGGCGCCGAGGCAATCTTCGAGGCTCATCATGTCCTTGAGATTGGTCGAGTACTCGCGGATGCGGCCGCAGCCCGTGCAGGTGAGGTTGCACGTGTGCAACGGCTCCAGTTGCAGCACGAGGGCAAATTTCCCGGTCTTCTTGATCTTGTTGGTGATAATGTGCCGGGCAATCTTCGCCGACAATGTAAATGGGAATCTCATTCTTATGCGTCTCCTGTTTTTCGAATCCTACACTTCCGTCAAGTGCGCCAGCGCACGGAGTCGGGCCACCTTCCGCAGGATCCGCGGCTGTTTGAAGAACAACTGGATCACGCGCGACTTCTCAAGTTCGCGCGGCACGGGCGGAAAGCCCTGCATCATCTGGCGCGCATACATCCCCAGAGCCATCAACGGGAAATAGTTGCGATAGTAATGATACCGCAAATAGAACACACGCGGAAACCCCGTGCCGGTGAACAGCTCTTCGTCCCACGCCCCATCGAGTTCCTGATGGTTCATCAGGTACTTGATCCCGCGGGCGACTTCGGGGCAATGGACTTCCCCGGCGGAAATCAATCCCATGATCCCCCACGCGGTTTGTGAGGCCGCGCTCCGGCCGATGCCTTTGAACTGTGGGTCATCGTAGCTGCGCAGTGATTCACCCCAGCCGCCGTCGGCATTCTGCGAGGATTTCAACCAGGCGACGGACCGTCGGACATAGGGCAGGCGCATATCCTCGCCAATCACCCGCAGCCCGCGCAAGACCTGCCACGTGCCGTAAATATAATTCGCGCCCCAGCGACCGAACCAGGAGCCGTCGGCAGACTGGTCGCGTTTGAGGAAGGCGACGGCCCTTTCGACACATTCGTCTTCCGTGGTAAAGCCGAAATGCCCCAGACACTCCAGAACACGCGCGGTGATATCCGACGTGCTCGGGTCAATCATCGCATTGTGGTCGGCAAAGGGCACCTGTGTGAAGAGCCACTTGTCGTTGTCCTTGTCGAAACTGGCCCACCCGCCATCTTTGCCCTGCATGCCCAGCACCCAGCGCGTGCCGCGACGAATCGCCGCTGACTTTTCCCGGTCGAATTCCGTGCTGACACGGTTCAACGCCATCAGCACCATCACCGTGTCGTCCACATCCGGGTAAAACTCGTTATCGTACTCGAAGAACCATCCGCCCACCGGCTTGTTCGGCTCGGTATAGCGATGGCTTTCCGAGTGTTTCACGCGCCAGTCGCCCGGACGACGCACTTCCTTGTCCAGCAACCACCGCGCCGCCGCCTGGAGGGACGCATGATCGGCTGGCAGTCCCGATTCGTGGAGCGCGTTGACGCTGATCGCGGTGTCCCAAACGGGAGAGAAGCACGGCTGAAGTCGTAGCGTGTCGCCCTCTTCGATTTCGAGCTTCTCCATTTCGAGGATGCCGTGCGCCACGAGGTAGCTCTCGTTGCTGTACCCAAGGACATGGAGCGCCATGACGTAGTTGGCCATGGCGGGGAAGATCGCGCCGAGGCCGCCGGGGGTCCGTCCATGCTCGATCACCCAGCGTTCGGCCTTCCGCATGGCAAATCGTCGCACAAATGGAACCGGGTGATGACGGTGAACGAACTTCAAGAAATGATCAACCACGAGAAAAAAGTTGTGCCACGTGAACGTGTGCTGGTCCCGGGGGAGCCGGATGTCAGCCTTCTCACGGCTTTCTACCCACAATTCGTCGATCTGCCACTCCTGTGGAAGAGGCGTGACGGGCTCCCGTGAACGGATGATCGAAAGCGGCACCAGCATCGCCCGTGACCACGATGACATGTTGTAGATGCTGAAGCTGAACCACTTCGGAAAGAGAATTAGCTCGGGCGGAATCGCCGGGCACCCGCCCCACGGATACAGACCGATCATGGCCAATGAAATCTTGGTGAAAGTATTGCAGCGCGTCACCCCGCCTGCGGCACGGATTGCCGCGCGCGTCTTGGCCATGTGCGGAGCGTGAATTGGGTCGCCCGCCATTTTCAACGCGAGATAGGCCTTCACGGAGGCGCTCAAGTCCATCGGGCCGTTCGGGTAGATGGACCATCCCCCCTCGTGAAGCACTTTGGATCGAATGTAGTTCGCAGTCTTGCGAATGATGACCGGGTCCAGTCGGTCAATGAAATGTAGGTAAATCAGGTACTCGGACTCGAGGATCGTGTCACCCTCAAGTTCCGCGCACCAATGGCCATCAGAAGCCTGTTGTCCCAAGAGCCAATCCTGCGCTCCGCCAATAGCGGCTTCCAGTTCATCCGTTGATTGTAGATACGACTCCTGTTTTGCTTGAATCATGCTCCGCGCACCACTTCCTCCTTAAACTTCTGACACTAAGAACTATATAATCACCCTCGAGCGATTGTAAAGCGGATTCACCGCACCCTCTTCTGGGGGTTACCACCCCAGAAATCCGCCAACTCATGATCCAGATTGTACCCAGCCCGGCTGTCAGCCATACTCTCAGACCAATCCGGCGGGAAAAGCGTTGAATATTGCGTTTGCGCAAACCTTTGGCACACAAGCACTGCCACGCCCCGATCCGATTCGCTCCGAATCAACCGGCCAACTGACTGAATGACGCGGTTCATCCCGGGATAGAGGTAGGCAAATTCGAACCCTTTCCCGTAATGTTGTTCGTAGAATTGACGCATGAGTTCACGCTCGAAACTCACCTGGGGAAGCGCGGGACTGATGATAATGACGCCCGAGAGGGTTTCACCCGGATAGTCCACTCCTTCCGCGAAAAGGCCGCCTTGGACGGCGAGGATCAGCTTCGGAGGCTGCGGCTCTTTCAGCGCCTCCAAGAGCGTCAAGCGCTGCTGCTCGGTCATCTTGGGTTCCTGAATGAGAACCTCCCAGGGACCTTCGGGCACTTGTCCAGCCACCCCTCGCAAGAAATCGTAGCTGGGGAACAACGCCATGTAGTTACCGAGTCGGGCGGCAGCGGTTGTCGCGATTACTTTGGCGATCCTGCCATAGTGGGCGGCGCGGACGCGAAAGGTGGTCGAAACTGTCGGTACGACGATAATGCGCCGGTTCTCCTTCGGGAAGGGGGAGGGGAAACTGGCTTGATCCGTCCGCTCGGTATCGAACCCGAGCATCTGGCGGTAAAACGCCATCGGTTCCAGTGTCGCCGACATCGCAATCACACTGTGAAACCCTTCCAGCCGCTGCGCTAGTTGTCGAGATGGGTCTTTGCACACGATTTTCAACGCTTCGCCACCTGTCGTGTCATAGATGTACGAGAATTCCTCGCCTTCCATCCCCAACACGACGCAGAACTGGCCGAACGCCGAGAAGAACTCGTCGACGGGGTCATCCGGGATCGCCCGCCCACTGGTCGTCTTGTCCAATAAGTAGCGGACAGTCAATTTGTTGAATGCCGGCTTGAGGCCCTCGAAGACTTCCCTCGGCGAGGGAATCAGGTATTTGTCCTGGCCCGCGTCGCTCTCGTCAAGTTGGGTGTATTCGTCGCCCTTGGTGCGTACTTGGCTGCGGAAAAAATCGTCGATCTCCCCCAAAAACTTGCGCAATTCCTTTGCCAGCGACGGCTCGACGTGCCGCAGGTTGCCGCTCAAATCGCGGATGTGCTGCCGCGACAGGCTCGGCGAGTAGTAATCCATGGCGCGCTGGACGAGGTTGTGCGCTTCGTCGATTACCAAAATCGCATTCGAGTAGTCGGCCTCCAGGAAAAACCGGCGGAAATACACCTGCGGATCGAAAACATAATTGTAATCACATACAATCACGTCGGTTACTTCGGCCTCGATCAGTGCCAACTCGAACGGACACAGGCTCGTGCCGCGCCCCGCTTCCATCATCGCGTCGGGCGTGATCAGCCGCTCCGCCAGCAAGCGGTCCGCAACCCGTGTCGTCTCGAGTTTCACGCGGAAATCGCGCAGGTGCGGACAAAACTCTTCCCGGCAGGCATACACGTCGTTGATGCACATGCTCTCGCGCGCGCGAAAGAACACCGCGTTCGGATGCGCCGATTCGCGCAGCCCCATGCGTCGAAGCGTTTCCAGGACAATTTGTTGCTGGGTGTTCTTGGCGGTGACAAAAAACACCCGTTTGTCATGCGCCAGCGCGTATTGCACCACGGGATAGAGCGCTGCGGTCGTCTTGCCAACTCCCGCAGGGGCCGAGACGAGCAGATGACGGCCCTCCTTTAGCGCGTGCTCGACCGCCGCCATCATTTCATCCTGATGGGGGCGGATATGGTCGTGCGGAAAACGTAAAACGGTCGATTGAGTCCGACGATGTTCTTGCCGCTGCTGCTCTTCTTGCGCTTGGACAATCAAAGCGCGTACACGGTCAGCGATCAGCCGCTCACAGTCATCAAACGGCCCGTGTATCTCAATTTCCTTCGTCGTTCCTTCCGCCACGTTGACAAACACGAGACGGCCCAGTGCGGTCTTTCGTTCCTGTTCGACAAAGAAACAATACAGCCGCAGTTGCTCAGCATAATGCGGGTAGGACTTCTCATCGAGGGCGGCAAACACCCGCGGCGGCACCACAACGGATTTGATTTCCTCAATCACGTGCGGGCCACCGTTCAACGGCATGTAGACGCCGTCGATGCGCCCCTGGATCGTCACCTCGAAATCGTCAACCGTCGTCTGGTAACGCACGGCGATCTCTCGCGCATACCCTTCGTGCAATCCCGCCTGCATCCGCTGATGGGTCACATGCGCTTCCCGACCGATCGCCAGACGCGTCCACATCCCCAGTCCCGCCACACGTCCCGCGCTCACCAGCGGCTCGGCCACGAGGTCACCGACGCCCAGGGAGATTTTCTTCTTCGCCAAATGAATTTTGACAGCCATCGCCAAGACAGAATACAGTAATCAGCAGTTGGTAGCCAGAATGAGAAAACAGTTTCCTGCGCTCTTCACCCTCCTGTGTTCTGTGTTCTGTGTTCTGTCTCCCGCCGTTTCCGCCCAGCACCTTCCGACCTATGAAGACTTTCGCCGCGTCGACCGAATGCGGCGCATGACCGGCCAGTTGGAGACCGCCGAACTGTTGAACCTGACGCAGATCGATCGCCCGACGATCGAACGCGTGGCGCAGCGGGGAACCAACGATTACCAACTCACCTGGGGCGCGGCGGAACTGATTGGCAATTGGCCGACCAAA
>JBEKLM010000033.1:0-51427 GCA_050010195.1 Verrucomicrobiia bacterium
TCCGCCGAAGAAGCCGCCGACCTCGCCACCACCGTCGCCGTCCACAAAGCCTGCAACCCCGACGACCTCGCCGCCGCCAAATCGCAACAACGTTTCAACGTCTACGTCTTCACCCCCGTCATCGGCCCGTCCTTCCAGCGTGACACACTTCCCGCCACCCAAACATTCTTCCACCGCGTCCACAACACCACCGAAGACATTCAGAACGCCGCCAAAACCGCCTTCCACCGCACCCGCCCCTACATCCTCGACCCCGGCCTCGCCGATGGCCAACCCGAAAACAACTACAGCTACCCCAGCGGCCACGCCTGCCAGGGCACCGTCTACGCCCTCATCCTCGCCGACCTGTTTCCCGACAAACGCGACGACATCCTCGCCCTCGGACGCGCCATCGGCTGGCACCGCGTCCAGTACGGCAAACACTTCCCCACCGACGTCTATGCCGGCCGCGTCCTCGCCCAGGCCATCTATCGCCAACTCAAAACCAGTCCCGACTACCAGCGCGACCTCGCCGCCGCCAAAGCCGAACTCACCCACGCCGCCCCTCAACCCGCCCCCATCGCCCGTTAACTCTTCGCCCGCCGCCGCTAACCCGCCGGTGTAGCGTCCGCTGTCCACAGCGGAATGTCTCTGGGTCCACCCCGTCCGCTCCATTCATTCCCCTCCACGGAGGGGTAGGGGTGGGTGCTGGAAATCTTGTCTCCCTCTACCTGAAGCAAATGTTTTTACTACTTGCGGCAGGTGGCTTCGCGTGGCTTTGCGTTCGATATGTGCTTTTTGCCGGTTGAGAAACCGGTAGAAGGGGTCAACGCCTTACAATTTACAGATCCGACTTCGTAGACGCCCGCCCCGCTTCCCCACTCCGCAACCAGCGCCGATCCGTTTACCCTGCTTGCCCTGAGCAACACCGACGGGAGCCTGCCTGCGGTGCCTGTGGTGAGCGACGTCGAACCAAGCAACGTCGAAGGGTGGTATGCTAAAAATCCAGCACATCACAACAACCACGGTGTCCGCGGTCTCCGCGCCTCACAATTTCCGCAGCCGTCCTCACGCCGACTCCTCAACACCTACGCCAGCCATGATACCTTTCACCGAAAGGTATCAACTTATCCCGCCTCCGTGTTCTCGGTGTCTCTGTGGTGATAATATGGAATGAGATCATCTGGGGCGCTCACGTCTTGCTCTCGCGCCGCGCAAACACGGCCAGATGGAGCGTGCGCAGGACGCGCAGCAGGGCGAAATCTTCCACGAGACGGAATCCCGCCTGGCGGAAATAGCCTTCCACCTCGACCAGTGACGTCGCGAACCGGTCCTGATCCTTGCCCCTGAGCTTGCGATGGACCGATTGCACGGAATAGGGACTGAAATACGACAGGACCACAAACTTGCCGGCCACGCGGCACAGTTCGCTGATCACTCGCTGCCGGATCTCGACATTGGGGAAATGATGAAAGAGCCGGAAACACACGATCGTGTCGAAATGTCCGTCGTTGTAGGTCAGCTTCTCCAGGTCCTGGCACTCCACATGGCAGGACAAATTCGCCTCGAACGCGCTCTCCCGGGCAATCGCGATCATCGACTCGGATAAATCCGCGCCGCTGGCGAAATACCCCTTCTGGGCGAGATGCAGCATCACCCGCCCGCCGCCGCACGGGACATCGAGCACGCGGTGGTTCTTCGGGATGCGCCGGAACGCGCGGTCGATCAACCGCAGCTCGGCCTTGTGTTTGTGTGGCTTGCGATGCTGGTGCCCGCCCGACGGTTTGTCGTCGTGCTTGACGCGTCCAGGATAAGCGGCGGTGGGTTTCGTCGTGGTCATGTCGCGGTACAGCCAGAATAGTTGTCTCCGTGTCCCCGCGTCAAGCGGGTAGGCGAGGCGGACAGGCCGCCCACCGTTGCACTCGACAACGGGGTTGGTTGATTTACAATCCGCGGGCAGAATGACGCCAATTTCTCCCGGCACCACGCAACCGGCTTCATGCTCGCGGCCAGCCTGGCTCCGTCCACTTCTCCTGGGAATTACCCTCATCGCGATCGTCGTGCTGGGAATCAGCACGGTGTTTCGCGCAGGACCGTACAGGATCGGGGGCAAACGATGGGGATCTGAGGCGCATCGGACTGATTTTACCGTGTATCGTGAGGCCGGGCGCGCGGTGCTCGACGGCACGAATGTTTACGAAGCGCATAACATCCGTGGCTGGTACTTCATGTACCTGCCGATTTTCGCCGTGGCAATGGTGCCGTTTGCGCTGGTGAGCACCTTTGGGGCGGTGCTGGTGTGGTACGTGTTGTCGGTGCTGATGCTCGGTCACACCGTGCATCTGTCCGGCCGGCTCGCCCGGCGACTGTTCCCCGGATGTCAACTCGCGGATATCTGGTTGTATGCCGCGACGGTGTTGCTGGTGCTGGTTCCCGTCGTGTCGGGAATCTCCCGTGGACAAGCCTCGTTGCTGGTGACGTATCTGGTGACCCTGGCCGTCACGCTGTATTTTCAACGGCGACCCGTGTTGGCGTCATTGTGCCTGGCGGGCAGCATCGTGATGAAGGTATTTCCGGCGCTGTTGGTTGTCTATTTCCTCGTCAAACGTCAGTGGACAATGCTGGCGGCGACCGCCGTCTGGCTCGTGTTGCTGGTGTGGCTGATACCGGCGTGTGTCTTTGGCATGCGGGGCAACCAGGCCCTGTTGCGCGAGTGGGCGACGACAATCGCGCTGCCGGCAACCGCTCCGGATCAGGCCGCCGGCAACACCCGCTATTCCCAGATGATCAGTCCATACATTGACCGCAACCAATCCGTCCAAGCGGTGACCATCCGCTGGCTGGTGGGTCCGGGCAAGGACCGGGTCGATACCGGGCGCGAACAACTCACTCGACGCGTGGCAACTGTCATAAACCTGGGTCTGCTGCTGGTATCGGCCTGGGCGTGCGCGCGCGGACGGGCGGAGACCGATCAGCCCACGACGCTCTTGCAACAGTGTGTGATTATCCTGCTGATGCTGTTTCTCTCGCCTGTCTCGTGGTCGCACAACTACACCGTCGTGGCGCTGCCGGCCGCCGTAATCATCGCGGCCAGCGGTAAGTACCGGGCGTGCCGGGTCGCCCTGATCGTGTTTGTCGCCGCGAGCCTGCTCGATCTGGCGGTGCCACTGTTTCATGTCCGCGGCGCGCTGCTCGCGGGCACGGTCGGCTTGTGGGTGGCGTTGGTCGCGGTGTTGACGGGCTCGCGCGGTCCGTGTTTGCCAGAATCGCGCCTATCGCCACCACGTCCACCGAAGAGAAGCAAATTCGAGGCCTCTCAAATGCGTTGCCTTTCGGGACGCGGTTCTGTACTCAATGAGACATGAAGCGACGGCGGCGAATCGGCATATTGGGCGGGACATTTAACCCGATCCATCTCGGCCATCTCCTGGTTGCGCAGGATGCCATGGAACAGATGGCGCTGGACCGCGTGAAATTCATCCCGTCGGCAACCCCCCCGCACAAGACAGCGGAGGTGCTGGCCAGCGAGCGCGACCGCCTGCAGATGATCAGGTTGGCGATCCGCGGCAATGACCGTTTCGAGGTGGACGACATCGAAGTCCGACGCGGCGGCAAATCATACTCGGTGGATACATTGGTGGAGCTGCGACGGCGCGACCCGAAAGCCGACTTCTACTTCATCATCGGCGCGGATTCACTGCGCGAATTGCATCTGTGGCGGGAAGCCCAGCGGGTGGTCAGTTTGTGCACGTTCGTCACCGTGCCCCGGCCGGGCTTCGAGGCCAGGCCCGTGGTGGATCGACGTCTCGATGCGGCGTCTCGAAAACGGCTCCGTCAGCACGTGTTGCGGGGACACTCCTGTGACATCGCCTCGCGGGAGATTCGTTCGCGAGTTGCCAGCGGGCGCTCGATACGCTATCTTGTACCTGATGCGGTTACCGAATATATCCGGAGGCGACGGCTTTATCAGTGAAGGCCACTAGCGGGCTCGCCTCCGAAAAACTCGCCAAACTCTGCCGCGAAATCGCCCTCGACAAGAAGGCCGAGGACGCCATGATTCTGGACGTGCGCGGTATTTCGAATGTGGCCGACTTTTTCGTCATTTGCACCGGCACCTCCGAGCCGCATCTCAAGGCCATTGCCGACGAAATCGCCCGCCGCCTGCGCGACGCGGGAATCCGCCCGCTGCACCGCGACGGTTTTCCACCCAGCCGCTGGATCGTCATGGATTACAATGACGTTCTCATCCACATCTTCCACCCGGAACTCCGCCAGCGCTACGGACTCGAAGACCTGTGGGGTGATGCCAAGCGGGTGAAGTGACGCGCGAAGCGCGTCATTCCGAGGCTTGCCTGCCCTGACCTTGGCGAAGGCGGGTTGTCGAGGAATCTCGCTGTTCGACCCCGCTCTTGGTCACGAATCGGGGGAATTACCAAAGTCCGAGCCGCTTCTTGCCTTCGTCGGTGATCATGCTCTGGTTCCAGGGCGGGTCCCAGACGATATCGACGTTGGCTTCTTCCACGCCCGGCACTTCCAGCAAACGATCGCGCACTTGCGCGGCGATGGCCGGGCCCATGCCGCAACCCATCGCGGTAAGGGTCATCTTCACGTCCACGTGGCTCCGCGACGAGGGAAGGGGCGAGGACTTGACGTCGTAGATCAAGCCCAGGTCGACAACGTTGCAGGGAATCTCGGGGTCGTAACACTGTTTCATGGCTTCCCACAGCGCCTTTTCGTCGGCTGGGCCGGCGGGCTTCTCATCGGTCGCGGACGAACCGGCCGTCGGCGCGACGACGGGCACCCCATCCTTGAGCAGCGCATCCAGATTGCGTCCCGCCACCTGCACGAGGCCGAGCGTGGACACCTGCAACGTGACGTTGCCGCCGAGCGTCTGGCCCACATACGCGGGCGTGCCTTTGGGCACCACAATCCGCGCGCCGCTGGGAATCTGCGTCGCTTCGCAGTCCCTGCCAAACTGGACCTCGTCCGTTACATGAAGGGTTTCAATGCCGCTCGCCATAAGCTGTCACTCCTCTGGGAAATGTGTCTGCTGTGCCGTTGCCATCACCAATCTTAATCGCGCTCGACGAACCTGTCGAGTACGTTTCGTCACATCTGTTCGATGACGTCGATGCCCAAAAGATTCAGGCCGTGTTTGATGACATCCGCTGTCAGCCGACAGAGCAGGAGGCGCGAGGAACGCGTCGGTTCTTCGGACTGCAAGACGGGACAATTCTCGTAGAACGTGCTAAACTTGTTCGAGAGATCGTAGAGATAGCTGGTGAGCCAATTCGGTTTGTCGTCATCCGCGACCGCGTGTAGTGTTTCCGGAAATCGGAGAATGTGTTTCGCGAGGTCCAGTTCGGCCGGGTGTTCCAATGTGATGCCCGCCGAATCGGTCTTCATGTCGCCCGCTTTGCGGAAGATGCTTTGTACCCGTACATACGCGTACTGCATGTACGGTGCCGTGTTGCCGGTCATCGCCAGCATCTT
This sequence comes from Verrucomicrobiia bacterium, assembly GCA_050010195.1. Classification (GTDB taxonomy): domain Bacteria; phylum Verrucomicrobiota; class Verrucomicrobiia; order Palsa-1439; family Palsa-1439; genus Palsa-1439. The sequence goes on from JBEKLM010000033.1 coordinate 5,473, forward strand.
CTGCCAACTGAACACGTAGTCAGTCGTGCGGTTTTGTGACAGGTCGGCATATTTGATAGCCCCAATGCCGACAGCCCGGGCGATTTGCTCCTGAGTTTCGGCGGGCAATTCCGGATTCTTTTCCGTCACCACCGCCAACGCCCGCTCTTCCGCTTCGTCAAGAAGTTGGGTGAGTTTTACCGGCGTGCCGTCGCGGGTTTTAAGCGGTTTGCCGTCTTCGCCCAGAATCGAACCGAAATACACGTGCCGTAGCTCCGGCACATTCTTCAGCCACTTTCGCGCCGTGGCAAAGACCTGTTTGAAATGCAACTGCTGGCGCGCATCGGTCACATAAATGACTTCATCGGGGTGCCACTGGTCGATGCGGTACTTCAACGTCGCCATGTCGGTCGTGCCGTATAGAAACGCGCCATCAGCCTTTTGAATGAGGAGCGGCGCGGCGGTCTTCAGCTCGGGATTGTCCTCGAAGAAGATGCAAATCGCCCCTTCGCTTGGCCGTGCGATGTCGAGGCGCTTCAATTCTTCCACGACATCTTTCAGCATCGGATTGTAGAAACTCTCACCGAATGTATGGTCAAATGACACCCCGAGACGCCGGTAGGTCTTCCCGAATTCCTGCGTGGAAAGGTCGATAAAGCTTTTCCAAATCGCTGTGTTCTCCGGATCGCCCTGCTGCAGTTTGACCAACTCGGCCTTCGCATCGTCACGCAAGTCTTCTCGTCCGCTAACATACTTGTAGAGCCGCTCCAGTTCGGCAATCGGGTCCTTCTTCAGGGCTGCGTCGTCCCGAAACCGTTTCCAGCCGAGGATGAGCATGCCGAATTGTGTGCCCCAATCGCCGATATGGTTGTCGGTAATAACGTGATGTCCGAGGAACCGCATCACCCGCGCGAGACAATCGCCAATAATGGTCGAGCGGATGTGGCCGACGTGCATCTGCTTCGCGACGTTCGGCGAACTGAAATCGATGACGACCGTTTTCGGCTTCGCCACGGCGGGCACGCCGAGACGTTCGTCCTTGGCCGCGGCAGCGATCTGCCCGGTGACGAACGATGCTTTCAACCGGAAGTTAATGAAACCTGCGCCGGCGAGGGTAGGCGGTTCGCTGACCTCAGACACCTGAAGTTGTGCGATGACCTTGTCCGCCAGCGCGCGTGGGTTCTGGCCGAGACGCTTCGCGACGGCCATGATGCCGTTCGCCTGGTAATCTCCGAACTTCGGGTCGGCGCACGGTCGGATCATCGCCGGTCCGGCGTTATCGGGGCCGACGACCGAGCGCAAAACCCGTTCAACGGCATCAGCAAGTATGTCAGGCGCAGATGGCATGGGCAGCCAGCTTAAGATGCGGAACGAGAGATGGCGAGAATTTCTTAATCTTGCAGGGAGGGGCGAGGTGGTAGAATCGGAAAGTCGCGGCGAGACGGGGATGGCGCTGAAAATGCTTTGCTACTACCAAGACACTGTCAGTTCGATAATGAATGCACAGCCCAATTTCAGAACTCTTCGATGGCTGTTCCTCGTAAGCGGAGTTGTGTTCCTGGCTCAGGCTCTGATTACGGGCCGCTTACATATAAAAGGCGGCAAGTGGATCACGACAAAAAGCGTGCCGCACAATCCTATCGTCCGTTCTGAGACACCGCGTGATTTCTGGTTTGCGTGGGGGCTGGGGGCGTTCATCTTCGGTGTGATCGTGTTCGCGTTCTTCGCTGTGATGTGAGGCCATTAGGATAGTTGCGAGTGCACGAGAGCGTTAGCGTCTCGTAACGCCCATGGGGGGCGCTTTGACCGTCAGGAGCATCATCAGCGCAGGCTAAAGCCTGCGCTACGGATATTGTTGGGAGCTCTCAGGCTGCGGAGCGGAAGATGGCGAGGATTTCTTCGGCGGACTGCGGGGCTTCCAGCTTCTGGCGGTTGTCCTTGTTGCTCAGGAACCGGGCGACGGTCGAGAGTAGCAGCAGGTGTTTCTGAAATTCTCCCTGGGGCGTGAGAAACAGCAGGCACAGCGTGACGGGCTGATTGTCGAGCGCCTGGAAATCGACGCCGGGAGCGACGCGTCCGAAGACGGCGACGACATCCTGGATACAGGCCACGCTGGCATGGGGCAGGGCGATCCCATAACCGATCCCCGTGCTCTTGCTCGTTTCGCGGTCCTTGACGGCTTTGCGCACCGTCTCGCGGTCTTCGGCGCGGATCTTGTGGGTCCGCACGAGAACGTCGATGAGTTGATCGATGGTGGCCCAGCGGTCCGCGGCGGCGAGGCGCGGCACGATTTGCTCCACACTCAGGATTTCCGTCAAATTCATGTATCCTATCGCGAACCGCGTCAGTGATGCTGTCTGTGGCGAACGAAAGCCGCGGCATCATGCCACAACGCTACCAGTTTGTCGAGAGTCCAGCCGTAGGCGGTTCCGAGGTCGCCGCCCAGCGACCGCGCGAGCAGGCCGAACGACACCGCGCGTGACAAGGCCGCGATGGCCAGGGCCATGACCAGCAGATTCATACCGTAAATGATGACGATGGAGAACACGACCCCTTGCGACTGGACGTCCGGTTGTTTGATCGTCAGGAGCATCATCAGGGTGAAGGTGATGTGAAAACTCCAGCCGAGTCCCACCAGGAAGAACAACACCCACAGGTACGCAGACAGATTCCAAATGGCGTACGCCAGGAAGAACACGATCATAAACAGCATGGCATAGAACGGGAAAAAATAGGGCGCCAGCGCGATGAACCAATTGGTCTTGCTCGTGCGGACCTGTCCGCCGGTCTTTTTGACCTTCAAACCGCTGACCCGCGCGCCCATCATCAGCGCCCAGATGGCGTGGGTCAATTCGTGGCCGAGGACGTAGGTCCGCATGGGCTTGGGCAGGAAAGCAAACACGGCCAGCCACAGTGCGTAGCCGCCGACGAAGGCCCACAGCGCGGGGCTGTTCATCGCATTCGGGGAGAAGGAAAGCTGCAGGGCCAGGCGCCACGCCGTCATCGTGAGCGCGCCGCAGGCCGGCAGCAGGAGTACACCCAGAAAGAACTTCAGGAGTCGCACGGTTTTCCCCGTTGACTTTTGCGGTTCGGGACGTAAGATGACGGGCCATTCAAGCAACCAGGACGCAATAGATTCATCGGATTATTTATCATGGCCAATACACGTTCCGCAGCGAAACAGGCGCGCGCCAGTGTTCGGAAGCAAACGCACAACAAATCGATTAAATCCAGACTCCACACGCTGGAAAAGAAATTTCTCGCGGCCGTGTCCGCCAAGAAGGCGGACGATGCCAGCGCGCTGTATCGCCTGCTGAGCTCCGCGCTGGACAAGGCGGCCAAGACCCAGGTGATCCATCGCAACAACGCCTCGCGCAAAAAATCCCGGTTGTCAGCCCGTCTGAAGGCGGCGGCGGCGGCGTAGGCTGGACTTGTAGCCGCGAATCTCATTCGCGGTTTAGCCCACGCTCACTGCGCCGCGAAAAAGTTTCGCGGCTACAATTTGCGCGTGAAGCAAATCGGTCACCAGCTCTCCACAAGCAGGCCGGCGACCCGCTTGGCGATATCGTCGGCCACCAGCGGCAACGCCTGATATTCCGCGCTTGTCTGGTCCTCACCGATAAACACGTCGGAGGTGCCTTCGACCTCGGTGGGCTTTAACACCGTCTCGCCGGTCCGACGATCCAGCGCTTCGACGCGGACGGTGATGGCAATTCGGAACTCACGCGGCACGCCGGTATCTGAACGCAACGACCGCAGTGCGATGCGATCGTAACGTTCCACGGTACCGACGAGGACCACATCGGCCCGTGACCGGGACTCGATTTGCAGGGAACCATCCTGCTGGAGCCGTCGAATGATCGCGTTGCTGATCTGGGCCTCGAGTTGCGGGATGAGTGTCTCGTTGCGAAACATCGGCACGGCAATGGAATGGAAGCTCGTTTTGGTGACCGGGCCGATGTGATAGCCGGCGCAACCGAAGAGGAAGCTGGACAGCAGCAGCAGCGGCGCCGCCTGGATGACGCGGACCATTCGGCCTCGACGGTCCGTCGAAGCGTGGCCGTTCATGGCGTGGCGGTCTTGTCGGCGACCAATGGCGTGAGCGACGCGACCTTCCCCTTCGCCTGGGTCGCCCAATCGGACTCGGGGTTCTTCTCGATCACGTCGTTGTAGTAAATCAGCGCCGACTTGTAGTAGTGGTTTTTTTCGTAGAACTCGCCGATGTGGAACAATCCGCGGGCCTGCTCGACCTTCAACTCGCTGCGATACTTCTCGGCCACCGGCACCTTGTCGCTCTGCGGGTAGCGAAAGATGAAATCCGTAAACGCGGCGATCGCCTGGTTCGCCGAGTTCTGGTCGTATTCGGCGCGGGCCGACTCTTTCTTGTATTCCCAGCCAATCTGGAATTGGGCCGCTTCCGCCAGGGGATGTTTCGGATAGCGTTCCATGAGTTTCTCATAGGCGTGGACGGCGGAGAGATAATCGCGCTCCTTCTCGTAGACCAGCCCGATGCGGAACTGGGCGTCGATGGCGACGGGACTGTACGGGCCGTTTTTGACGACCTGCTCGTACACTTCCACCGCGCGGTCCATGGACGGGAACCAGCGGATACCCCACGCCTTTTGCCGGTCGCCGGCAAGGAACAGGTTGGCAATTTCAAACTCGCGCTGCAGCACTTCATCGAAGTGCGGCGTGTTCGGGTTTTTCTTGATCAATTCCTGGTACGTTTGGAATGCCTTGTAATGATAGGCGATGGCGCTGTAGCACTCCGCCAACCCCATCCGCGCTTCCTGGGTCGACGACGAGAGCGGCCAGCGGGCGATGACGCGACGATAGGCGGGGATCGCGCGGCGATATTGCTTCTTGGCCTCCAGATCCTGGCCGATCTTAAGCTGGTCAACAGGGGTCGCCCCGACCGGTACCCCCTCGTGCACCCAACTCCAGCCCTCGCCCTTGGTCCAGACCAATGGCGCGGGGCACCTGACCGGCATCAGGAACGCAAACGCCAACACGCTCAGGAGCGCAACGACGAGTTTTTTGTAACGGTTCATCAGAATTCGCCGCGCAGGCTACTACAACCCGCCGGTGCCGTCAAGCAGGGCACTCTGGAGTGCGTGGGTCCGAAGAATCGTGAGCTACTGCACCAAGATGACACGATAAAACACGGGCGGGTTGGTGGCGGCGCCGAAATCGGTCTGGGTGGCGGGAGAGCCGGTGCCAAGGGTCTGTGAACCGACGCTGGACCACGTGGCGTTGGTGCCGAGCGTGCTGCTTCTCTGTAATTGATTCGTCTTGCTCGGCTCCGTCGTCCACGTGACCTGGACATTATCATTATTGCTGACAACACTGATGTTGGTGATGCGGAAGGCGGTGCTGGGATCGAGCGGGTCAGTGCCCGCCAGATAGTCCTGCAGATTGGAAAAGCCAGAGCCGTCGGCATCGTCGCTGGCCAGGGAATTATCGGCAGCCTCGCCGGTCGGATGATTGAAATACGCCAGCATCCACCAATCGGGAATGCCGTCACCATCGCTATCGAGGTCGGCGATCTTGCGAACCTGGATGCCGGAAGCGCGGGCATTGTCGATAATCGGGGTGAACGTCATGTTGAGTTGCGTGGCCGAGACGGTGCAGGTGAACACGAGGCTGATCGGGATGTTCTGTCCGCCGGCGGCTTTGTAGATGTCGAAATTCGTCAATACCTGCTGCCCTTGCAGGAACACGTTGAACACGCGTTCGTTGGTGCCGCTCCAGTACGTTTCCGCTTCGTTCAATATCGTTTCGTACACGCCCATCGGGCAATCGAAGAGATAGCTGAACCCGCTCGACGCGGTGCTGTAGCGCTCCCACTGGTACAGGGGATACACGCTCGTGCAAACACCGGAAATCGCATTATTGACGAACCCCGTCGTGCTACTGCCCGAATACCCGAACGAACCGGCTGTGTACGCCTGGTCGGCAATCCACACGTTGCCGGAGCAATCGGTGACGCTGCGCGGGTCGCCGGGGCTGATGCGCGCGAGGTACGCGCCCGGCACGTTGATGACGCGGACCGTGACGGTGGGGATGGTTGACACGTTGCCTGACGAATCCGTCGCCTGCGCGGAGATCGTGTGCACGCCGTTGAGCACGGACAACGTGTTGAATGAGTACGACCAGTTCGTGGTACCCGTCGCGAGGGTCCACGTGCCGTTGTCGATGCTAACTTCAACTTTCGCGACCGCGACGACGTCACTGGCCGTGCCTGCGACCAAGACCGTGCCCGTGACCGTGGAGTCATTGGCGGGCGTGAACAGGGTAATGGTCGGCGGAATCGGCTGGTAAACCGGGTCGGCGATTTTCCGGACGCGGATGGCCGAGACGCGCGCGTTGGTGTCCCACATCGTGGCGATCCCGGTGAAATCGATCTCCAGTTGGCCGTTCAAAACCGTGTTGGTGAACGTGGCAATGACCGCTGTGTTCGAACCGCCCGCCGCGGCGATGATGTCGTAATTGCTCAACACCTGTTGGCCCTGGATGGACACGTTGAACAACCGCTGGCCAACGGCGTGCCACTGGGTCTCGGCGTTGTAGAGGCTGGTTTCATAAGTGCCATCGGGGCAATCGAAGAAGGCCGAAAACGTCACGCCCAGGTGCTCCGATTGAAACATGACCGGGTCGATGGTGTTGGTGATCGCATTGGGGATCATGTTGCTGCCGCCACCGTTGATGCCAAACGACCCGAGGCTGTACGGACGGTCTTCCACCCACATCGCGCCGCCTTGATCGAGATAGGGCCGACCGCCGCCATTGATCCGCGCTTCGTACGGGGGAGGGGATGTCAGGTTCAAGTAGGCGTTGATGACATGCGACTGGGCAATGGACGCCGCCGGCAACGCCATGCGCAACAAGTGTTCCGCGCCATCCACGTAATAGCCGGAGCCCGCCGCCACCAGGTTTTCCGCGCTGGTGTAACTCGATAGTGAAACCGTGTCGGCAATGACGCTCGATACGGCGTTGGTGCAATACAGTTCGACCTGCCAACTGCGCTGCGTGGGCTGCCCGGTGTATGAGCCGGACGCGCCGCCGATGTTCACGGTCACGCTGTTGCTGGCCGCGGCGGCGGTGATGAAGGTGGTGGCGAGTTGATTGGAACGATACCCAGTGGACGCGCCATCGTCATCGTAGAGGGTGTAGCTGGTGTTGGTGCTGCAATAGATGCGCACGCCACGCTGGCTGCCATTGTCAAACTGGCTGGAATCGACGTACGGCCCGAGCGCGGTGATCGAGTTGTCGCGATAAAACGCGGGGGTATACCCCATTTGTGCCGGCCAATTGGTTATCACCGGACCGGTCAATGGCTGCCCGCTCCACAAGTCGATCCAGTTTCCGGCGGGCAGGTACGTCGGTTGCGAGAGCGCTCCTTGCGTGACGATGGGGGAAACCATGATGTTCGAGCCGAACATGAACTGGTTGCCGTTCTGGAGGACATTCGTGTCGTTCGGGAACGCCAGCGGCAGGGCGCGGCACATCGGCATCCCCGTGTCGAACGTCTCGCGGGCGGCGGTGTACACGTAGGGGAGCAGTCGATACCGCAGCTTCATCGCGTTGCGGCAATGGTCCTGCACGAACAGGTCAAACTGGTACGGAGCGGTCGGTTTGGTATCGACCCCGTGGGCGCGGAAGATTGGGCAGAACGAACCAAATTGGAACCAGCGCACGTACAATTCGTCGGTGGGTTGGGGAGCGTCGAAGCCGCCGATATCGCTGCCGAAATAGCTCAGTCCAGACAGGCCGTAATTGCAGAGGGCGGTTGGGTGCGCGGCCAGCGTCGCCCAGTTCGGGTACGTATCATTCGTCCAGTGACCAGCGCCAAACCGTTGGTCACCCGCAAAGCCCGAGCGGCTGAGGATGTACAGGCGCGCATTTGGATAATTGCTGGCAAATCCTTCCGCCAGCCCCTGATGCCACAGAAGATTGTAGACGTTGTGGATCTCCGATTCACGATGGCCGCCGTAGAGGTAATCGGTTGTCGTATCCTCCTCGGGTTCACCGAGGTCGGTCCAAAACCCGGCGATGCCGGCGGCGTACAGGGGTTGGATCTTGGTGAACCACCAGGCGCGGGCCGAAGGATTGGAGAAATCCACGTAACCGGCGGTATTATAGAAGCCGGAATTGTCCTGGATGCTGGGCGAGGTCATTTGCGGGTTGGTGGAGACCAGGTAACCGGCGGCGGCGGCCGCATTGAAATTGCTCAGGGCGGGCTGGTTGACGTTGTTGATGTACTCTTCCTGGATGTTGATGACCTTGATTCCCGACGAGGCAAACGCCGCCAGATTGCTGGCAGGATTGGGGAAAGTCGCCGTGTCCCATGTCAACCCACCCATGACACTGGGCGTGCCATACCAGTACAGGTCGAGGATGAGCGTGTCGCAGGGCAGGTCGTTGGTACGGAACTCGGCCTCCGCCGTGGTCATGTCCCACCAATTGGTGTAGCCGTAGCGCGATTGCATGTAGCCGAGCGCCCAGCGCGGGGGCATTGGCGCCGTGCCCGTGATTTGCGTGTAGCGATTCAGCGCATCGGCGGGGCTCGTGGAGGCGATGAAGTAATAGTTCAATTCGCCGGAGGTGACCATCGTGCTCCATTGCGTGTCACTGGACAGCGAAAAGTTCCAGGTTTGGGAGAAGGTGTTGTCCACGAAAACGGCGTAGCCCTTGGAGGACAACATCAAGGGCACGGCCATGTCCGTCATGTCGCCGGATTCGAAGCTTCGTCTGGCGTTATAGAGTGTGCGACTCTGGCCGCTGTAACTGAGCGGTTCACCGAGCACCAGACCGAGACCGTAGAACTGTTCGTTGGTTTGCTGGGCAAACGTCTCAGTCAGGTTGGTGATCGAACCGCTGGGAGTGGACGTCATGCCGGTTGTATTCGTGTCCGTGAGCCAGACGGGACCGGGCGCGTTAACCCAAGGCTGGCGAAACGTGAGCCGAAACGGTGCCATGGATACATCCACTTCCAGATTTGACGTCGTGATCCTCAACGGATTCGCACCGACAACGGTGATCGGCGGAAGTGTCCAGTTCTTGATGACCGTGAAGGAGGCATTTGTGTTGAACGCGGTGCCACTCGGCTCCATCCGGATGCGGGCCACGTTGGCGTCTAGAATGTCCAGCTTCACGACGGCGGTCTGGCAGGTGAAAGTGAGTTCGTTGAGGGAATTACTGAACCACGAGGTGACGTTACCAGGGTCTGCGGCTGCGATGAGGGGCAATCCGAGGAGAACGCCGAACAGGAGCGTTACCGTACGTTTCATAATGTGTAAAGCGGTTTAACGGATTTCAGGGGAAAAAGCAAGGGAAGTGTGGGTGGAGTTTTCTCCAATCTGCTACCGTCATCTTGCTATTGGCTTTGATTCTCTATCGCCCGATTCGCCTAGCACCTACTTTTCAGAATACTTTTCCAACGAAAGCTCAGGCAAGTAGGGTCTGACAATCCGTAGACAAATATCACAAGATTTTTCTATAAGCTCAATGGCGGGTACTTTGTCGGATACGTACCATCGGAGGATCCGGAATAACTGCAGTGTTCTCATATTTGGCGACCCCGTTGAGTTCGACTCGGACGAATGCCGCAGGCGAACCTTGGACAGAAATCGAATTGCCGTAGTAGTTCACCCGACCGCTAAAAAGAGAATGGTCAAACTTTACGTCTCCCTGAAAGCGAACCGGTCCCTTGAGAGTTAGCGATCCGAAACAACCTACTCAAGAACGAACCGCGCTTAGCACGGGCGGCTACAACGCTGGCAGGCCGCGGTCGGCGCCCGCGGCTACAGGGAGAGGCTAACGAACGCAGGCTAAAGCCTGCGGCTACAGGGGAATGATGGGGTGGGCGCGGCTTGGTTGTGGGAAGCGGAATCGGCTGGCGAGTTTGGGGTTGACGCGGCTATCGCGGCGTGATATCGGTATGGCGATATTGGAGGGGGTAGATGGAGAATGGTTGATGGGGAATGGCTGACGGAGCCGGAATCGTTGGTCTTTGACATAGGGGATATGGCTCACGGTTCATGGTTGATGGTAAATGGCTGATGGCGGACGAACAGTGAGGCGGAGTTTCGCCTGGGATTGCGCCGTCGGCAAATCTTCGGCGCGTGTCGTCGGACTCCGCTTGGCGACGCCACAAGCCGATGACGCGACGGGTTCGCAGCCTTCGGCGCTGCCCCTTCGACGTGCTTCTGTTCCTGCCAGACGGAGGGGGGAGCGGGGTGCGAAACGAACCCAATTTTGTGCAAGCCGGCGTGGAAAAGTCAGTTCCGGAAAGCCAAAAACGAACCCAAATTCCGGGTGGTAGAGCATGGAGAACACGGGAGAAATGGGCGTTGGCGGGCAGGTGGGTCAGGCTCTGCGCACGTGCCCGGTCGGTTCGATGCGATCGGCTGGCGTCGTCGGCTACTTAAGAGAGGCCGTGATCCTGTGTGCCTGGGTAATCGGTGCTGGGGGTAATTTGATGTGTAGCAGGCTCTCGGTGCGGTCGAGGTAGTAGCCGGACTCGGCTGACGCCAGCGCTGCGGAATTACCGAGATTCGACAGGGCAACGCCGTCAGCGGAGACATTGGAGACGGCATTACGGCAATACAACTCCACTTGCCACAGTCGCTGGGTTGGTTCGCCCGTGTAGGAGCCGACGGCACCGCCGATGTTGATGGTGACGGTATTGTGAGACTTGACCGCGCTGATCGAGGTGGTGGCGAATTCATGGGAGCGATAGCCGTTGGACGCGCCGTCGTCGTCGTAGACCGTGCCGACCGCCTTGGCGGTGCAGTAGATTCGCAACCCTCGCCGCGAGCCGTCGTCAAACTGGCTCGACTCGACGTCGGGTCCCAGTGGCGTGATCGAGTTATCGCGATAGAAGGCCGGGATTTGCGTAATCGGCGCAGGCCAATTTGTCTTCACCGGCCCGGTCAATGCCTGACCGCTCCATACATCGATCCAATTGCCCGACGGCAAGTACACAGAGCGTGAGGTCAGGTCCTGGGTCGTGACGGGAGCGACCATGATATTCGAGCCGAACATGAACTGGGTTCCATTGAGGGCGACGCTCGTATCGTGTGGGAAGGCCAGCGGCAGGGCGCGGCACATCGGCATGCCCGTGTCGAACGTCTCGCGCGCGGTCGTGTAAATGTACGGGAGCAACCGGTAGCGCAATTTCATCATGGTGCGGCAGCGCTCCAAGACCTGCGGGCCGAATTCGTAGGGGGCAACGGGCTTCGGGTCCCTGCCGTGCGCCCGAAAGACAGGGCAGAACGCACCGAATTGAAACCAGCGAGTGTACAGCTCCTCGCTCGGCTGGCCGGTGAATCCGCCGATGTCGCTGCCGAAATAGCTCATGCCTGACAAGCCGTAATTGCACAGGGCGTTGAGGTGAGCGGCGAGCGTTTGCCAGTTCGAGCGCGTGTCGTTGGTCCAATGGCCCACGCCGAAGCGCTGGTCGCCGGCGAACCCCGAGCGGCTGAGGATGTAGAGGCGCGCGTTTGGAAAGTAGGTGGCGAATCCGTCGGCCAGCGCCTGGTGCCAGAGCAGATTGTACACGTTGTGGATTTCCGACTCGCGGCGTCCGCTGTACAGGTAATCGGAGCGACGATCCTGCTCCGGCTCGCCGAGGTCGGTCCAGAAACCCGCGATGCCGTCGTCGACGAGCGGTTTGATTTTGGTGAACCACCAGCGGCGGGCGTCGGGGTTGAGAAAATCGACATAGCCGGCTGTGTCGTAGAAGCCTTTGTTTACCAGGATGCTGGGCACGGTCATGTCTTCGTTGCTGGAGACAAGATAATGCAGCGCGGCGGCCTGGTCGAAATTGGTTTTCGCCGGCGGATTGTCGGGGTTGAGGTATTCCTCATGGATGTTGATGACCTTGATGCCCGAAGCCGCGAGCGCGGTGAGATTGCTGGAGGCATACGGGAAGTTCGTGGGGTCCCATGTCAACGCGCCCATTCGGTTCGCCTGGCCCCACCAGTAGAGGTCGAGAATCAGCGCGTCGCAGGGGAGGTCGTTGGTGCGGAAGGCATCGCGGGCGGCGTACATTTCCGACCAGTTGCGATAGCCGTAACGGGACTGCATGTACCCGAGCGCCCAGCGCGGCGGCAGCGGCGACCGGCCTGTGATCTGCGTGTACCGATTGAGGGTGTCGGCGAGGCTGTCGGCGCCGATGAAGTAGTAATCCAATTCCCCGCCAGTGACCGTGGCGCGCCACTGCGTGGCGTCGGAGCCGATGAAATCCCACAGTTGCGAGAAGGTGTTGTCCAGGAAGAGGCCGTAGCCCTTCGACGAGAGAACGAGTGGCACGGCCATGTCGGTCATCGCGCCGAACTGGAAGCGGGCGCGATCGTTGTACAGGGACCGAATCTGGCCGCGATAACTCAGTGGTTGGCCGAGGACCAACCCAAGTCCGTAAAACTGTTCTCCACCCGCCATTTGGAAAGTGGCGCTGCGGTTGGTGAACGTATCGTCCGGCGGCGACAAAGAGAATCCGCCGGAACTGGCGCCACCAAGCCACACGATCCCGTCAGGCTTGCGAAACGTCAGACGAAACGGGTTCTTGTTTACGTCGACTCGGAGACCGGAAGTCGTAACGGTCAACAGGTCACCATCGACCACGGAGATCGGGGGTCGGACCCATTGTTTGACGACGGTAAAGGAGGCGTTCGTGCTGAACGCAAACCCGTTGGGCTCCAGGCGCACGCGCGCGACGTTCGTATCGAGCAACTCCAGCTTGACGACGGCTGTTTGGCACGTGAACGTGAGTTCATTGAGCGAGTTGCTGTACCACGAGATCACAGGGCCGGTGTCCGCGGCACAGAGAAGGGGGAAAAAGAGCAAAACGGCACACGCGAGCTTCACCATCGGTTTCATAGAAAGCTGATTGTCTGAGACGGCCTGCGAAAAAGCAACGCTGGACTGGACAAGGGAACGTCGGGCGTGCGATATGTCCCCGCACATGGGCACCGATGTGCACATTCGCCCCTACGAACCGCGCGACCGCGCCGCAGTGCGGCAAATCTGTGCTGACACGGCCGATGCCGGCCAACCCGTCGAGCGGTTTTTTCCCGACCGGGAGGTCATTGCGGATCTGCTCACGAATTACTATACGCAATTCGAGCCGCAATCGACGTGGGTTGTGGACAAGGGTGACGGCGTGGTCGGCTATCTCACGGGGTGCCTCGATACGAAACGATTCATGCGGGTCATGATCTGGCGGATCGGGCCGAAACTTTTTTTCAAGGCGCTCGTGCGCGGAACGTTGTGGCATCCACAAACGTTGCGCTTCCTCCGCGCCAATATCGGCCTCTGGCTGACGGGTGGGCACGCGGCGCGCGCGTCGCTCCACGACTACCCGGCACATCTGCACATTAACATTCGGGACGGCTTCCGCGGACACGGCCTCGGGCAAGATCTGGTGAAAACATTCAGCGACTGCGCCGTCGAGGCGGGGGTCCGCGGCGTTCATGCCGGCGTCAGCGCGAACAATCCACGAGCGTGTCATTTCTTCGAAGAGTTGGGATTCATTGAGGTCCATCGGGAGCCACGATTTCGCAAGCCGGACGGATCGGGCAGCATCCTCTATACGATCATTTATGCGAGGTCGCTGGATTGACCAATCGCGGCGGCGTCGGCGCAACCATTTTACTTGAGCAGGCTGGTTGCAGGCCGGTATGATGCGGGACTCGAATATATGGCAGACGACACCAGCAAGTTCGACGTTTCGTACGTGGCCTATTTGGCGCGGATGCACCTGACGGACGCCGAAAAGGAAAACATTTCCGCGCAACTCAACGACATCCTGGCGTATGTCGCCAAACTGAACGAGTTGGATGTCTCGCAAGTCGAACCGACGGCACACGCGACGCCGCTTTCGAATGTTCTCCGCAAGGACGAGGTGCAACCGTCCATCGACCGCGACAAGATTCTTAAAAACGCCCCCGAACAGGCCCGCGACCTGTTCATTGTCCCCAAGATCGTCGAATGAGCCTTCACGCGCTGACCATTCATGAACTCCGCGAGAAGCTGCGGGGCGGCGACGTTTCCGCCCGCGAGGCGACGCAGGCGTTGCTCGACCGTATTCAGGCGGTTGACGGCAAGCTGAAGGCGTATCTGTGGCTGAATGCCGAGGACGCATTGGCCCAGGCCGATGCCATTGACCGGAGCGGGATCGCCAAAAATGGCGAGCTTCTGGGCGGCGTTCCCATCGCCATCAAAGATGTCATCAACGTCGATGGCCAGCCCTGCACGTGTGCGTCCAAGATTCTCAAGGGACACACGTCGGTATACGACGCGTTTGTCGTGCAGCGATTGCGCGAGGCCGGGGCAATTCTTCTCGGGCGTACGAACATGGACGAGTTCGCGATGGGCAGTTCCACCGAGAATTCGAGCTGGGGCGTCACGCGCAATCCGTGGGATTTGGAACGCATTCCGGGCGGTTCCAGCGGCGGCAGCGCGGCGGCGGTGGCCGCGGACGAGGCGTTTGCGGCGCTCGGCAGCGACACCGGTGGCTCGATTCGGCAACCGGCGGCGCTCTGCGGTTGCGTGGGATTGAAGCCTACGTATGGGCGTGTCTCGCGCTACGGTCTCGTGGCGTTTGCCTCATCGCTCGACCAGATCGGGCCGTTCACCAAGGACGTGGCGGACAGCGCGCTGATGCTGCGCGTTCTGGCGGGCCATGATCGGTGCGACTCGACGAGCGTGCCGCAATCCGTGCCGGATTACACCGCGACGCTGGGACAGGGCGTGAAGGGACTCCGGATTGGCCTGCCGAAAGAGTATTTTATCGACGGCATGGATCGGGAAGTTGATGCGGCCGTACGGGCGGCGATCAAGAAACTGCAGGATCTGGGCGCGGAAGTTGTCGCGATTTCCCTGCCGCACACGGATTACGCCGTGGCGGTCTATTATTTGATCGCCACCGCCGAAGCCAGCGCCAACCTGGCGCGATTCGATGGCGTGCGGTATGGCGCGCGTGTCGTGGGCGAGGACGTCATCGACATGTACGGCAAAACTCGCGGCGCGGGGTTTGGGCCCGAAGTGAAGCGGCGCATCATTCTGGGCACCTACGCCCTGAGCGCGGGTTATTATGACGCGTACTATCTGCGCGCCCAGAAGGTGCGGACGCTCATCCGTCAGGATTTCGAGAAAGCGTTTGAGAACTGCGATGTCATCGTAACGCCGACCTCGCCCGAGGTCGCGTTCCGAATCGGGGAGAAGACCGACGACCCGCTGAAAATGTATCTCAGCGATATTTTTACCATCAGCGTGAACCTCGCCGGCATTTGCGGCGTCAGTCTGCCCTGTGGATTCACGAAGAGTCCTCGGCTGCCCATCGGGCTGCAAGTCCTGGGCAAACCATTCGACGAGGAAACCGTCCTGCGTGTCGCCCACATGTACGAACAGGCGACCGAATGGCGCAAGCAAAGGCCGTCTTTATAGCTCATGCCATACGAAGCGGTCATCGGCTTGGAAGTTCACGTGCAGCTCAAGACGAAGAGCAAGATGTTTTGCGGCTGCGCAACGGAATTTGGGGCGGAGCCAAACACGCACGTGTGTCCCGTATGTCTCGGGTATCCGGGGGTGTTGCCTGTGATGAATGAAGATGCGGTGAGGAAGACAATCCTGACGGGTTTAATGATCGGGAGTGACGTTGCGCGGTTCAGCAAGTGGGACCGGAAGAATTACTTTTACCCGGATATGCCGAAGAACTACCAGATTTCGCAGTACGATCTACCGCTGTGCGTGCGCGGCGCGGTCGAGATCAAACTCGAAGACGGCCGGACGAAGAAGATCGGTGTCACCCGCGCGCATCTCGAGGAAGACGTGGCCAAGAATCTTCATTTCGAGACCACCAGTGGGGTGGATTTCAACCGCGCGGGCACACCCTTGATGGAAATCGTGAGCGAACCCGACATGCGCACGGCCGAAGACGCGTTCGCCTATCTCACGGCGCTCAAGGAAATCCTGATCAGCGGCGGGATCAGCGATTGTGACATGGAGAAAGGGCAGCTTCGCTGCGACTCGAATGTGTCCGTGCGCCCGGTCGGCCAGAAGGCGTTTGGCGAAAAGGTCGAGATCAAGAACATGAACACGATCTCCGGTGTTCGACGCGCGCTCGCGTACGAGATTGAGCGCCAAAAGGCCGCGTTGCAGAAAGGGGAGAAGGTTTCCCAGGAAACACGGCGATGGGACGACGCGACCGGCAAGACGTCGGTGATGCGCACCAAGGAATACGCGCATGACTACCGGTATTTCCCCGAGCCTGACCTGATGCCCGTGGTCGTGAGCGAGGATATGATCGCCGAGATGCGGAAACTGCTGCCGGAGCTACCGGAGGCGAAGCGGCAACGGTTCGTCAAGCAGTACGGCCTGCCGGAATACGATGCCGGCGTGCTCGTCGCCAGCGCGACGCTGGCCGCGTTCTATGAACGGGCGGCCGAGGGATCGAAGAATCCCAAGGCAATTTCGAATTGGGTGACCACCGAACTCCTGGGTAAACTGGCCGAGACGAAGAAGACGATCGACGAATCCCCCGTCAAGCCCGAGCAACTCGCGGAACTGGTTTCACTGATCGAGAGCGGCCAGATCAGCGGCAAGATCGGGAAAGAAGTGTTCGCCGAGATGTTTGGCAGCGGCAAGGGCGCGTCGATGGTCGTGAAGGAGAAGGGGATGGTGCAGGTGAGCGACGCGGGGTCCCTCGAAGGATTCGTGGAAGAAGCGATTGCCAGGAACCCCAAGTCCGTGGCAGACTTCCGCGCGGGGAACGAAGCCGCGATCAATTTTCTGAAGGGGCAGGTCATGAAGTTGAGCAAGGGAAAAGCCAATCCGCAACTGGTCGGGGAGATCCTGCTCCGGAAGCTGGAGGGGGGTTAAGGCACGTGCAACCCACTCACGGTTCGCAGGTTGTGCCGCTTGGCTTCTTGACGGGCAGGAGCGCAGGGGCTAATGTTAAACAGACGGATGCAGTCTCGCGAGGAATATGCCAGCTCAAGATGAATATATAGTCGAGATTCTCCGTGATCTCGGCCTGATCTCGCACGAAGATATCCTGAAGGCGAAGGAACGCGCCAAGATGGAGCAGGTGGGGCTTGTCGACGCGCTGATCTTGGCGGGCCGGATCACGCACATGGACGTGTCCAAGGCACTGGCCAGTCAGTTCAACATGGACACGATCAATCTCGCCGAATACCGCGTTCCCGAGGATGTCCTGGCCCTCGTCCCCAAGCACGTGGCACGCCGTTACAAGGTTGTCCCCGTTTACAAGCACGACAACACTATCACAGTGGCCATCAGCGACCCGCTGGATGTCGATACCGTGGACAGTCTCCGGTATATTCTGCGCATGAACGTTGAGCCGGTCGTCGCGGCCAAGAACGACATCGAAGCGTCTATCGCACGGTATTACGGCAGCGCCGACGATACGGTGGAGAACATGCTGCAGGAAATCACCGAGGGTGAGATCGACCTCGGCCTGACGGGCGACAAGGCGACGGAGACCAAGATCGACGACGTCGTCGAGACCGACGCCGACGCGCCGATCATCAAGCTGGTCGGGTTGGTCATCATGGAAGCGTTCCGCAACCGGGCGAGCGATATTCATATCGAGCCACTGGAGAAGCGGCTCCGGGTGAGGTATCGGATTGACGGCATGCTCCACGAAGTGGACAACCCGCCGAAGCGGCTGCAAGCCGCGATCATCAGCCGGCTGAAGATCATGTCCAACATGAGCATTGCCGAGAAGCGCGTGCCGCAGGATGGCCGCATACAATTGCCGGTGATGGGCCGGACCATCGACCTGCGCGTGTCGTGTCTGCCGACGAATCACGGTGAGAGCATCGTCATGCGTATTTTGGACAAGACGAGCCTCTTGCTCGGGTTGGGGGATCTGGGCTTCTTCAGTGACGATCAGAGCACGATGGCCAAGATCATCAGCATGCCCGACGGCGTCTTCCTGGTCACCGGCCCGACCGGGTCCGGCAAGACGACCACGTTGTACGCCTGCTTGAACGACATCAACAAACCCGACCGCAAGATTATCACGGTGGAAGACCCTGTCGAATACCAGTTGAACGGCATCAACCAGGTACAGGTCAATGCCGACATCAACCTGACGTTTGCGGCCGCGTTGCGCTCGATTCTTCGTCAGGCGCCAAACATCGTGATGATCGGTGAGATCCGCGATTTGGAGACGGCGAATATCGCCGTGCAGGCGGCGTTGACAGGACATTTGGTATTCTCGACACTGCACACGAACGACGCTCCTTCGGCGGTGGCGCGTATTGTGGACATGGGCGTGAAACCGTTTCTGGTGGCGTCCGCGGTGCGCGCGATCATGGCCCAACGACTGATCCGCAAAGTCTGTGCGAAGTGCCGGCAACCGTATACGCCGTCGGAATATGAGATGAAGACGTTGAAGCTGAATCCGGATGAGATGAAGAATGCGACGATCGTCCGCGGGACCGGCTGCAACGAATGCTCGCGCACGGGGTATCGCGGCCGGATGGGCATTTACGAGATTTTCCAAGTGAACGATGATGTGCGGCGACTGATTTACGAGAAAGTGCCGTCGAATGTCATTCGCACACGGGCACGCGAGTTGGGTATGCGGACTTTGCGTGAGGACGGGGTGCGGAAAATCATGGCGGGAATCACCACGCCCGAGGAAGTCATTTCGATTACCATGGGCGATCAAGCGTAGCGCAGGAATGATCGTCGGACCCAGAATCAAACGGAGATAGCCAGATTATGTCGGTGCAAATGGAAGACCTGTTGCAGGTGGTGGTGGATGAAGGCGGCTCGGATTTGCATATCCGCGTGGGTGTGCCGCCGGTGATTCGTTTGCATGGCCGGCTGATACACATGGACCTGCCGGTGCTGACCGCGGAGGACACGGAAGGCCTGATGAAGGCGATCACCTCCGAATCACACATCCAGAAAGTCCGGGAGCAGGGTGGGACCGATTTCGGATTTGCGTACGGCGACATGGCGCGGTTCCGTGTCAGCGTATTCAAGGAGCGGGGCAACTACGGCATTGTGCTGCGGCAGATTCCCAACAAGCTGATGAGCCTCGAGCAAATCGGGTTACCGCCGTCGGTGAAGGACCTGTTGTTTCGACCGCGCGGTCTGGTTCTGGTGACGGGTCCGACGGGTTCGGGCAAGACCACGACGTTGGCGTCGATGATTGATATCATCAACATGGAGGAAGACTGCCACATCATCACGGTTGAAGACCCGATCGAATACTACCACGCGCACAAGAAGAGCGTCATTACACAACGGGAAGTGGGCGTGGATGTGCCGGATTTTGCCGAAGCGTTGCGGCGCGGGTTGCGCCAAGATCCGGACGTTATTCTTGTCGGTGAAATGCGCGATTTGGAAACGATGGAAGCGGCTATTACGGCCGCAGAAACCGGGCACCTGGTGTTTGCGACGCTGCACACCACGGGTGCGGCGCGTACGGTCGACCGTATCGTGGACGCGTTTCCGACGGACCAGCAGGAACAGATTCGCACGCAGTTGGCGTCGTCGATCCTGGCGGTTATATCGCAGGTGCTGCTGATCCGCGCGGACGGGAAGGGGCGGGTGGCGTGTTTCGAGATCATGATTTCGACGCCATCGATCCAGGCGTTGATTCGCGACAACAAGACGTTTCGGATCACGTCCGACATCCAGACGGGGGCGAAATACGGCATGGTAACGCTCGACTCGAATCTGATGATCCTCTACGAGAAGGGGTTGATCAGCTACGGGGATTTGATCACGATCGCGCAAGACCCGGCGTCCATCGTGGCGAAGTTGCAGGGGGAAGGAGGTCGAAAGTAGGCCATGTTCGAAGGCGAGAGCGCGATCCTGTCCGAGTTGGTCCGCGAGCGCAACCTGCTCACTCCGGAACAGTTCCGGGAGATTGAGGAGGAACACGAGCGGACGGGCAAGTCGCTCTCGCAGGTTATGATTGATTTCGGCTTGATCACCGAAGAGCAGTTATTGCGGGCGGTGGCCGAGCACTTGAACCTGGAGTACCTGAATCTCGACGACGTCGATCTCGAGCAGGCGGTGTTGCGATCCATCCCCTCCAGCGTGGCGCGGATGTACGGGGCGGTGCCCGTGGCGGTCAATGGAAACACGGTGACGGTGGCGGTGATGGATCCGTACAATCCCCAGCTCGTCAGCGAGCTGTCGTTCATCCTGGGCAAGGACGTGCAAGTGGCCGTGGCGCCGTCGAAACAGATCCAGGCAGCGATTGAGCGGTACTTTGGCGAAGACAGTGAGTCGCTCAAGGATGTTCTGACCGACATGGAGGAGCAGCTCACGTCGGCGGAAGCCGTCGAGACGGCGACGAAGACAGGCGGGACGGCGGCACTGGAAGAGTTGGCGAGCCAGGCCCCGATTGTGCGTTTTGTGAACGTGATCATGCTCAAAGCGATTCAGGATCGCGCCAGCGACATTCATTTTGAGCCCTTTGAAGACGAATTCAAGATTCGGTACCGCGTCGATGGCGCCCTGTACGAAATGGCGCCGCCGCCCAAACATCTGGCATTACCCATCATCTCGCGCGTGAAAGTCATGTCCAGCTTGAACATTGCGGAGCGCCGCCTGCCGCAGGACGGACGTATTCAATTGAACATCGGGGGCAAGCAGATCGATTTGCGCGTGTCGACACTGCCAACGCAGTTCGGCGAATCGGTGGTGTTGCGCGTACTGGACCGCTCGGTGGTAAACCTGGAGATGGAAAGCCTGGGGATGCCACCGGAAATTTTCGACCGCACCAAAGAAGTCATCAAGGTTCCAAACGGCATTTTTATTGTGACGGGACCCACCGGCTCGGGCAAGACCACGACGCTGTATTCCTGTCTCAAACGGATCAATACAATCGACCTGAAATTATTGACCGCCGAAGACCCCGTGGAATACGATATTGAGGGGATCATGCAAGTGCCGATCAACGAGGCGATCGGACTGACGTTCGCCCGCGCGCTACGGTCATTTCTCCGCCAGGACCCGGACATTATCATGGTGGGTGAAATGCGCGATCTAGAAACCGCACAAATCTCCATTCAAGCGTCGCTCACGGGTCACTTGGTGTTTACGACCCTGCACACCAACGATTCTGCCGGCGCGGTGACCCGAATGATCGACATGGGCGTGGAGCCATTCCTGATCAGTTCCACCTTGCAGGCGGTGCTCGCGCAGCGGTTGGTGAGGACCTCATGCAAGAAGTGCCGGGTGGCCTACGAGCCGAGCGACACGATCCTGGCGCAGCTGGGACTGACGAAGGAAGACACGGCGGGGCGACCATTTTATTACGGGAAGGGTTGCATGGAGTGCAACGAAACCGGGTACCGGGGCCGCAAGGGATTGTTTGAATTGCTTGTTGTTTCGGAACCGATTCGCGAATTGATCAACATGCGCGCGCCGTCTGGCGTCATTCGCGGGCGGGCGCTGGAATTGGGAATGAGAACCTTGCGTGAGGATGGGATTCGCAGTATTCTGGACGGGGAGACAACTGTTGAAGAAGTACTCAAGTATACAGACAACCGTTGAAGAAGCACTCAAGTGCACAAACCGGAGCCGGTGCCCATCCGGGGGTGGGTGACAGACGCGGAGGACGGCGATGGCAAAGTTTAGCTATGTAGCGTTGGATTCACGGGGTAAGGAAATCACCGGCGTTCTGGAAAGCGAAAACACCACTGCGGCTGTCAGCCGCATCCGGGAGATGGGGTACTTTCCCACCAATGTTTCCGAGGCGGACAAGGCGGCGACCAAGAAGGGTGCGAAAACAACCGCTCCTGCGGCGTCGGCCGGTGGCAAAGCGGCCGCCAAGAAGGGTCTTGGATCGCTCGATCTGAAATTTCTCAGCACCGGCAAGGTCAAATCGAAGGTCTTGACGGCCTTCACGCGGCAATTGGCGACTCTGATCGACGCGGGCCTGCCGCTCCTGCGCGGTCTGGATGTTCTCCGCAAGGGAGAGAAGAATCCCACCTTGAAACGGACGTTGCAGCAGTTGGCGGAAAGCGTGGAAGGCGGCAGCACGTTCAGCGAGGCCCTCGCACAACATCCCAAAGTGTTCAATAAGCTGTATGTCAACATGGTTCGCGCCGGCGAGGCGGGCGGCGTGCTGGACGTCACGCTTTCCCGACTGGCCGAGTTTCAGGAAAAGGCCCAAAGGATCAAGAGCAAGGTCATTACGGCCATGGTGTATCCGACGGTGGTCATCGTGGTTGCCTTGTCGATCGTCACATTCCTGATGATCGTGGTCATCCCGAAGTTCCAGGAGATTTTTTCGGATCTTCTGGAGGGCAAGTCGTTGCCTCCTCTGACCTTGTTTGTAATGGGCTGCAGCAATCTGGTGAAGAACCGGTTTCCGCTGGTGGCCGGGTGTATTGTCGCGATCTGGATTGCGGTCAAGATGATCGGCAAGACGGTGAAGGGCCGGTATTACCTCGACAAGCTCAAGCTGAACGCTCCTGTTTTTGGGCAATTGATTCGGAAGGTTGGCATTGCGCGATTTACACGCACACTGGGCACACTCATTGCCAGCGGCGTCCCCATTTTACAGGCGCTCAACATCGTGCGTGAGACCTCCGGGAATGCCGTGATCGCCAGGGCGGTGTCCCAGATTCACGATTCGGTCAAGGAAGGGGAACGCATTGTCCAGCCGCTGGAAGCCTCCGGAGTATTTCCGGCCATGGTCGTTAGCATGGTGGATGTCGGCGAGGAAACCGGTGCTCTTCCGGACATGTTGATGAAGGTGGCTGACGTCTACGATGATGAAGTCGACAACGCCGTGGGTGCCATCACGTCATTGTTGGAACCCATTATGATTGTCGTCTTGGCGGTGATCGTGGGTACGATTGTCATCGCGATGTTCCTGCCGTTGATCAACGTCATCTCGCAACTGAGCGGCTAGCGATTCTTGGGGGGATTCGAGCACAGGCGGCGGTCCGGCAAACACCGGATCGCCGCTTCAGTTTTTGGCAAACAGATCCGGTTCGCCAGATTCGGGAGAGCTCTCGAACCGGGCCAACAGGGATTTGAAACCGCAACGACGGTATATCGCGGCCAGGGCCGTCGCGTCGGGGGCCTGGACTTTCAGGTTTTCCAGACCCAGCGAGAGGGGAAGATCTGTCTGGAGCCTGATGAGCTGCCGGTTTGCCTGAAGTCTTTCCGCCGAGGCGACCAGACTGTCGCGCAATTTTGGTTTCGCGATTTCGGCGACGTGGGCCAGCAAGTTGTCCAGCGTGCCGTAGCGTTGCAACAATTGGGCCGCGGTCTTTTCGCCTACGCCCGGCG
Organism: Verrucomicrobiia bacterium; assembly: GCA_050010195.1. Taxonomy (GTDB): domain Bacteria; phylum Verrucomicrobiota; class Verrucomicrobiia; order Palsa-1439; family Palsa-1439; genus Palsa-1439. The sequence goes on from JBEKLM010000033.1 coordinate 28,753, forward strand.
CACCCGGAATATTATCCACGGAGTCACCCAGCAGGCTGAGAAAATCGACCATTTGTTCCGGGGAGACGCCATATCGCTTCCGGACGCCATCGGAACCGATGATCGTGGTTTCCTTGCCATCCGGGCGAAGGAGGCGGATGCGCGAGCCCACAAGTTGCATGAAATCCTTGTCGTTACTGGCAATCAGGACAGGGTGGTCGGCGTGCGAGGCAGAGGTCGCCAGGGTGGCGACAATGTCGTCGGCTTCCTCGCCCTCAGACTCAACGAGCGGAATGCGCATGGCTTCCAGCATGTCCCGAATCACAGGAAGTTGGCGATCCAGATCGGGCGGTGTGGGCGGTCGCTGGGACTTGTACGAGGATAGCAGAGTCAGGCGTTTGCGGGGTGCGCCGAGGTCGAATACGGCCGCGTGGTGCGAGGGTGTGTGGTCGGCGGACATCTTCTGGAGCATCTTGGCCAGCCCATAGATCGCATTGACGGGCTGACCATCCGGCCCCGAGAGGGACCGGATGGCGTAAAACGCCCGGTAAATCAGGGAGTACGCGTCGTAAAGGAGTACGGTAGCGGCCATTGCGGAACGAGCGTATCACGCTGACCAAGATAAGACAATGCAGCCCGTTGGGGCGTCGACGTTAGTATCGTGCGCTAGTGGCCACCGGGAGGCGATGAACGGGATTGCCAGCCGGATCGATCAGGCGAGCTGTCACGAAGACCAAGAGGTTGAGCTTCGATCGTTGCGTTACTTTGGATTGGAACAGGCGACCGACCAAGGGCAGGTCACCGAGAAATGGGACCTTGTCATCGATTTTGGTCAGTTGTTCCGTAATCAAGCCACCGAGGACGACGGTTTGTCCGTCCCAAATGACCACGCTGGTCGTGAGGTTTTCGCTGGAGAACAGAGGTTCCTCGATGTCGTTAAACGTGGTGACCACATTGTTACCGGACGACAAACCGATGGCGCTGCCATAGTTGATAAATCCGAGAAACTGTGAGACTTCGGGCGCGAGAGTCAGGTTAATCGTATAGCCGTCTGCGCCAACCTCGGGTGTCACATTGAGAAGAACACCGACTTCGCGGGTTTGGAACGAGCTGGGAATTGACGGAGTAACCGCAACCGCGCCACCGCCGGTTACGCCGCCACCGGAGGATGTCGCCGTGGGTTGCGCCCACGAGGTTGGGTAAATGAACTCCTGCACGGACCGAATCTGGGCCTGTTGGCCGCTGACGGTTGTGACCTTGGGCGCCGAGAGCGTGTCCGCGCTCTGCTTTTGGGCCAGTGCGTTGATGACGACCTGAAACTGTGGATTCGTCAGAATGCCGCGAATGGTTCCGATCGCGGTTTGTGGCGAAGACACTGTGGTTGAGCCGCCACTGGCCAAGCCTCCGGCGGCCAGCAGGGACGAGATGGCATTTCCTTGAATCGCAGAAACGCCCTGCAGACCAGAGGTGATGTCGTAGGATGGGGAAGAGGCCGCCCCGCTACCGGGGGGGAATGCTTCCGCGCCGCTGCCACCGGTGACGTCAAAGCTTCCCAGTGTTTTGGTGCCCACCTGCCAGTCAAAACCGAGTTCATCCAAGTCGGTTTGGGAGATTTGCACGAACTTTGCTTCGATCTCGATCTGGACCGGAACGATGTTGTAGGCCGACAACACGCGCTCAAAAATCTCCAGGTTTTCCGGTGTATTGCGGATAATGATGGTGCTGGTGCGTGCAATAAACACGAGGCTTGATCCCGGTGGGAAGGGAACCCCGGCACTTCGAAAGGTGTTCTGTACCTCATTGCTGGCCACGATGGCGGTAGGCTGCGCAGTACCTGAGCCGATTGCGCGGTACGATCCAACTGCGCCTGTGGGGGTGGCATTAGCTGTCCCGACCCCGACCCCGGTCCCCTCGGATGGGCTCCTAAACACACCGGGCGTGACCGGATAGGAACGCGTGACCATCTCGCCCTCGGGGGCATCGAGTGGCAATATGATCACCGCGCTGGACTCGATGCGGTACTTCAAACCGGCGAGGGTAGTCACGTATTTCAGGGCGTCAATCAACGGAACATTGCGCAATGACAGGGTAATTTTCTGACCGAACGACTCGGGCGTCTCCCCCGTCGGAGCCTCCGCGGCGGCGGCTTCGGCGCCAGGGGCGGTGGGGGCCGCAGTCCTGGGAGTTGGCCCGGTCTTGGCCGGCGGTCCCGCGATGCCACTGCTTAGGACGATATTGACGCCGACTTTCTCCGGGTCAAGGGTACGGCTTTCGTCACTCAAGAAAGTGATGACGTCGCTGACAACCGCCTCGCGATAGTTAACCTCGGGTATCACAATTTCGTTAAGCTTCTTGATAATGCTCTCTTGGCGGAGGGCATCGCGAACGATCGCACCAACATGTTCTTCGGACTTGGGGGGCTGCACCTCGCTGCTAATGGGTGGAGTCCATCGGTCCGATACTTCCCAGAGACGATGTACGCGCGTTTGTTCTTGAGAGTTCTGCGCGTAGTCGATGCGTTGCTTGTTCAGGTCCTTGAGCAGAACATTGGCGTCGGCATTGTACGGGTCCACGATCAAAATCTGTTGAAAACGGCTCTCCGCTTCATCGTACTGGCCGGAGTTCATGAGAATTTTGCCTTCACGGAACAGCTTTTTGATCTGATCCTTCTTGGCCACGAATTCGGGGGTCTGATCCAATGGGGCCCCGCTCGGGTTTTCCGCGGTCTTGTTCGAATCGGCCTGTTTGGCCTTGGTGAGGAGCTCCATCGCGGCCCGGTTTTGCGGATCGTATTGGAGCGCTTTCCCGGCGAGAGTGCGGGCGTTGGCGATGTCGCCACTGCGCAACGCGGCGTCCGCGAGGCGTGTATAGGAGTCCGTCAACCCGTGAAGCGCGCGGTTGTAATCCACTTCGGTTGCGGGAGCGCGGGGCAGCAGCTTGATGCCCTCTTCGAGCTTGGCGACCGCTTCGGAGTACTTACCGGCATAGAAAAGCTTTTCGCCCTGGGTCAGCAATTTTTCGGCAGCCAATTGGGCTTCCTGGCGGCGAACGAGTTCTTCCCGGGCGGCCTGTTCCGCAGTCGAAGAACCCGTGGAGGAGGGATCGGTGGGGGCAGCGCGCAGGTCCATGGACGCAAAGAAGCAGGCGCTGCTCGTGAGTAATACCAATACCGTTTTTGTCATATGACGATTCTCCGTTCCGTTCACGACTCGCCAGAGGCGTTGCGCACATCCCCCCATCGGTGCCGACGAACCAGCCAGTTTGAAGTGCTTTCGTAAGTCAAACTACTGCTGGTATTTGATGGTGTGCTGCTCCTGTGTTTGTGTGTCAACGATTACCATGTGTTTCTGATTGATGTCAATCTCAATGACTTTGTACGTGACGCCCTTGCACGTGAAAGATTGTCCTCGTCGATATTCACCCGTTTGCCCGTCGCCAGCGCAACGCACCTCGGCCACGGGTTCCTGATCTTCGCTCTCCCGGCTGAGAACCAGGACGACGGGGCTATTCCCTTCGTGCTGCACCGTGAGTTCCGAAACGTCCTTGTCCCGTTTGGTGCCGAGGGTTGGATCGTCGACGACGACGGATTTCTTTTCGAACTTCGTGATGCGATATCCGGTGTCTTCGTAATGATCCCTGATGACATCGCCAATCGCGGGGATAAAGAATGTCCGCGCGCGGAACTGGAAATTGATCTGGAAATTGTACCCGCCTGTGGTCGCCTCATACGAATACGTCATGAACAGCAACTTAAACGGTTTGCGCACCAAGCTCACAAGAGTGACGGGAAACGGGGGAGGGGGGGCGTTGGTGCCCGGCAGGTGCGTCGGAGGGATGTCGTCGTGGGATGAGATTGGAATGAATGCAACGCCATTCGTCCACAAGGGCGGTTCGGCCAGCGTCAGGATGGCGTTGGAGTAGGTCGCCAGGGGAACATGCAGGGTTGGGGTGACGTGGGTCGAAGCCCTTGTCGTTGGCCCCGCGTTGCTGATTGCGTTGACTTGCAACGCAAGATAAATTGCGGAGACGATTAGCGCCACCAGCGCGACTGCCAGCACAATCTTTTCGTAGTGTCTCTTCAGGAAATCCATGTTGGTCTTTTCGCTCGGGCCTCGGTCGCGTCCGTCAGGCACCCGGCTTGCCCGCTTCCTTCCTGGCGGGTTGTGGAGTCGGGAATTCGATCAGGTCAATGCGCGCGGTCACGGACAACAGCCCCTGTTTCGGGATCGTGGGAGTTGTCGCAGTGGTCGCAGTTGCCGCAGCGACTCCCGGTCCCGTCGGCGGCTTGTCGGCGGCGGGCGCTTCACCGGTGACCTGCAGCCGTCGCACGGCCAGGAACAGGTCCGCTTTGGTCAGGCTGTTGAGAAACCCACGCAACGCGTCCTCGGAACATTTGAATTGAAACTCAAACGGCAGAACCTGATACAACGCAGTGGGGTCGGTCTTGATCGAGGCCTCCAGCGCTTCGCCCCCCGACGATCCGCCGCCTGGCTCGACCTCCGCGCGGCGTATCTGGTCGATTTCCGCCACGTGGTTGGACATCAGCAGCGTGCTAATCTGCTCGATGGCCGTCAGTTGCTTGACGAGGAGGGTCAGGACGCGCTTCGTGTCTTCGGGGGAAAGGTTCTTGGCGGGAAGAGTCGAGGAAGCCCCGGCGTAACGGCCAAACCCAAATGCGAATCCGTCCTGAAGTTTGATCCCCGCCGCCTCGGCCGCCTGATGAAGACGGGAGAAGGAAGAAGCCATGAGCTGAAGGAAACCGACGGGGCGCAAATCTGCTGGGACTTCGATGCGGTGACCGACGGCACCCACCAGTCGTCCGTACAATTGGCCAACCTGTTCCCGGTCCTGCTTGATGACGTCAATGCTCTCGCGTGAGGGCGCGGGTTTCTGCTCGGATAAATGGTTGAATTGCGACTGTTGTTCCTGAAGGGCGGCATCGACGTTAGCGCGCTTCGACGCGGCGGCCTGTTGCAGCCAGATTAACACGCCGAGCGCGATGACGAAAGCCGTCAGGAACCCCACCGTCAGCACATTCTGTTTCAGCCACTTGAGATTCATATCACATGGAAATCGGTTTCAGCAGTTTCGCACGGATGGTGAAGGTAAATGTCTTCCCTTGCAAGGTCGGGTTGGGCGGCACATCAATCACGACGCCGGCCTTGTCGTAAAACGATGAGGTGCTCAGGTTCTTGGCAAAATCATAGACCAACTGGTAATCCTGGTCGGGATGGTCTGCGGAGTGGATCCCCGCACCTTGGATGCGAATTTCCGTAATGCCCCTGCCCGTGCCACCACCCACGGGACCGGAGTTGACGGTCGGAGGTGGTGGAGTGTTGTCCTGGTCTTCCCCGCGTCCACGACCGAGCGTCCGGGGGCGCGCCACCGCAACGGGCGCGGCGACGGAGGGGACATCTGAATCGGGAGTAAAGGAGACGATCCAAACGTTCGAGACGAGCCTCGAGGTCAGGTCTTGGAGGAGCTCGGGCCAGAGCGACCGCTGGTCGACCAGCGAGACGATTTGACCGGCTTTGACCTGGACGGCGGAGAGCTGGTTCTGTTCGCGGTTGAGACGCTGACTGAGGTCGTCCAAGACCTTAACCTTGTCGGTCAATTCGTGCAGTTGGGTGGTCTTCAGGGCCACCATCTTCTGTGTGTACCCGAGCCAGCACAGCGGGATCAGCAGCACACAAACGGCCGCGCCGGCGAGATAGGGCCGTTGTTGCTGCATCTGTTCGCGCCGGCGGGCGGATTTGGGAAGGAGATTGACCTCGATGGGGCATTCGGTGGTTTTGCGCAGGCCCAAGCCGACGATCTCTCCAAAGAAATGCGCGCACCGGGCCAGCTCGTCACGGGAGACTTGCGGGTCAATTTCCACGTTGCGGAAGGGATTGAAGTACTCGATGTCCGTTTGGATCTTCTCTTTAAAGAAGCGATCCGTGTAGGGGATGATCGAAGTGCCGCCCGAGAGCAGCACGCGCGCGGGAAGGCTGCCCCCTTGTTGTCCCTTGTAGAAATTGATGGACCGCGCGATCTCGGCATGGAGACGGGTCATCACGTTGCGGATGATCTTGCTGACGCGGGCCTGAGTTTCGTTTTCGGGTTCCTCGTAGGCTCCGCCCAGCGCCACGAAGCCGTGCGTCTTTTTCATGTGCTCCGCTTCGAGGAACGGGACGTTGAATTCCGAGGCGATGCTTTGGGTGATGGCGTTGCCGGCAATGGGGATGGAACGCGAGAACACGCGGTTCTGTTCCAGGAACAGAAGATTGGTCGTGCGCGCCCCGAGATCAACGACCATGGTGCATCCGTCGAGGTCGCCGTAGTTGTAACGGACCGCGTTGTAGAGCGCCATTGGGGCGACATCCACGATGTCCGTCCGCAGTCCGCAGGATTCCACGCCTTCGGTGAGTTCTTCGATAATGTCACTCTTGATGGCCAAGAGCACGACCTCCAGTTCCCCTTGCGGGTTGCTGCCGAGCAATTGATAATCCCAAATGACTTCATCAATGGGGAAGGGGACATTTTGCTGGGCCTCATACTGGATGATCTGCGCGACCTTGGATTGATCGACGGGCGGCAACTTGACGAACCGGGTGAACACGGATTGGCCGGAAACGCTGAACACGACACTCCTAGCCTTGATGTTTCTCTCGCGGATCACATTGCGAACGGTGGACACGATGAGCGCCTTGCGGTTTTCTTCGTGTTCGGGATCGATCCCGAGTTCGGCGTAGTTGAAATTCGTCAGGCGCAATCCCTGGCCCTTGGCGGCTTGAAATTCGCCTACCTTGATAGTGGAAGCGCCGATGTCCAGCGCCAGCATTCGCTCAGGGCCTAACATGAATGGGTACCGCTCCGGTTATGGTTACGGCGTGGGTTTGGGTGACTCATATCGGTCGAAGGCAAGAACAGACCATGGAGTTTCTCGGGGAGGCAGCACGAGGCCGCTGACGGGTGTCGCTCGCTCCCACCAGTGATCGTCGGAGGGCGGATAACTGCTTTGGTCAATCAGCTGTCCCTTGTAGAACAACTGCACCGCAACCGCCTCGACCTGTCCCTTGCCATAGCGTTGAAGGGTGTTCGGGTGCACGAACATCGCGGAATAGTGCTGGGGGCCCTTGGCGACGTTGACGTAGGTGATTTCGCCGACGAGGGCATGCGCGTTTTCGCCCCGTCCCAGCAGCACGTAATATTTCAATTGAACGTCGTCGGCCCAATCGGGCGAGCTTTCAAATTCCGTCTCAATTTGCAGCCAGTTCTGGCCGGCGCTCACAGAGCGACCGCCAGCGCCCGAGACAATCGACCGGTAATCGGGCGGACTGACGAGTCGTTGGCGGACGGCCCTGATCCGAAATGACGGGGAAGCTGGCGCCTGCGGTTCCTGGGCAAAACTGAGAACAGCAGGTATCAGAAACGCGACTGATACTGATAAAGTTGCTAGTACCGTTCGATTGCTCATGTGTGTCATCTGCGGGAGCGCTCCAAAAATCCCGACGAGCTAAAAAACTCTCGACAAACGAAATGTAAAGAAGCCTGACACATCGGTCAACAGCAAAAGCGGGGTGGCGTTGGTTTCGTGCCGGCAGGCATGGGCATATTTGCTGCTATTTCAGGCAGGCAATGCACCCCACGAATAAACAGGCGGGCTTTGCCTTGCCTCCAAACGTGGCGCGGGCCTCCCGCGTCATCCTGCTGGGCAGCGCCATCGTCGTGCTCAGCGGTTGTGGGCCGTCGACGGTGTCGACAGACCAGCCGGCGGCTCTCCAGGCGGTGCCGGAGCGCGGCCAGCGGGTTGCGGTCGGGCCCATGGGCACGGACGCCAATCGTCCGCTTGCGCCCGAGGAGCTGACCCGCAAGCACCAACTGGAGACCGAGCTGGCCGCCGAGCGCCCGACGCACCGGCTCAAGTTCCGTGATGGCCACGTCCTGGATGGATGGGTGATTTCCGAATCACCGACCACCATTCGCTTTCGCGATGGGTTTGGCTATTCCGGGTATGTGGTCGAGTCCTATCGGTGGGGCGACGTGGTGACGGTGGAGGTACTGCCGGCGGCTCCGTTTCAAGTGACACCGCGCGACGTGCGGTTCAGCGCCGAGTTTCCCCGGTTCCACTTTGTCAAGAGTCCACCGTATACGATCGTCACGGACGAATCGTATGGCGAAGTGCAGAAGACCCTGGGCGTCTTGACCGACCTGCGCGAGCAGTTCCGCCATCATTTCGCGCCGCTGATCCGGCGGGAAGGTGAGTTGCGGGACGTGGACGTGGTCTTCTTCGGTTCCGAGGACGCCTTCCGGACTTACGCGCTACGGGTCGCGCCCTCGTTCGTGAACAGCGCCGGGTTCTTTTCGTCGGGTGAAAACCGACTGGTGCTGCTCAACCAGCTCAACACCTCCCGGTATTTTCAGGCCCGAGGCCGTCTTGAGGAACGCAGCCGCCGGTACCACGATTCCCCCGAGGCGGGGCCGCAACTGGCGGCACTCCGTTCGGATATCACCTCGGAGGCGAAGTTGATCAATGAGCGCCTGATTCGCCATGAGGGGGCGCACCAATTATTTCACGCCTATCACATTCACTCCCGCTACGGATTGGAGCCGACCTGGCTTACGGAGGGCCTGGCGCAGTACTGCGAAACCGCGGAAATCGGGCGGTACCATGCCCCGCTGGCGGAGCGGGTGACGCGGGCGCAGAAGGCGGGTCAACTGCTCCCGCTGAAGACGCTGCTGAATCACCGGGACGCGTCCGGTTTTTTCGCCCTCGGAGAGGGCCGCATCGAACTCGCGTACGCCGAGAGTTGGGCGCTGGTGTACATGTTGATGCAAGGCGACACCCGCCCGCAGTTTTTCAACTATGTGAAGTCGTACCGGGATATTTCCACCTACCGGCAGATTACCGCCGTGGAACGAGCTGAGCCGGAGACGTTGCTGGAAGCTCAATTGAAGGTGGACCGCAACACACTGGAGCAACGATGGGATTCCTTTATAACCCATTTGTAATTCGACGAATCATCATTTATGGCGGGTCCGCGGCCGTGCTGTTCCTGGCGCTGTTCCTGGGACGCGGATTTGGCCAGAGCGCGCCGGGCGGCTCGTCGCTGTGGACGTTTGAGGGATTTCAACACGCCCTCATGGGCGGCCCCCCAAAATCGTCCGACCATGATTCCGCCATGCAACTGCGTCGTGAACTGGCGGACGGGAATGCCAACCAAGACAACGGCAATTCGGTCAGTGACAAGCAGGTGGTATTTGCCTCCGCGCGCGACATCCCTGCGCAGGACGATTCCGGCCGACCCAACTACGTACCGGGCCAGTTGATCGTGCGGTTCCATGGCGGGGTGCCCCATCATCGCCAGGATGAAATCGTCGACGAACTGGGCGGTCGAATTTTGCGGACGCTGGACGTACGGCACGGCGAGTATCTGGTGGTTTTGTCGGGCGGGTTGTCGGTGCCCGCGGCGGCGGAGCAACTCGCCAAGCTGCAGGAAGTCGATTTTGCCGAGCCGAACGTGCTCCATTACATCAATGACCTGCCCAGTGACGAATACTACGCGTCGTACGATGGGGAGTCGACGGAACTCCAGCGCTGGTATTTCAATGGAATTGGCTCCGACTCCAACCTCGAGGCGGAAGCGGCGTGGAACGTTACCACGGGCAGTTCGAATATCGTCATTGCCATTATTGATACGGGAGTATTGACCAACCACCCGGATCTGGCCGGCAATCTCTGGACGAACCCGAACGTCGCCGAAGATGCGACCAATGGATACCCGGGCGATATCAACGGCTGGGACTTCTATAACGGCGGTCCCGATCCCGATCCCGATCTGGGCGATGGCGGCGGCGATGGCAATGTGTTCCACGGGACGTTCGTGGCCGGTGTGGCGGCGGCGGTGTCGGACAACGGCATCGGGGTCGTCGGCGCGAGTTGGTACAGCCAGATCATGCCGTTGAAGGTGTTTACGAACGCGGGCGGTGCGCCGTCGACGGCCATTGCCGAGGCGATCCGGTTCGCGGCTGACCACGGCGCGAACATTATCAACATGAGCTTTGGAAGCCTTGTCCCGACCCGAATCATCGACAGCGCGATCCAGTATGCCCACGCCCAGGGTGTTATCATGGTCGCCGCAGCGGGCAACAACAATTCCAGCCAGCGCAGTTACCCTGCATCGTATCGGTACGTCATCTCCGTGGGCGGAAGCGGCAGCGGCAGCATCTTGAGCGGTAGCAGCGCGGCCAGCATGCGGTCGCGCGCCAGTTTCTCCGAATACGGTCGGAAAGCGGTGGATGTCGTTGCCCCGGCGGTGGACGTGGTCAGCACGGCGGTGTTGAGCCTGACCGACCAGAACAATGGCATGGGCACGGCCGGCAGCCCGACGTACTTTGTCGGCGACGGCACGTCGTTTTCCTCGCCGCTGGTGGCTGGCGAAGCGGCGTTGCTGTTATCCCGTGCCGAGCAACTCGGGCTGGACGGCTCGATCAGTCCCGATGCGATTGTGACCGTCATCCTCAACGCCACGACCTGTCTCGGTGACGACACGAACTCGGCGCCCAATGTCGGTCCCGATTGGGCCGGACACGGGCGGGTGGATTACCTGACGGCGATCCAGCAGATCGGCCCGCAACTGGTCAGCGCGCCCAAAGCGCCAACGAGGTTGACCGCCAAGCCTGCGGGCACGGGAACGGTGGAATTGGATTGGACGGACCGGTCGGACAACGAGCAGGGGTTTATGATCGAGCGGGCGGACAAGTCCAACGGCGCTGTCGGTTCCTTCGACCTGATCGACGAGGTTGGGCACGGCGCCACCGGTTACACGGACAGCACCGCGCAGTCGGGCGTGACCTACCTGTATCAAGTCGCCGCGTTCAACGTCGCCGCGACGAATTGCGCTCCGAAGTGCGCGGTCGTGACCGTGGAGTAGGGCACGAAGCGTTTACCACCCTTCGACTTCGCTCAGGGCAGGCACCGACACAGAGGGCACAGAGTGTCTACCGCCTACTGCGCCAGCACCTACGGGACAAGCCGGACGCGGTAGAAGAGAATCCTTCCGGGGAGAACACTCAGCCTGGCCGTGTCGGTGAATGTGTACGTCTCGCCCCCCAAAACAAGGTTGAGCGTCAACGAACCGCCTTGCGCGCCGATGACGAAGTCGGTCACGTCTTCGAGGTCGATGTTGGTTTGGCATCCGTCGGCGGGGAATGTCCACGATGGCGCGGTGTAGATTCCCAGGTGATTCGCCGCCGCCAAGGTTGGAGCATCGACCGCCAGCAAGTAAATCTGTTGGCCACCGAAGCCCGCAGCACTCTCTGAAACATCCCAACTCGCAGACAGGCCGGTTCCGTTGCCAACCGCGAACGGCGTGCTGTAGGGGGTGAAGTTCGACATGATGGCGCTGACATTGCCCGCAGTGAAATTCGACTGGATGGTGGACTCGCTGATGCTGAAGGTTCCCAGCATGAGCAGGCTGCCAACCGGCAAGGCGTTGCCCAAGGAATCCGTAATGCCGCGTGTCCACACCGCCGAGCAGTCAACGGTAGATGGCACGGTTGAGGTTGTGACCATGGTGCCGCCCGGCGCTGTCAACACGGGAGCGTATGCGGCTCCCGCGTCGAGGTAGTTGGTAGTCGATAGACCAACACCAGAAGCAACAATTATCGGACTGGCGTCCGCAAAATTCGTGTTGTACTCGGCAATCATCGCCGTGCTCTTGGTGCTTTGCAGAGCGTAACTGTGGCCGCCATCGCAGATCCAAGCCACCCGGATGTCGTTGCCTTCCTTCGTGATGGAGGTAATGCGCAGGGCCGACGCGGCCGAGGGCACAATCGTTCCGTTGTTCTGGACGCCAGACCAGAACTGTACGTACCCCTTGCTCGCATCAATCAGGCCGTTGTTCACGACCGGCCCGTAGAAATTCAGAGTTGTGCCGTTGAACGCGTAGATACTCCCGTTGTTGGCGACAACGCCAGTGAAATTCAGTTCACCGCCGCAATTGGCCAGCACGGTGCCGCCGGGTTCGACTACAACGTTTCCGTTAACCGTCCCGCAGCCGCTCAGAGTGGCATGGGTGTCGATCAAGAGATTGTTTGCGAACGAATGCACGCCACCGTTAAGTTGAAATGTGGCCGCGTCGGTCCCATCTCCGATGGCAAACACAAAGCTGTTACTCACCAGCGTCCCCTTGGTATTGAGCGTGCCGCTTGTGAAACTGACGATGCTGGTCAGTACAGTTCCAGAAGGAGCGCCGTACGGGGTGCTGTTTGACGCCACAAGGCTGTCCACAGTCACCGTGCCGCCGTTGAGCGACAAGATGCTGCCGAGCATGTCGAGCACGCCATTGCCGAGCGCGTTCGTCACGTACAAAGCGCCGCCTAAAACGGCAATTCCCTCCACGCAGGAGTAAAGCACAGAACAGTAAACATTGCTGGCGAGAACCGTACCGCCGTCAGTGATTGTAAGTTGGCCACAGCCCCCGATCCCCCCCTCCCCCTCCAGAGAGAGATCACCGCTGTTGTACACCGCACCTCCGTTAGCGACGGTCATCGCGTTGTCTCCAGCCCCGATTGTTAGGTCAGCGCTGTTACTCCAGACCGAGCCGGTGCCCGTGACCAGCAGCGTAGAAGGACCGTAGCCTTCCATATCAACCCCACTGCTAGATACCGCACCGCCGTTGGCGACGGTCATCGAGAGCAAGCTGCCTCCGCCGTCCTCGTCGACGACTAGGCCCCCGCTGATGTACCACACGGAGCCACTGTCCGTAACCAATATTGGTGCGCCGTAGCCGTCGTCGTAATCCGCGCCGCTACCGCTGTATACTACCCCGCCGTTGGCAATGGTCAGCGCCCCGTCGTTGACTAACAACTCACCGCTGATGCTGCAGACCGAGCCGGTGCCGGTGACCTGCAGCATGGCGTACTCCGGTGGGTCTTGTTCGGACCCGGTAAATACATCGCTGGCGAAGACAGCACCGCCGTTGGTGATGGTGAGCATGTTAGGCTGATGAGGGGAGTAGGCGGCGACGCCCAGTCCGCCGTTGATCTCCCACACCGAGCCACTACCAGTGACCAAGACCGCCGCACCTGATCCCCCCTCCACGCCACCCACGTTGCCACTGGTGCTATATACGGTGCCGCCGTTGGCGATGGTCAGGGAGTTGCCATCGCCCACCGTACCGATACTAAGTCCAGACTGGTTGGCCCAGACCGAGCCGGGGCCCGTGACCAGCGCTGAGTTGTCTGAAGAGGAGCGGCTGTAGCTCAAATAGCCATTGTTGTCAAACACGGCGCCGCCGTTGGTGATGATCAATTGGTTGGCCTGTCCGGAGTCCCCTATGGTGAGGTCGTTGCCATTACTCCAAACCGATCCGCTGCCGGATATGATGGCCGTGTTATTGGAGGCGCTGGAGCCGTAGCCAATGTAGCCGTAGCCATTGAATACCTCTCCGCCGTTGCTGACGATCAACCGGTTGCCGGAGCCAACGACACCGACCAAAGCGCCGTCAACACCTTCAGGGCCGCCGCCAGTCGTGTCCACTTCGAGTTCCGAATTGGTAACGGTGATGATGCCCCCGCCGCCCAGGAAGACAGGGCCCTTGACGAGAAGGGGTGTAGATGCAGTGCCCATATTATTCAGAGCCAGCGTGTTGATCGAGCCGGTCGGGGCCGACACGCTGAGGTAGTTAATCGTCAGGCATCCGTTGACGTTGTTGCTGAGCACGGTCGTGGCATCAATCGTGACAGTCTTGGTGGCGGCGTTGGTGATCAAGTCGGCCGGGTCGGCGTCGGATGGCGTGACACCGGTGGACCAGTTGCCGCTGGTCTCCCATTTGCCCGTGCCGTCAATCCAACTGTTGTTGGGCGACGATAGGAGAGTGCCGTTGTTGACGAATCCGCCGAAGAAATACACGGCGCCGTTGGTGGCAACAACGGTCGCGTTGTTGACCACGACGCCGAAAAAGCTGATGGCCGTGCCGCTGACGACACTGATGGTGCCGTTGTTGGTCACCGTGCCAGTGAAATTCAGTTCACCGCCGCAATTGGCCAGCACCGAGCCGCCCGCGTCAACCAGCACATTCCCGTCGATTGTACCGCAACCAGTCAGTGAGGCGTTGTTCCGAATCTCCAAGCCATTGGCGAAGGAGTGAACGCCGCCAAGCAAATAGTAAGTGGCCGCGTCAATGCCATCGCCGTCCAAAAACGTCAGGCCGTTGATTATGGTTGCGCCCGCGCTGTTGACCAGGCCGCCGTTAAAGATGACGGTGCTGCCGGCATTAGTGAGGATCAGACTGGTAACGCTGACCATGCCCCCACCCAGCGTGAGCATTCCCGAGCCGCCGGCGTTTGCTCCCAGCACAAGGTTGCTGGCAAACAGCGCTCCACCGTTGGTGAGGATCAACTGGTTGCCAGTGCCGGAGTTCCCCACGACCAAGTCACCGCTGTTGCTCCAGACGGATCCGGTTCCGCTGACCAGCGCCATATTATTGCTAGCGCTGGAATTGTATCCCAAATAGGAGTCGGGGCTGAACACGACACCACCGTTGGTGATGATCAACTCGTTAGCCGCGGCCGCATAGCCCACGTAAACGCTGCCGCTGTTAGTCCAGAGCGAGCTGGTACCGCTCACCACCACCATGTTGTTGCTGCTGGTGGCGCTATCGCCGACATAGCCACCCGCGCTGATCACTGCGGCACCGTTCGTGATGGCTAATACGGCGTTGTTGCCTGTAATGCCCACAAGAAGATTGCCGTAGGTCTGGACTGCCGAGTTGTTGACTACAACAGCACCATTGTTGTCGATGGCCAGAGTATTGAGAACCGCCAATGGAATCGCCATTCCGGCATTGTTGATAAGGACCGTGTTCGTCGAACCAAGCGGTGCCGAGACGGTCAGGTTGTGGATTGTAAGACTGGCAAGGGCGTTGGTGGCCGTTGTCGCGTCAATGGTTACCGTCTTGGTGTTGGCGTTGGTAACATAGTCGCTGTCTTCTGATGAAGACGGCGCGACACCCAGCGACCAATCCGCCGCATTCTCCCACTTATCGCTGCTGTCCGTCCAACTGTTGGGGAGACCCGGTGTTAGGGCCACCCAAGATGGCAGGGGGCTGCCGTAGAGCACCCCATTGTCGTTGCCGGTAGCATCCGTTACTGTCCGGGGGCTGCCGTCGTTGCACGGCCAATAGACAATCGTGCTGGGGTCGACAGGATACGAAGTCGGCGGCGAAAATATTTGCCCTGTGTAACGGGCCACGCTGGAGATGCGAACCTGAGCGATAATGCCCCCGAACCAACAACCACCATTCGTGTCGCGGTACGCCAACCGCAACGGGGTCTGCCACAGGAATGGGTTTTCAGATCCGGCTTCCGACGCAACCAGTTGGCCATCGACATAGAGCCGCACTTGGCCTCCGTCCCAGACGCATGCCACATGATGCCAATTTCCGTCTAGCAGACTCAGGTTGGCAGTAAGTCCGCCCATTCCTCTCGGGTTGAAGGCAATCGAATTAGTGTAGATGACAATGTCACACAAGGAGTTAAATCCAATATCATCACCGAGCGTCGAAATAATCGCGGGATTCTGACCGTTTACCGACGTGCCAATAAACCACGCCTCGACGGTGTACGCGCTAATGGTCTGGTTGAAGGCATTGGTGCTCTGAACGAAATTCTGCTGGCCGTCGAACTGCAAAGCGAAGTTGTTGGTGCCTAGTGGCGGCACATTTGCCTCGACGATGTGACCGAAGAACAATAAACCCATTCCCGTCACGATGATGCGAAACCTGTTCATGGCATTCCGTTGAGTGGCTAGCGGTGAACGGCTCGTGCGATGCGGTATTCCTCGAACTTCGGCGTACTCGTCTTTCAAGATAGCCTCCACACTGCACTCGCAACCGGATTTGCTATGTCCGTCCCAGCCTCGCGCGGACGGGACGCGTTGGGGTCGAGGTGCGGCCCCGGAAATGGACCGATCAATCGCGTTTATACGCCTCATGGGACATGCATTTCAAGCCGAATCGGGTTGTGGTCGAATGGCCAGCATCCACCCGTTTGTCCACCCGAGGACGGAGCAGGGACAGCTATCGGAGAGGCGATATTTTTTGCTAGACGCGGCTGGGGAGGCATGTTACGGTCGGGCGGTTGGTTGGATTTGCATTGCGACCGGGAACACGACGTGGTCTCAGCGGCTAGTGCCGCTTTCGGCTCCGCTCACGCCCGCTCGGCCAGGCGGCTCGGTTGACTCCGCTCACGCCCGTTCGCGTCGTCCTGCGGGTGCCGAAACAACATGGCCTCGTCTCGCGGCTACCCTCGCCGCTCGGCTTTGACATAGGGGACCCGGGGCGTGGTTGGTAGAGTTCTTTGAAAAGTGAAGAAGGTGTCAGGGATGGCGAAGACGCGACGGGTTGGCTTGAGTGGGAACCTGTGGCGCGGGTGGGTTGTATCCACAGAGTAGGGAAGTTGGGTGCGGGGGAGGATTACCAAACGAACCCAATTTTGTTCAAGCCGGCGTGGAAAATTCGTTTTTGGGAAAGCCAAAAACGAAGCCAATTGTGGGGGGTAGGTGTGGCGCCGAAGGGTGTTTTTGACGGAGAAATGGCGTTGCGTCCCCCCTCATCTTGCTCCTTTGCGACCAAGGCGGGAGTATGGCGGCAAGCGGAGGGTGGCGCCCGGGCCGGGCGCCCTACAAGCGCAAAGCGCCGCGTGCGGGGTGCGCCACTGACGGCTTTAGACGGTCAGACGGGTCAGGGCTTCGAGGTATTTCTCGGTGGTCTTGCGGATGACGGAGTCGGGGAGGACGGGGCCCGGCGGGGTTTTGTCCCAATCGAGGGTTTCGAGGTAGTCGCGGACGAACTGTTTATCGAAACTCGGCTGAGGTTTGCCGGGGGCGTAGCCGTCGGCGGGCCAGAAGCGGGAACTGTCGGGGGTCAGGGCTTCGTCGATGAGGATGAGTTTGGAATGGGTCGGCGAACCGTCAGACTCCAAAAGCCCGAACTCGAACTTGGTGTCGGCGATGATGATGCCGCGGGTGGCGGCGTAATCGCGGGCGTAACTGTAAAGGCCGAGCGAGGTGTCGCGCACTTTTTCGGCGAGCGGTTGGCCGAGGATCTCGGCGCAGCGGTCGAAATCGATGTTCTCGTCGTGGCCCGTCTCGGCCTTGGTGGCGGGCGTGAAGATGGGTTGGGGGAGCGGGCTGGATTCGACAAGGCCGTTGGGCAGCTTGATCCCGCAGACGGTGCGGGATTGTTTGTATTCCTTCAGCCCGGAGCCGGCGAGGTACCCGCGCACGACGCATTCGACGGGGAGCGGCTGGCATTTGCGCACGAGCATTGAGCGGCCTTGGAGGGCAGCGTTCGCGGCGGCCACGGATTTCGGCAAGCGGTGCGATGGCGCGGCAAGATTGCTGGTGATGAAATGATTTTCGACGATGTGCCGGGTCTTGCCGAACCAGAATTCGCTGAGGGCGGTGAGGACGCGCCCCTTTTCGGGGATCGGGTTGGGCAGGATGACATCGAATGCGCTGATGCGATCGGTCGCCACGAAGAGCAGCGAGTCTCCGAGGTCGAAGACTTCGCGGACTTTGCCGCTCTTGAGCTTCTTGACGCCTGGGAGATCGATTTGCGTGATTGTGTTCGCCATGGTGCTCGCCTAAACTTCGGTCATATTGTATGAATCCCAGCCGAAAGTTTAAGGAAAATGTGCTGGTCGTCGGCTTTTTTTTACTGAGCGTCGCCGTCGTGGTGATTCTCATCATCGGCGCGTGGAAAGGGCGCACGTCCGCCCGCCCGTCAATTCCAGCGGCGGAGCAGGTCAACCACTAGACGCACGCCGAACCCTGTCGCACCCTTGGTCAGATAGGGAAGCTCTTCCGTGGTCCACGCCGTGCCCGCGATATCGAGATGCGCCCAGGGCGTGTCGTCGACGTACTTCGCGAGGAACGCCGCGGCCGTGATGGCGCCGCCGTAGCGGCCGCCGGTGTTCTTGATGTCAGCCACGTCGCTCTTGATCTTGTCCTTGTACTCCTGCCACAACGGCAACGGCCAGACGCGGTCACCGGTGCGGTCGGCGGACGCGCGGATTTTCTCCTGCAGCACATCGTCATTACCGAGGAGACCGGCCGCGATACTGCCGAGAGCGACGACGCAGGCGCCGGTGAGAGTGGCGAAGTCGATAATGGTCTTGGCCCCGCGTTCGCGAGCGTAGACGAGAGCGTCGCCGAGCACGACGCGGCCTTCGGCGTCGGTGTTGAGCACTTCGATGGTCACGGCGCGCTTGTCCGACCCGCGGTAGCTGGTCACGATGTCGCCGGGACGGTAGCTTGTGGAACTGGGCATATTTTCGGCGGAGGAAATAACGCCGATGATATTGAGCGGCAGTTTCAATTGGGCAACGGCCTTGAGGATGGCGAGAACGGCGACGCCGCCGCATTTGTCGAATTTCATTTCGTCCATCTTGTCGGACGGCTTGATCGAGATGCCGCCGGAATCGAACGTGATGGCTTTTCCGACGAGCGCAATGGGCGCGGCGTCTTTGGAGCCGTAATATTCGAGGACGATCAAGTGCGGTTCATTCGCGCTGCCGCCACCGACGGCCAGCAATCCGCCGAAACCGCCCGTCTCGAGTTCTTTTTTGGCGAGGACGGTGCACACCAGACCCGAATCGTCCGCCAGTTTGCGGGCATAGTCCGCCATGACGCGGGGAGTGACGACGTTGCCGGGCAGATTGCCAATTTCGCGGGCGTAATTGGTGGCTTCGGCAACGATCTGTGCGTCCGCAACAATTCTCCTGGCTGCCTTCAGGTCGGCGTGTGCGGGAATGCAAAGCGTAAGCGTCTTTAATTCCGTCGCTTCACCGTCGTCATTAGGTTTGAACTGGCGGAACTGGTACGTCGCGAGGATTGCGGCCTCGACGATGGCAGCCAACGAATCGTTAACGTCGCCCGATGCCTGCACGGCGGCGCGCTCGATACCCAGGTCACGGAGTTTCTTGGCGGCGATGCCCAGGGCGCGGCGCAGAGTTTCGGTCGTGAATTTGTTGCGCTGGCCGAGGCCGACCAGCAGCACGCGTTGGGGGGCGAGTTTGCCCGCCGAGTGAAGGAGAAAGAGCTGGCGCTCGGCTCCGCGAAATTCTTTGGGACCGACATGGCGGAGCAGGTTCTTGAAGGCCGCGGGCCCATCGAGGCGTTCCTTCTCGAACGCGAACAGAACGGCGGCCGGTTGCTTTTGAGAGAGAGCCGAGGAGGTGGTGACAGAAAAGTTCATAGATGTTTTCCAACGCGGATTATAGCAATGGGCGTGCGTCCGTCAACGCTTCGTCGCGGGGGGGCATCGCCGCGAGATTTTGATAGTCAAGGATTTGCGTGGTTTTGAGGAAAGGCGCGACGGTTGTGCGTGTATTCATGGCCTGTGGCCCGAGGATTCGGATGGTGGCAGTTTGCGTGGCAAGTTTCGTGCTTTCTTTAGGTTACGACATCTGGGTTGCCCGTGGCAATCGAATGTCGGACCGTGCGAGAGCATTCATGATCCAGAGTTTATTGGCGAACGTCATCGCGTTCGTTAGCGCGACTTTTCCGCCCGACGGATTGAGGGTCGCGCTGGCGCTGGCGTTGTTCAGCACGTGGTTGGTGGCGGTCGTCCTTGCCTATCTGAACCTCCACACACGGGAGGCATGCTATCGATTCTGGGCGGTCGCCTGGCTTTACTACTCGATGTACCTGGCGACAGTGCTGGGGTTGGACGAACGACCAGATCTCGCGATCCTCCCGACGTTGGGCCGGGTCTGCGTGGGCGTCAGCGCGCTCTGCATGGCGTGGGGGACGTTGCATTTGGCCAACCGCGCGCGGTCCGATCGGGAACTGGGGATCGGATCGGTGGTCATGCTGGTCTGGAGCTTTGCGATTCGCTCCGTGGCGGGGAACCATGTCTGGATCAACTCTCCGACATTTCTGCTGCTGGGATTATCGGGCCTGGCTGTCGCACTCCCTCACGCGAAGCAGTGGAAAGAACAGCCGGGGGCACGTGTGCTCTGCGTCAGTTTGCTGCTGTGGTCAGTGCACCAATGTACCTTCCACTGGCTGATCGCTTGCGAGCCGGCGTTGGGTGCCTTGGAATTCGTTGTGTCCACTGTCCTTGCCCTCGGAGTGAGCGTGGGGCTGATCGCGTTGGCGTTGGAGCAGGCGCGTGCGCGCCACGACGCGTTGTTGCAGGAATGTCAGAACGGCGCCGCGCAACGCCGTACGCTCGAGCGAGAGTTGCAGATCTCCGAGCAGAAATACGAGCAACTTTTCGATTCGGCGTGTGATGCGATCATCCTTGTGGATATCGCGACTTTTGAGATTGTGCAGGTGAATCCGGCTGCTGAAGAGCTGATCCTGCGCAGGACGGACGAGTTGATTGGCCAACCCTTACGGACGCTCTGCCCGAACCTCCAGGATTGCACGGAGAGCCTGTTGGAGAACAAGAAACGGGCGGAAGCGCTATTCGATGCGACAGGCGAGATCCAGATCACCCAAGGGGAGGGGGAGCACGTGCTTTGTGAAGGAGTGGTGACACTGATGGACTGTCACAAGCGGCCGGTGCTCCAGATCAACGTTCGGGAAATTACCACCCGCAAGAAGATGGAGCAACAATTGCGGCAGGCGGAAAAGTTGTCCGCGCTCGGCCAACTCGTAGCCGGCGTCGCGCATGA
The DNA here is from genome assembly GCA_050010195.1 of Verrucomicrobiia bacterium. Taxonomy (GTDB): domain Bacteria; phylum Verrucomicrobiota; class Verrucomicrobiia; order Palsa-1439; family Palsa-1439; genus Palsa-1439. The sequence goes on from JBEKLM010000033.1 coordinate 49,402, forward strand.
ATTGAACAACCCGCTCGCCGTGGTGATGGGATACACGCAACTGTTCGTGAAGAACAAGGGCCTCGATGAAAAGGTCCGCAAGGACTTGCAGAAGGTCCTTCATGAAAGCGAACGGGCGGCAAAGATTGTGCGGAACCTGCTCACGTTCGCGCGTCCACGCGAGCCGCATATGACCATGGTGGATGTGAACCGGATTGTGGTTAATGCGTTGGAGAATCGCGAGATGCAGGTGCAACGCGCCAAGGTCGACATCGTGCGACGGCTGGGCAAGGACCTGCCGCCCACGATGGCCGACGAGGGTCAGATTGAGCAGGTGTTGGTGAACCTGCTCACGAACGCCATTCAGGCGCTGGAGAATCGTCCCGACAAACGGATCGTCGAAATCAGCACCGAGTATTGCAACAACCGGATCCGCGTCGTGGTCGCGGATAACGGGCCCGGCATCCCTGAGCCGATTATAGGACGGATCTTCGATCCGTTCTTTACGACGAAGGGCCCGGGAAAAGGCACGGGACTCGGGTTGTCAATCTGCTACAGCATTGTGGAGGAGCACAAAGGGAAGATCCGGGCGGAGACCAAGGCCGGCAAGGGCACGCGGTTCATCGTCGATTTGCCCGTGGTAAAATGTTCCGCCGCGGTGCATCCGCCGCCGGCGGAAGCGCCCGTCGCCGAACATGAGACCGTCGTGCCCGCGGGACGGTTGTTGATCGTGGATGACGAACCGGGAATCGTCGATGTGCTGAAGCGAGCGCTGAACGAGAAAGGCTTCCAGACGGAATCTGCCTGCAACGGTGTCGAGGCCCTGGCGCGTCTCGCGTCGAACGAGTACGACCTGATCATTTCCGACATTTGTATGCCGGAAATGAGTGGCGAAAAACTTCATACCGTAATCAGTGAACGGTATCCACATATGCAGGAACGGATCATCTTCGTAACCGGTGACACGGTCAGCCCGTCGTCGCGAAATTTCTTGGAGCGGTCTGGCGCCCGTTGGCTCAATAAGCCATTCGATATTAGTGAGATCGAACGCATCGTCGTCAGCACGTTACGCGAGGGAACAGCCATCGCCGCTGGCTAGGACGCTGTAAGGCTGTAACTCGTCATACGCCTGAGAATGGCCCTCTTGCCGTCGTGACACGAAGCATGGTACTATACCCGCCGCGTAGCGAATCGCATCTATACAAATCCATGCAGTCCGATCAACGGCAACGAAGAGTATTGATTTTTTGTCTTTCGGGTCTCGGCGACGTAATTATGGCGTCGCCGTCGATTGCCGCATTGGCAGCTGAGCCAGAGCGTTTCCATCTCACGCTCCTGACGATGTTTGGAAGCGTGACGGAGTATTTGCGTGAACAGGCGTTCACCGAGGATGTGCGGTTTGCGGATTTTCCGCACAGCCCGAAGGTCAGGATTCTGCGGGATCTCTGGCGGTTGCGTCAGGAACGGTTTGACGTGAGCATTCTGACCTACTCACACAATCGATTCGTTTACAATGCCTCGGCGCGTCTGGTTGGCGCGCGGGAACGGATTGGCTTCCGATACCAGCGTCAGGCCCACTTGAACCTGCCGGGTTTGAATCAGACCGTATTCGACGAAGACCCGAAATTGCACGTCGTGGAGGAGAACCTCCGGTGGGCGGCGCATTTGACCGGTGCGGACGTCCATAGTCTGGCCGACGAATTGTGGTTTCGGACGACACCGGAGTCGACCCGACAGGCAGACGCATTTCTCCGCGAGCATGGGCTGACGGATGCATCGCCATTGGTCGGTATTCACCCGAGCTGCAATCCCATGAAGAACCAGCAGAACCGCTGTTGGCCACCGACCCAGTTCGCCCGGTTCATGGAACACATGAGCGAACGCCAGCCTTCCATGCGGTTTGTGCTGTTCGAGGGCCCACTAGACGAGAAGGTGAGTAGCGCGGTGCACAAAAAACCCGGCTTTGTGGCGGTGGCGCGTCGGCTGCCGATCGGCGCGGTGGCCGCGGTGTTCCGTCGGTGCCAATTGTTCGTCGGCAATGATTCCG
>JBEKLM010000034.1:0-51404 GCA_050010195.1 Verrucomicrobiia bacterium
GGGCCATTACTTTGTCCAGGTCGATGGAAACGCGACAACCGCCGGATTCGGAGACCGGTCCCAGTTCAGCGTGTGGCCGACTGGATATACGAACCACCCCCATATGGACATTGGTGAACCACCCACCGCAACCTTTGCTGAGTCTAATCGCTGGGTCCGCATGGCTCCCGGTTTCACCCGCTGTGCGTATGCATGGTCCCAGATTTGCAGTAATGCCGCCGGCACCAACGACTGGACGACGATTGACCGCCAGCTCCATGGTGGCCCATGCCCGTACACCACGATGTATGGGAATAACGGCGGCGAGAATTGCATGCCAGCCACCCCGGCACCCGTGCAGGTGTTATGCATTGGCGTGGACCATTACAACTCTTTCTGGACGAATTATTCAACAGCCTCTTATAGCTCGCCAGAGGTCGACGAGACGAACACGCTAAATAACTGGGTTCACGATGTCGCAACAGTATTCTCGAACGCTGCGGTACGGTACACTAACAGCTTCGTCTATGAAATTATGAACGAACCCGATGGCGCGATAACAATTAGCAACGTGTTCACGCCAGTCATCACCTTTTCTGCCGATCAAGACCCCTATGACACATCGACCAGCGTCGGTTACTATCCCATATCGCTCGCGGTCAGTGCTTCGGTGCAGGCCATCCAGTTTGCCTGCCCAACGTGTCAAACGTGGGCACCGGCGGTAAACGGACTTCGGACCGACCCGGCAGTCTTGACGGATGTGTTCGCGCGGGCCGGTTATACCAAGGTGAACAATTTTTCCTATCACCAGGGAGACACGGTCTATGGCGCCGCCGACGCGTCACTTTCCTATCAAGGTTTGGCGGCTCCGTCGACAGAATCGAATTTGGAAAACGTTGCGGCCATATATGGGAAGCCATTTGCCATCACGGAAGCGTATCCGTGGACGCCGGACCCATTGGGAAAAACAAGCAGTTGGTGGGTGACAGTATCGCAAACCGAAGTGCCACTTGCGACGTGGACGTGGCAGACCATGACGTTTCGATTCTGGAAAGACTTCATAATGTCGAGGGCGAATGGCCTTACAAACCAACAGACATGGCTGCAACTGGTTGACTATAACATCAACGCCCAAAGCTCACAAAATATGGGGAATGAGGGTCAGGACGCCTACTGTGGGTGGGATGTGGGCGGGGAGCCATGGGACATCCAGGGCTGCGGCCCGCTGCCCACTGTCGATGGTCAAGCAATGATTTCATGGTGGTTGACGGGAGCAATCCCGGTCACCAATTGGCTCTCGGGAAGCTCGTTAACGGTTACAAACCCGGCGGGAGGGTACATCGGCACCCCCGGCCTGCATTTCTGGACGTGGCAGTTCGCCAATGGTGGCACAAACACCTTCGTCTGGTCCGACGAGCAAATCACGGTTTCCACCAATTTTGGTGTGGGGCTCACCGACATCTTTTCCAACGAATGGGCCGGCCCCATCGGCATCGAACCTGTGATTGCTTGGGGCTGGCCGGAGCAGTAGCGTTTATCTTGGCCGCGCCCGGCGGTGTGTCGCTCGCGGCGTTCCTCAGACGCAAACGCGAACGTCGGAAGAACGCGTCCGCGCCGCCCCGGCTTTTTGATCCTCAAGGTTTACCCACCACTCGTACACTTTCTCTTTCGTACAACTGCCTGCCCACCTTGACCGCCGGATCAACCATGATATGTGCCACTGACATCTATTGCCGTCCCCCGCGCCGTTACCTGGAATCCGCCCGCCCGCGGTAGGGCTGGCCGGCGCGGAAGAGATCGATCTGGGCCTTCACATCGGTGACCAATTGCGTTTGCCCGGCCGCGCGCGCGAGGGCCATGGATTCCTCGCCGGTGTGGATCGCTTCCTCAAACCGACCGGCCGCCGCGTACGCGACCGCCAACGTGTCGAGCGGAACGGCCATGCGTCGCCCGGTCAGCTCACAAGCCCGTTGGGCAACAGCCACCGCCCGGCCCGGATCGCCGCCCTGTCCCGGCGGCACCGTCGCCAGAAGCCAGGCCAGGTTGTTCGGCGCTTCGCGGTTGTCAGGACGGAGTCGCAACGCCTGTTCATATTCCGGGATCGCCTCCCGGACCCGGCCGACGAGCGCCAGTGCCGTCCCCAATTTGTTGTGTGCCTCGGCGTCGTCGGGTGAAAACTCCACGGCCTGCTCGTAATGCCCGATTGCGTCCGGCACCCGGCCGACATGCAGCAGCGCATTGCCCAGGTTATACTGCGCCGCGGCGACGTACGGGTTGATCCGCACCGCCAACTCGTAGTGCTCGATGGCCTCCGGCACCCGCCCGACTTGGAACAGGGCGTTGCCGTAATTGTACTGCGCTTCGGCGCTATCGGGCTTGATTTGCACCGCGCGCTCGTACTCCTTGATCGCCTCCTGGGGTTTCCCGGTCTTGAGAAGGATGCTCCCCCAGTTGTCGTGCGCCGAGGCGTCATCCGGCTTGAGTCGCAGTGCTTCCTGGCATTGATCGAGCGCCTCCGCGTAGTCGCCGCGTCCAATCAATACCGTCGCGAGGTTGCCATGCGCGATCGCGCAACTGGGATTCCTGGCGATGACGTCGCGCCACAACGTCTCCTCATCATAAAACACGTGGCAATGCTGCCAGCTAAGAACACCCAGCACCGTGACAGCGATAGCGCCTGCCAGGAACTGCCCGGACGGTTGCCGCACCACAACGCCAACCGCCGCGACGGCCAGCGCGATGATGCCGAGGCTCGCCAGGTATTGAAAGTGGTCGGCGACATACGAGTACCGGAAATAATACACATCGAAAAACCCCAGCACGGGCAACAGCGCGACGATAAAGAACCCGCATCCAAACCATGCCGCCCGGCACCAGGGCCGCCTCCGAAGCCTCCAGAGGATCACCCCCGCCACCGCCACAGCCGCCAGTGGCGCCCAGAGCAACGCCGATCTCGCGTCCGCCTCCCACCGTGGATAGACAAACATCAAGTCCACGGGCCACAGCGCCTTCATCGCATAGAACCAGATTCCTTTCCCCGCGATGATAAATCGCTCCGCCATCCCGAGCTTCCACTCGCCCGTGCCCGCCCTCAGCACCTGCCCATGCTGTTCCAAGATGGTCAGCGCCGACATTCCGCATGCCAACCCGAAGAACGGCGTGGCGCGCGCGATGTCCCCTCGCTGCCAGCCCCCATGCTCCCACCACACGCACAACAGCAGAACCAGCGGCAACACCACCGTCGACGGCTTGCTCAGCATGGCGGCCAACCCGCAGACCAGCGCCAGCGCGTACCAGCGATGGTTCCTCTCCGCGTCGAACCGGAGAAAGCACAGCAGCGATAAAAAAAAGAAGAATCCGGATTGGACGTTCTTGAGTTCGGTGATCCATGCCACCGATTCCACGTTGACCGGGTGCAGTACCCACAGACAGGCGGCCAACCACGCCCCCGGCACGCGCAGCCGCCGCAAAATCAGAAACACGAGGATGCCATTGATCGCATGAAGCCCGATGTTGACGAGGTGATAGGGCAGGGGATCGAGTCCCCAAAGCCGCCGCCCGAACCAGAAGGTTGTCAGCGTCAAGGGGTAGTACCTCGAGAAGGTCAATGACGACCAGATCATCCGCAGTCCATGCGGGGCTGTCATCGCCGGATTGGCCGTCAGATGATCGTCGTCATCCCAAATGAAGCCCGCGTGCCATGTCGGCTGGTACGCCACGAACGTAACGACCACCAATAGCAACGCCAGGAACCACGGTCGGTGCATCAGGCGGGTTGTCGCTGCCGGGGACGACCCCGCCGTCCGTTGATGTGAAGCGTCATCGATTCGCATCGATCTGGTCATCCTTGCCTGCCTTCAACACGCCTTCACCGCAAAATCCGCCACCGTCAGTTTCGCCAGGCGCTCGTAATCGGCGTACCGCATCTTGATCGCGTCGCTGTGCGTGCCCGCCTCGAACACGATCTTCCCGGCCTCGCTCAGGCTTGCGTCGATATACCCCGCCACGCCATACAATCCGCCAAACGGCGGCATCGTGCCCACCGAGCAATCGGGGAACAGAGCTTGGAAGTCCGCTTCCGTCGCCAGCGTCGTCTTCCGCCCGGTGACCTTCTCCAGTTTCTCCAAATCGATGCGCAAGTCCGCCGGCAACACCGCCATCAGCACCTCCCCGCCCGCCTTGATCATCACCACTTTCGCGTGGCTCCGTCCTTTCACGTGCTCGATCGCCGCCAACTCCTGCGCCGTGAACGCCTCGGGATGGTGCAACACCTCGTACCGAACCTTGCTTTGGTTGAGAAATTCCATCAGTCTTGCTGGCACTCCCATGTCGCACCTCCATGCTCAGTATAATCCGCACCCGTCCCCGCGCAAACACTCGTCCCTCAATTCTTCGCCGCGCCGATGAGGTCACTAAACCTCGCCCCGTACTCCGGATCGTTGCGCAACGCTGCTAACTCGCCATCCCGTGCCGCCAGCGCCGCGTATTGTGGTTGCTTCGCCAACAGCGCCTCCAGCACGCCGTACGCGTTCGCCAGTCGGCCCGTGCGCGCGTAGGCGCAAGCCAGATTGTATTGCGCCGCCCACAATGTTCCGTCCGCCGCAATGGCCTGCTGCAATTGCGCGATCGCCTCGTTGTACTCGTGCGTCTTGAGATAAATCACGCCCAGCGCCCCGCGCGCCATCGGCAACTGGATCGCTTGGGGATTGGAGTGTGTTACCGCCCGCTCGACCGCCGCCCGCGCTTCCTCCAACCGATGCGCCTTCAGCAGCGCCATGCCCAAATCGTAGTTCGAATGTGGATCGTCCGGGAAATGATCCAGCGCCGCGCTCCACAGCGAAATGTCATCATGCCACACGGCAATTTGAGCCCGCGTCCGCAACCCAAGGAAAATCATCCACGCGCCCAGGGCGACGCAGAACGCCCCCTTGCCAAACACCGACCCGCGTCGCCACATCCATAATATCGCACTTCCCAGCGCCAGCAGCACCGGCACCATTGCCAGGTACGCATACCGATCCGCCACCGCTTGCGCTCCGACCTGCACCAACCCGCACACGGGCAGCAGCACCGCCAGGTAACTCCCCCACGCCGCCAACAGCACCGGCATTCGCTTCCGCCCCCACACCGCCACGATCGTTACCGCGACGCAGAACAACACCGGCACCAGAAATTCCTCGCTTCGCAGGCTGACGCTGTCGCTCAACGGATAAAACGGCGACAGCCACGACGGCCAAACCAGTTTCCATAAATAGAACACCACACCCCGCGCCGCCACCAGCAGCCGCGTGTTCAGCGTGTTCTCCGACAGTCCTTCGAGTTGCTGATGCACGCGTGCCCCGATCGCGCCGACCGACGCCGCGGCGCTCAGCGCGATCACCGCCCATTTCTCCGCCACCAGCATCGCGAAGCACTTGATCACGGATGGTTTCCTCTCCCCCGTTGTTTGGGGGGAGCCGAGTCCGACGAGACGCCGCCGGTCGTGCTGAGGCGGCAAAGGATCAAGGTGAGGGGAAAGACGTCTCAGTGGATAATAATCCACCGCCAGCATCAACACCGGCAGACTCACCGCAAACGGTTTTGTCAGGAGCGCGACCGCATCCAGCGCCACCGCTGTCCACCACCAGCGCCGCGCCGAGTGCCAGCCTGGATTCAGGCCGCCGTCGTCTCGGCTCGCCCGCACGTACGCGCACAACGCCACCACCATCCACAACGAGCACAGCAGCCCGTTGCGCGCTGCGACCCACGCGACCGATTCCACCTGCAACGGATGAATCCCGCACACCAGCGCGATCACCACGCTCATCGCCAACCGTTCCCTCGGTCGCATACCCCGCACTTGATCGGAAGATGAAAGGGAGGGCGAAGCCGAGTCCGACGAGACGCGCCGAGTATTTGCCTCCGGCGCAACTCCCGCCGAGCCGCTTTCGTGATGCCTGACCGGTGACGCAGCATTGACCTTCCCGGTCAGCAGCCAAACCAGCGTGCCGACAAGCGCAACGTACACGCCGTGCAGGATCCAGTTCGTCGCGTGATGCCCGACGGGGTTCAAGTGCCAGATTTGGTAGTCCGCCAGGTGCGTCATCCACACGATGGGCTGCAAATAGAACGGTTCCAGCGACGTCCACATCCACCGCATCGACGACCACGAAAACCGCCCCATCCGCTCCAATTCCCCGAGATAGATATGATCGTCCCAGTCGACAAACCCGTTCGCCAGCACGGACCGAAACACCCACAGCGACAGGATCGACACCAGCGCCAGCGACCACGCGACGACGCGAGGTGAAATGCTCCGGAAAAGACCGACTCCTCTCCCCTTGGGGGAGAGGCCGGGTGAGGGGTGCGTCGTTTCTCCCATTTCAGATCTCGGTTGCGTACGCCGCCTTACCAAAACTTCCAATCGCCCCGGGCCAACACCCATGCCGCCAGCGCCGCGTTGCTCACCGCATGCGCCACGACGCAGGCAAACACGTCCTTGCGCCGGTAGTACAGCCAGTTGTACATCGCCCCGCAGATCAGCCCCGCCAGCCATTGATAGTGTTCCCCGCCAAACAGCGCCACCGTGACCGCGAACGACATCCATGTAAATGTCCCAACCGCCACGCTCTTGAAATCCTCGTTCACCAGCCACCGAATCAGGAACGCCCGCCAGAACAATTCTTCCATCACCGGCACCACGATCACCGCGCCGAATACGCGAAACGCCAGAAAGAAATTCCGCTGCGCCACCGACTGGATCGTCGTCGGATCAAACGGCGCAACCGCCTTGCCCATCTTCGGATAAAACGAATCGATCCCGATCCAGATCACAATCGCCACCAGCCCGATCAAGGCCGCCCACACCCATGATTGTAGGGCAGGCGGCCCGCCTGCTGTCGTTGGGGCCGCTCCGCCTTCTTTCAACTCCCCTCCTGCGGAGGGGCCGGGGGTGGGTGCCGTTCCACAAATCATCGGCGACCGCAACTCCACATACTGCTTGCGGAAAAAAACCAGCGCCGCCGCCACCGCCAGCGTTTTCACAGGATACATCCACAACAAGTTCGCATCCGACTGCGCCAACAGGAACGCCATGTAGATGCCCATCGGCACCACATACGGCAGCCACGGCTTCGATTTCAATGTATCAGCCACAAGCGGTGAGCCAGCCTAAAACCTCATCTCCATGCTGTCGAGAATTCTCTGCCATTGGAGCCTGATTTGTGTTAGGTGGTTGAGCTTGAGCGCTAGGTGCCTTGCAAATAAGATGAGAGGCTAGCCATGAGTGAGTTCCATGTTCGACTACGAAAGCGAAATATCCCAGAAGAGGAGTTGTTGGCTGATTTGAAGCGAGTAGCATCTGACCTTTCCAAGACTACTCTGATAGCGACTGAATACACGGCTAAGGGGCAATTCGGGGTCAACACCTTTCTGCGAAGGTTTAAGCAATGGAACTTGGCGCTTCGCAAGGCTGGCCTTGAAGCCCCCAACAGACAGCATATTCCCGATGCGGAGCTTTTTGAAAACATCGCCAACGTGTGGACAGGTCTCGGTCGCCAACCTTTCGGCCGGGAATTGGATAAGGCACAAGGCCTATCAAAGTTTTCCCTCGGCACGTATGAAAGTCGTTTCGGGTCTTGGAACAAAGCTTTGCTCGCATTCGAGGGTTTCATTAACTCGGGCAAAAACCCTCAGTCTCATTCTCCGGCACCGGGTGCCATCCGGTCGAGCAAGAGAACGGGAAGAAAAATCAACTGGCGTCTGCGTGCACAAGTCTTGATTCGCGACAATTGCATTTGCCAGATGTGTGGCGCGAGTCCCGCAAAAGACCCCGATGTGGAACTTCACGCTGACCATATCAAGCCATGGTCTAAAGGCGGCGAAACCGTCCTTGAGAATCTAAGGACACTTTGCCTCAAGTGCAACATCGGGAAGAGTGACCTCCGTTGCGAGGAAAACCCAAATCGCACCTAAGGCGACACCCAACCTTGCTCTGCTGCCACCGGAAACCTGCGCTTCAGTGCGGGGTGTCTGCGACTCAGCCTTGTCGTTAGGCTGGCGCGACCCAACCGACCTGCACCAGCAAACTCCTCATCACTTCCCCTGTTTTGAGGGTTGAGTCGTTGCCGGCGCCGCATTTGTCTCGTTCATCTTCTCGAAAATGCCCCGGAGCAGAAAGCTTTTCTTCAGCCACTGCACCAAATTGCCCGCGTCGACCAACAAACCGGAAATGCCGGCGAAAATCTTGCCGTCAGACATTGCGTCACTCAATCCGAGACCAGCGCACCGTAACGCAGATTGCGAACGCTGACCGTCAGTTCGCTCGCCTTCAGCACTTCCATCGCCGTCAACAACACCGCGCCGCCCGCGACGATGATGTCCGCCCGTTCGGGAGGCAACCCCGGCACTTTTTTGCGTTCGGCCAGCGGCATCGCCTCCAACCTCCGCACCAGCACCTGCAACTTCGCCCGCGAAATCGTCGCGTGATCGACCGCGCCGCATTCGACTCGCGCCAGCGTGACCATCGTTCCGCCGGTGGCAATCATTCGGCAACTGCCCGCCTTGTAGTCCGCCAGCGCACCCCGCAATGTCCCTTGCAAATACTGGCACAGTTCCGCAAATCGTCCTTCACCGAATTTCTCCGTGAGCCGCAATGCCCCCAGCGGCAAACTTCGGAAGATCTCCATCTTCCCGCCGGCCCCCTGGATGAACTCGGCACTGCCACCGCCGACGTCCACGACCAGAATCCGCGCTCCCGACCACTCCGGATCGCTGGACACGCCGCGAAAAATCAGCTCGGCCTCGCGGTCGCCGGAGATTAGTTGCACCTCCAGCCCGCACGCCCGACGCACGCCTTCAAAGAACTCATCCCGATTCGCCGCGTCTCGCGAGGCGCTGGTCGTCAACGCAATGACATCTTCCGCCCCCTGCGCCTTCGCCTCGGCGTGGAACCCTTTAACGGCTTCGACCGTTCTGGCGATAGCAGATGGGGAAAGTCGCTTGTGTTCGCTAAGGCCTTCGCCCAGCCGGGTCGTGCAATCTTTCGCCACCAACGGAACAACCTGTCCCTGCCGCACTTCCGCAACAAGCAGTTTGACCGTGTTGGTCCCGATATCTATGACGGCGCGGCGCATGTATCATCTCTCTATTCCGCGATTTGTAATCGCGACCGGCCCCAAATGCAACGCGCTCCTCTGGAAAAACCACAGGGTTGCCTGCCGTATCGTCTCCGTGATAGTTTCCACATATCGAATGGCGACGGATCCCCAAAAAAAGCCGGGTGGTGCGTGGAGTTACATGGGCGTTGGCTCCCAGATGGTGGCGTCGACATTTGTCGGCGCGGGCATCGGTTGGTGGTTGGATGGCCGGACGGGTAAGTCCCCGCTGTTTCTGGTCATTTTTTTCATGCTGGGCTCGGCAGCCGGATTCATGAGCGTCTATCGAGCATTCCGTAATGGCGGGGAACCCCCGAAGTGACACTCGACCGGCCAGCCATCTTGGGAATCATCTTCGGTGTCATCATCGGCGGGATTTATATTGTATTGCAGCGGAGTGCGTTGCGAAAACGGCCGGCGTCTTCTCATCCGCGCGGAATGGTCGCACTGGTTCCTGGAGCGGCGGCTCGACTGGTATTCTTAATCGTGGCGTGGTGGCTGGCGTTTGAGTTCACGGACGCCAACAAATACTGGTTGACGGGCGCTTTGGTCGTTACCTATACTGCGCCGCTCTTGAGTCAGTTGAAGGAGTTTATTTTCCCGAAAAAGTGAGCGAGTCCCCATGGGCGAGCAACATATATTTGTACATCTGCCGATTCAATTGTTCGGCATCAACTTGAGCATTACGAACTTCGTGGTCATGCTGTTCTTGGCGGCGGGGTTGACGTTTCTTTTCCTGGTGGGTGCGGCACGAGCCTTCCGTCCGACGGGCGAGGGACGCCTTCCGAACATGGCGGAGTCGTTACTGGAATTCGTAAAGCAGAATGTTTCCGATCCATTCTTAGGTCACCATGGCACGAGATGGTTCCCGTTTGTCGCGAGCGTGTTCTTCTTCATCCTCTTTTGCAACCTGATCGGTCTGGTTCCGATTCCCGGCTATTTCCATGCCGCCACGGGCAATTTGAACGTCACAGCTACGATGGCGGTTCTTGTGTTCGTCATAGTCCAAGCGGTTGCCATCAAAGAGCACGGTCTAAAATTTTACATGGGTGTGCTCTTTCCGAAGAGCGCGCCCTTCTGGTTGAAGTTTATAATTCCATTAATGCCGGTTGTTGAGTTCATCGGGATCATTGCCCGGCCCTTTTCGCTCGCCATCCGTTTGTTCGCCAATATGATGGCCGGACATCAGATCATCATTGTCCTCTTAACAGGAGAATTGATCGGCGTGACATACCTGCTTCATCAGGGAGCTTTCATGAAGATTTTATTTCCTGCTCCTCTCATCGGGGCAATCGTGATGGAAGCATTTGAGATTTTTGTGGCCTTCATACAGGCCTTCATTTTTGCTTTGTTAACGGCGTTGTACCTGGGCGAGGCGTTGGAAGAGTCGCACTAGACCTATCACACAAACTGTCGGAGAAAATGGAATGGACACAAATACCGTAGCACAAACAGCACAAATGATCAGCCCGCAGGCGCTCGCGTGGCTGGGCGCGGGTCTGGCCGTCGGGCTCGGCACGTTGGGTTCGGGCGTGGGCATCGGCATCATCTTTGGCAAGAGCATCGAATCGGCTGCGCGCCAACCTGAAGCCGCACCGCTGATCAACCGCATGATGTACACCGGCTTCGCCCTCGTCGAAGCGCAGGCGCTGTACGCCCTACTGATCACGTTCCTCCTCCTCGCCAAGAAGTAATCTGTCCATGAAAAGAATCCATCGAATCATCAATGGTCTCATCACCACCTCGACCTTGGTCGCCGTCAGCGGCACCGTGGCCTGGGCGGAGGAAGCATCTCTTCCTCCAGGAAAAGGCAGCGAACTTCCGCCCACCGATTGGGGCCTGCAAATCTGGACGCTGGTCACGTTCGTGGTGTTGCTCGTGCTGTTGGCGAAGTTCGCCTTCAAACCCATCGCCCAGGCGCTCGATCGCCGCGGGGAATCGATCAAGAAATCCATCGAGGATGCCGAAAAACAGCGCGCCGATGCGAAGAAGCTGATGGACGACTACCAGAAGCAGCTCGCCGAAGCCCGCAACGAAGCCGGCAAGATCATCGAGGAAGCCCGCCAGCTCGGCGAACGCGTCCGCAAGGAGGTCGTCGACAAGTCCAATGCCGAAGCCTCGGCCGCCGTCCAGCGCGCCCAGGAAGAGATTCAGCGGCAAAAGGAAAAGGGCATTCAGGAGATGAAGGACACGGTGGCCGCGCTGTCGGTCCAGATCGCCTCGCGCGTCATCGAAAAGGAACTCAACGAAGCCACCCATCGTCAGCTCGTTGACAGCCTGATCAAAGACCTCAGCAAAATCCAACGCGCCTGAGTAACGAGTTTTCCGCCATGCCGCACGATCCTATCAATAGTGGTTACGCCCGCGCCCTCTTCGACATGGCGCAGCCCGAGGGCGTCGTCAGCCGCGTCGAGGAGGAGTTGTTCCGCCTCCGTGAATTGCTCAAGAAGAACCCGGACCTGTTGGAGTTTCTCAAGGACCCCAACATCCAGCACGAAGGCAAGCGCAAGGCGTTGAGCGACCTCTTTCAGGGCCGTGTCCACCCGCTCGTGCTCAATCTGCTGATCACGTTGAGCGACCAGGATCGCGCGGGCCGCGTCCTGAATGTCATCGAGGAATTCAGCGCCCAGGCCGCCAATGCCACCGAAAAAGTCAGCGGCGAGGTCACCACGGCCATCCCGCTCGATGACGCGACCCTGGGTCGTGTCGCGACGGAACTGTCGCGCATCACCGGCAAGAGCGTGCAGCTCTTTCAGAAGGTTGATCCCGCGATTCTCGGCGGGGCGATCATCAAGGTCGGCGAGCAGATCATCGACGGCAGCCTTCGCCGCAAGCTCAATCAGATCAAGGAGCGGTTAGCGCAGTAACGAGGAAGACCATGCCAGACACACTCACATTCGATCCGAAACAGATTTCCGATGTCCTGAAACGCAGCGTTTCGGAGTACAAATCCGAAGTCAGCGTTCAGGAAGTCGGGGAAGTCATCGACTGCGGCGACGGCATCGCCCGCGTCAAGGGCCTGCCCAACTGCATGGCCGAAGAAATGTTGGAGTTCCCCAAGAACATCTTCGGCATGGCGCTGAACCTCGAAAAAGAGCAGGTCGGCGTGATGATCCTCGGCGATTTCACCGAAATCTCCGAAGGCGACCTCGTCAAGCGCACCGGCCGCCCGTTGTCCGTACCCGTGGGCGATGAGTTGCTCGGTCGCGTGGTCAACGCCATTGGCCAACCCATCGACGGCAAGGGCCCGATCAATACGAAGAATCTTCGGCCGATCGAATCGCGCGCGCCGAGTGTGATCGAGCGCGAACCCGTCAAACAACCGCTGCAAACGGGCCTGAAGGCCATCGATTCGATGATCCCGATTGGCCGCGGCCAGCGTGAGTTGATCATCGGTGACCGCCAAACGGGCAAGACCGCCATCTGCGTCGATACGATCATCAATCAAAAAGGCGGCGATGTCGTTTGTATCTACGTCGCCATCGGCCAGAAGAAATCCACCGTGGTCAGCGTGGTCGAGACCCTCGAGAAGTACGGCGCGATGGATTACACCATCGTCGTCAGCGCGACCGCCGACAACCCGGCCCCGATGCAGTTCGTGGCCCCGTACAGCGGCTGCGCGATGGGGGAGTATTTCCGCGACCTCGGCCGCCACGCCCTGATCATTTATGACGATCTTTCCAAGCACGCCGTGGCGTACCGTCAGGTGTCGTTGCTGCTGCGCCGTCCTCCGGGCCGCGAAGCGTTCCCCGGCGACATTTTCAATTTGCACAGCCGGTTGCTCGAACGCGCCGCCAAACTCAATACCGACGCGCCGAAGTTCAACCCCGTCTATCCAAAGGGCGGCGGCTCGTTGACCGCGTTGCCGATCATTGAGACGCAGGAAGGCGATTACTCGGCCTACATCCCGACAAACGTCATCTCGATCACCGACGGGCAGATTTATCTCGAAGCCGACCTCTTCTACGCGGGTGTTCGTCCCGCCGTGTCGGTCGGCCTCTCGGTCAGCCGCGTGGGCGGCAACGCGCAAACCAAAGCGATGAAGAAAATCGCCGGCACGTTGCGCCTGAGCCTCGCGCAGTATCGCGAACTCGCGGCATTCGCCCAGCTTTCCAGCGACCTCGACAAGGCGACCAAGGCCCAGCTTGACCGCGGCCAGCGCATGGTCGAGTTGCTGAAACAACCGCAGTATCAGCCAATGACCGCGGAAGATCAGGTGGCGGTGATTTGGGCCGCGACCAACGGGTTTCTCGATGGAGTCCCGGTCTCGGCCATCCACAAGTACGAGGTCGAGTTCCTGCAATTCCTCAAGAGCAAGTACGCCACCGTGGTCTCGGGACTTCGCGACCGCAAGGAACTGACCGAGGAGATCGTGGCCGGCCTCAAGAAGGCTGCCGACGAATTCAAGGGTCTGTTCTCCGCGAAGTAAGCTGTCATGGCCAGTCTCCGCGACATCCGCCGGCGCATCAAGGGCGTCAAGAACATCCGCCAGGTCACCAAGGCGATGAACATGATCGCTGCGGCCCGGCTCCGGCGCGCCCAGGCCAAGGCGGAATCCGCGCGGCCCTATGCCGAACGGCTCTCCGAGATCCTCAAGGACGTTGTCGCCTCCAGTGGCGGCGCGTCGCGTCATCCGTTGATGGCGCAACGTCCCGTGAAAAGCGTGGCGCTGGTCCTGGTCACCGCCGACCGCGGTTTGTGCGGCGCCTTCAACGCCGGTATCATCCGCGAAGCCCAACGGTTCCTGCTCGACCAGACCGTGCCCGTCGAACTCATCACCGTCGGACGCAAAGGACGCGACCATTTCCAGCGGCTGGGGTACACGATCTCGCAGCACTTCCCCCAGCCCTCGCGCGACGTGCGCCTGGAAGAAGTCGGCACGGTCAGCAAGCAGATCATTGGCGATTACGGCGCGGCGAAATACGACCAGGTTCATCTGGCCTACGCGAAATTCATCAGCGTGCTGAAATCGGAACCCATGTTGAGCCAATTGCTCCCGCTCGGCCAGGGCGATGACGCCGCCAAGGGCGCGAAGACCCCTTATCAATTCGAGCCGGAAGCCGAAGAGTTGCTCAACACGTTGCTGCCCCAGTACGTCGAGGTGTTGATGTACCGGGCACTCGTCGAATCGCTGGCCAGCGAGCAGGCCGCGCGCATGGTGGCCATGAAGGCCGCCACCGACAGCGCCTCGGACATGATTACCGCCCTGACCCGCGAGTACAACGGCGCTCGCCAGACTTCCATTACGACGGCGCTGCTGGAAGTCGTTGCCGGCGCCGACGCGCTGGAGAAGAAAGAATAGTTTTACGCAGGAGATAAACGCACCATGAGCACAGGCGAACATCAAACGGGCAAGGTCGCACAGGTCATCGGGCCGGTGGTGGACATCGAGTTTTTCACGGAACATTTGCCGCCGATTAACAATGCCATCACCATTGATGACAAAGAACACGGCATTCACCTCACCTGCGAGGTCGCCAGCCATCTTGGTGACGACACCGTTCGCACCGTGGCGATGAGCCAGACGCAGGGCCTCGTGCGCGGCATGGAAGCCATCGACACCGGCGCGCCGATCACCGTCCCCGTTGGCGCCGCGTCACTGGGCCGCATCTTCGATCTGCTGGGCAACGTGATCGACGGCAAAGGCCCCGTGAACGCCAAGATGAGACTGCCGATTCACCGTCTCTCGCCGCCATTCGAGGAGCAGGTGCCAGCCACGAAACAATTTGAAACGGGACTGAAGTCCATTGATCTACTTGCCCCGTTCGCCAAGGGCGGCAAGATTGGCCTGTTCGGTGGCGCGGGCGTCGGCAAAACGGTGCTCATTCAGGAATTGATTCGCAACATCGCCAAGGAACACAGCGGCTTCTCGGTGTTCGGCGGCGTCGGCGAACGCACCCGCGAAGGCAACGATTTGTACCTGGAAATGACCGAGTCGGGCGTCATCGCCAACACCGTGATGGTGTTCGGCCAGATGAACGAACCGCCCGGTGCGCGCCTGCGCGTGGCGCTCTCGGCACTCACCGAGGCCGAATATTTCCGCGATTACGAAAACAAGGACGTGTTGCTATTCATCGACAACATCTTCCGTTTTACACAGGCTGGCTCGGAAGTGTCCGCGCTGCTTGGACGCATGCCCAGCGCGGTCGGTTATCAGCCGACGCTCGGCACGGAGATGGGCGATCTGCAGGAACGGATCACGTCCACCAAGCGCGGCTCGATCACGTCGGTCCAGGCCGTGTATGTGCCTGCCGACGACATCACCGACCCGGCGCCGGCGACGACGTTCACCCACCTCGACGGTTCCATCGTGCTCTCGCGCCAGATTGCCGAGTTGGGCATCTACCCCGCCGTCGACCCGCTGGCTTCGACCTCGCGCATTCTCGATCCGTTGGTGGTCGGCGAGGACCACTACAAGGTCGCGCGCGGCGTGCAACAGGTGTTGCAACGATACAAGGATTTGCAGGACATCATCGCCATTCTCGGCATGGAAGAATTGAGTGAGGAAGACAAGCTCACCGTCGCCCGTGCCCGGAAGATCCAGCGTTTTCTGTCGCAGCCGTTCTTCGTGGCGCAGCAGTTTACAGGCTTTGAAGGCAAGTACGTGCGTGTGGCCGAGACCATCCGCAGCTTCAAGGAAATCCTCGACGGCAAGCATGACGATCTGCCCGAGCAGGCGTTCTACATGGTCGGGGTCATTGAAGAGGCACGAGCCAAGGCCGAGAAGATGAAGACGTAATCGCGCGACACCATGGCCGACGAGAAGACATTCCCATTCGAGATTCTCACGCTGCAGAAACTGTTCCTGCGCGAGGATGTCCGTTTCGTGATCGCCCCGGGTCAGGAGGGCGTTTTTGAGATTCTCGCCAACCATGCGCCGTTCGTCTTCGCGCTGAAGCCGGGAGCGTTGCGGATGCGCATGTCCGGCGGCCAGGACCAATATCTCGTCGTGGGTACGGGTTTCCTGATCGTGCAGAAAGATCGCACCACCGTGCTCACTCGCAGCGCCGAACGTCCCGAGGAAATTGACGTGGACCGGGCTCGTCGCGCCAAAGAGCGCGCCGAGCAGCGGTTGCAGCAGGCGGCGTCAGATATCGACTATGCCAGGGCCCAGGCCGCCTTGGAGCGCGCACTTGCGCGATTGAAGGTTGCGGAGTATGTTAGTCCGGTACGGTGAGGTTAATGACCCGGATTTCTCAAGGGTGGGTGGGTTCAGACGTGCAAGCTCGCATCGCCGCGCACGTTCACGCCTGGGAAAAGATCAAGCCCCTCGGTGACAAGCGACGTTTGGAAACCTACCCGTTCGTCGCGATCTCCCGCGAATTTGGTTGCGAAGCACTACCGCTCGCCCAGCAACTTGTTCAGACCCTCAACGAACGTTGCCTGCCAGCCGTCCCATGGGTGTCCTACGACCGTGAATTACTCGACCGGGTGTCCGAGGAGTTGCACATCCAGCGGGCGATCCTCGACATGCTGGACGGCCACCGGCGCGACGAGATGAGCGAGTTGTTCGATAATATCATCAATCGCAAGGTCGATGACGCTCTCGTCGTGCGCAAACTTGCGGAAGTCATCCGCACGCTTGCGATGCACGGGCATGCCGTCCTGGTGGGCCGCGGAAGTTCACTGGTGACGCAGGATCTTCGCAACGGCCTGCATCTTCGGCTGGTTGCGCCCCGCGCCTGGCGGATTCACACCATCGCCGCCAACCGCAATTTGCCGCTTCGCGAGGCAGAGAAGACGGTCGATGAGGGCGAGAAGCAACGGAGCCACTATATCTCCACGTACTTCGTGCTCGATCACGGATTCCCGTTTCACCATGACCTCGTGATCGACAACTCGCGGTTCAATCTCGTGCAGATCGTCGAAATCGTGTTCGCCGCTCTGAGCGCGAGATTTGGCGATACGCTCGTGAGCGCGTAAAGGCGCGGCGAGATTCTTCGCTACGCTCAGAATGACGAGCTGGCGCTCGTCACTTTTTCCAGTACGTTTCCTTCACGCCTGCTTTCTGGTTGCTCCAGCGGGCCAGCATGAACAACGCATCGCTCAGCCGGTTCAGGTAGGGAATCACATACTCGCCAATCTTCTCGTCCTTGCGCATGCGCACGCAGAAACGTTCGGCGCGCCGGCAAATCGTCCGCGCCACGTGCAATTGCGCGCCCGTCGGGCTGCCCCCGGGTAAAATGAACTCCTTCAACGACCCCAATTCTTTACCAAGTTCTTCAACCAGTTCCTCAAGGCCGGTCACGTGCTGTGGCCCGATGCCGGGCATCCCTTTCTGGAATCTGTCGGCCGGCGTGGCCAGTTCGGCGCCGAGATTGAACAGGTCGTTCTGGATGTCGCGCAGCCGCACATCGAGATCGGGATCGGCGCGCAACGCCCGCGCCAACCCAATGGCCGAATTCAGCTCATCCACGGTGCCGACGGCCCAGATGCGCGGGGAATCCTTGCTGACCCGTTTGCCGCCGGCGAGTCCCGTCGTGCCGTCGTCGCCGGTGCGGGTAATGATTCTAGTTAATCGGGCCATATTCTGTTCCTGTCATTCTGAGCGAAGCGAAGAATCTCACTCCGTTTGAATCGAGACCCTTCGCTACGCTCAGGGTGTTAGCCTGCGGCTAACATTTCTGAAATTTCGCCGGAATCAGGCACATAAACTTGAAGGGCTTTTCCGCCGCGTTCTTGAACTGGTGTTGTTCGTCCGCCGGAATGTAGAGCACGTCGCCCGGTTTGATCGGCACTTCCTTGCCCTCGCGCCAGACCGTGCCCTGTCCTTCCATCACGTAAATCTCGTGCTCGTAGGGATGATGATGCAGCGGCGTATGGCCGCCGGGCGCGACCTCAAAGACGCGCATCGCAAAATTCGGCGCGCCGTCGCGAGCCGTCACGGCAAGTTTCACCTGGCAATCCTTCGCGCCGTCCATCTCCACCTTTTCCGAAGGAATCTCTTTGACGCTGGCAATTTTCATCGGTCATGCTCTCCCATAGCTTTTGCTTTTCTAGCATAAACGCTATCATGGAAGCCATGAAAAGCTACCGAAAGGAACTGTGGTTCAATCTTCCCACTCGACGCGGATTCGTCAACATCACCCCGGATGTCGAAGCCTGCCTGCGAGAAAGCGGGGTCAAAGAAGGATTCGTTCTCTGCAACGCGATGCACATCACGGCCAGCGTGTTCATCAACGACAACGAGTCCGGTCTGCATCAGGATTTCGAGCGGTGGCTGGAGAAACTCGCGCCCGAGAAGCCTCACACGCAATACGCTCACAACACGGGCGAAGACAACGCCGACGCCCATCTCAAACGCACCATCATGGGTCGTGAAGTCGTCGTGGCGATCACGAACGGGCAACTCGACTTCGGCCCGTGGGAGCAAATCTTCTACGGCGAATTCGACGGCAAACGCCGCAAACGCGTCCTCGTTAAGATCATCGGGGAGTGACTAACTGATTCCCGAGCCCAGTTGTTTCTGACAGAAAAAACGGAACTTCAAGCGCGGGCTTCGGCGACCAACCGATGACTGCGTTCGCCGGAAGCGCGGCTCAAGGCAAGGGCCGATACCGCAAATAGCGCCATGAATCCCCAGTCGCCAATAATGGTGCCACGGAGGAATGGGAGACCGGCAGCGTAGCATTCCATCAACCCGGAGACCGTTTTGGCATAGGGCGTGTTGGCCAGGCTCATGCCGAAGAGCCACACAGCGAAGTTGCTGATGAAGAAAAACAGGAAGGGCGTGGCGATCACCGCACCGATCTTGCTGCCGAGTTTCCGGTCACGCGCCCACAAGCCCAGCAGGCCGATCAGCAGGAATGCGCCGTAGTCGAACGCACGCGGCCAGTAGAACATCGGGTATCCCATCGAGACGTTGAGCAGGATGTCCGTCACGGCCAGCACGGCCAGCGGCACCCACAACGCGTAGCGGCGTCCCATATACATGCCGCCGAGCAGGGCCATCGCGCCCACCGGGGCGACGTTCCACCAGTGGAATTCATGCGCTGTCAGCCGAAATATCCCGGCCGCAATAACCATCAAAATCGCTAAAATCATTTTATTGTCTCCAGACCAAACCTGACCCTATTTTGAGAGGGCTGCAAGTGAAATTCAACTCGAAAAGTGGTTGTGTCAACTGCTTGCGTACGAACCGTTAGCGCATCGGGCTGAGCTGTGCTAAGGTAACAGGTGGTTCCAAGCGAACAAGCCTACAGTCGAATTCAACGGCGTGTCGATCGCCTCGCGTTTCTCATTGTGGCGACGGACATTTCCGAACGCGACATCTCCATCGAACGCCTGTTTCTGAAAACCGAGGCCGCCCGTTTGTTTCCAGATCGGTTTAAATTCTACGAGATGTTGTACGAAAGCCGGTTCGACCGACTCGTCGAGCAGTTTCGACGGAACCGTTAGGGCTTGCCCCGCGGGGCCATCAGTTTCTCCAAACCATCCGCCACGGCGTCGGCGTACTCACGAAAGATGCTTTTCATCGGCGTACCGTTCACATCGCGCATCCCCTCGTAATCACCGAGCTGGATCCGCTCGTACACGACGCGATTGTTCATGTAGTACGGTTCAAGGAAAACGACCGGGCCATTGTAGAGCCGGTTGGCGGCAAGGTTGCGGGCGAAAACATAGGGGTTGTCGCCAACGTGGATCGCACCGCTGGTCGGTCCGTATTCGACCGGTGGCAGCTTCGTGGCGCTGGCCATGGCGGTCGCGACTGCTTCGGCGACCGTCTGTTCGACCGGATGGGAGCGCTCCAGCAGTTTGGAAAACAACCGCAGCTTTTGGTCGTCGTCCTTCAATTCGGACGCGAGATAATCGCCGTGAACGAACACAACGAGCCGGTTGTCGTCGACAAGGTTCTGGCATTGGTCCCATTCGACGGCGTTAAAGTGCATGCAGATGGTGAGATCAGGTTTGATCTGCTCGTTGACCAGGCGCGCCCGCGCCGCGATTTCGGAACTGCGGTAGAAGAGTTGTTCAGCCCGTTTGCGAACCGCGTCGGCGCGCGCCGCGTCGCGATCCAGCGGCGGGAAAGCGTCAAAGCGAGTGAGCGGGATGTCCTGTTCGGCTTGGGCGCGGAAGTCGTCGGGGCGTTTGTCGGTGACGGGCTCAAAGTTGTCCTTCGTGAGAAAGACCTCCATCCCTGCGGCTTCGAGCCGTGCCTTCAACAATCTGGCCGCGGTGAGGTTCAGCACGGCTTCCTGTACGGGGCGGTCTTTGCCGCGCTGGAAGAAGCGTTCCTCCACGCGCGCCCATTCGCCGCCGATGTGACCGGGGTCGAGGGCGATGCGCTTGAGGGGCAATGAAGAATGGGAGGCGGGGGATGAAGCAGTCGACGAGAAGCGAAGGGTGAACAGTGCATTGGTTTTTTCGGGAGTGGAGAAGACGGTGACGGAGTTTGTGCCAAATGTCAGGTAATTCGTAAGCGCACCGGACGGACAATAAACGCCGGCGAGCAGTCCCTCGAACTCGGCGCGGGAAATCGCTTGTTGGTAGCGTTCCAGCGCAGACCAATCCGCTGCATAACAGGCTGCGCTCCAGGCCGTTGCGAAAAAGAGCGTTAAGAGTTTGGCTCGTCCCATTCCGCAGGGCTCCATTGGAGGATCTCGTTGATCTCGTCGAAACAGTGGATGCTTTCGGACGCGAAGTAGCGGTCGCGGTCGAGCGCCTCGAGTTCTTCGCTCATATCCAACTCGGTGCAGTCGCGGACGTAGTGGTGTGTGACGTTGAGCTTGCGGACACGGGCGACACTGATGGCATCGAGCAGATCGTAGTACGCGCCCGTTTCCTCGCTTTCGACCAGCGGTAACGCGAACATCTGCTCGTTGGCCGCGCCAAAATCATCCCGATCGACGGGCGCAAGTCTCACGCGTTCGTCATCAATCTCGGATTCAAGTTGAAAGAACTGGAAGGCGCCATCGAGGAGATGACGGCGGAAACCAAAGGGTTGATACTCGTCCAGTATTTCGGTGATATGGGCGATCTGGCGCGGATCGAGCAGTCCACGCATCCCTTCGCCCCAGTAGATGTCCTGGCTGGATTCCGCAACCCACCAGTTCCCATCGTCGCCAAGGCGGGCGATGATCCAGTTCGGCGGAGTCGGTTTTGCCTTCGTCATTTGGTACGGGGGGAATTCTGCCAAAACTGCTTTGCATTTTGCAACGCGCATCGCCAGAATTCGCTTTGTGGCCAACGTCCTGGAATATCTTGGGAAGCGACCGCAAATCGGCGTGGGTGTGTTCCTCGCCGACACCGCACGGGTCATCGGGGACACCGAGATTGGCGAACAATCAAGTGTCTGGTTCGGAAGCGTCCTGCGCGGGGACATCAACCGCGTCGTCATCGGCCATCACACGAACATCCAGGACAACAGTGTGTGTCACGTTGCCGACGAATTTGCGTGTGTGGTAGGCAATTACGTGACGGTCGGCCATCGCGTAATCCTGCACGGATGCACCGTGGGCGATGAGGTCCTGGTGGGGATGGGGGCCGTGTTGATGAATGGCGTGGTGGTGGGCGAGCAAAGCATTATTGGCGCGGCCGCGTTGTTGACCGAAGGGTTGCAGGTGCCACCGGGGTCGCTGGTGTACGGTTCTCCTGCGGAGGTGGTCAGTCAGGTTGGGCCGACGGAACGGGCCAAGATCAAGGGTTGGGCGGAGAAGTACTGCCGCGTGGCGGGGAATTACCTCAGACCCAGCCGCTGACGGCCGACTTACGAGCCGGACGGTATCGGCTCTGTCGCCGACACGTGCGTGCTGCTCGTCGTGTCATTATTGGCGGTGCGGATCTGGATTTGATCGCCCTCCTCGGTGCAAGAGCCCTCGAGCGCCCCGACAGGGACCTCCAGGACGTACACGGATTTCTTGACCACGCAGGTACGATAAGGCGGCAGAGCCTTGACGGCGCGAATCACGTGCAAATCCTTGTCGAGGAAGAGCACGTCAATGGAGAACCGCATCCCGATCGTATGGATGCCGTAGCACCGGTCCAGGAGCAAGCCTTCGCCCTTCTCAAATCGCCCGCGGTTGAGCAACCCCACCATGCGCTTGAGCACCGTATTGGCGAAATGGCACTTGTCAGAGACAATCGTTTTCTTGGTGGCGTTGACCAATACCATGACAATTCGCTCCGGCGCCGATTATTGTCCCAATTGGTTCCACACGCTGACCAACGCGGGGCCAAGCAGAACGATGAATAGCGCTGGGAAAATGAAAAATACCAGCGGAAAAACTATCTTGATGGGCGCCTTCATCGCCTGTTCCTGGGCACGCTGACGGCGGCGCGTGCGGATCGAATCGGCCTGGATACGAAGCGTGTTGGTAATGCTGCCGCCCAAACGGCTGGCATGCACCACTGCCGTAATGAACGTCTTCAGGTCGTCGACTCCCGTGCGATTGCCAAGGTCATCCAGGGCTTCCAGGCGGGGTTTTCCCAGGCGGATCTCGTTGAGCGTCTTGGAGAACTCCTCGGCGAGGGGCCCTTTGATTTTGCGCATCGTGTATCCGACGGCGGCATCGAAACCCATGCCCGCCTCCACGCTGATCGAGAGAATGTCAATTGAGTAGGGCAGATTCACCAGTATCTGATCCTGCCGGAGCCGCACTTTTCGGCCGAGCACGAACTGGGGCAAGATGTACCCGCCAAACGCCCCGATCAACAGGTAGGCAATGTTCCACGGATCCGAGTACTTGAAATCGCCGCCGGGCGTCGTGCCCAGCGCCAGAATCGCCAGGAACACCAGAATCACACAGCCCGCTGCGCCGAACCAGCACAGCCCGATCAATTGCACGGCCGTCACGCGGGGATACAGGCCCGCCATGACGAGCTTCTTTTGCGTGCGTTCGGCCACTTCTGTCGGCGTGTATCCACGGAATAATCTCGCCACCGAATCGCCGAGGGGCAAGAGGACGCGCTGGACAAACGGCTTTGCCAGTTCCTCCTCGGGCGTCTCCGCATCAGCCGTCATGATGCGTTCGATACGTTTCTCGACGGCGAACTGAGAGGAGGTACGGTAAAATCCGACAGCACCCAGAATGACCGCAACAAAGATTGTGAAAATGGCCAGAATAAGCATGGGCTACACCTTGATGGAAATCACCTTGTAAATGACGTAAGCGCCGACGAGTTGCAGGCATAAGCCAGCAGCCAGCAACACCTCACCCAATGAGACATTGTATCCCCATAGATGCCCCATAATGGGGGGACCGAACATGGAGTTGAAATAGTCGGGTGCATAGAGCACGAGGATCCCCACCACCGCAAACGGCAACAACCCAACAACCAGTCCCGAGAGCTTGCCCTGGGTGGTCAACACGCGTATGTCGCCCTGGATGCGTAACCGCTCCCGGATCGTTTCCGCGACCTTTTCCATGATTTCGGTCAGGTTGCCACCGACATCCTTCTGAACGAGATACGCGCCGATGACGATGTCCAGATCCTGGCTGTTCACGCGCCGGCCGAGGTTCAAGAGCGCGTCATCGACCGTCACGCCGAGGTTGACCTCCCGTAACATGCGGTTCAATTCTTTCGAGATCGGATCGCTCATTTCCTTGGCAACGAGTTCCAGGCCCTTGATAAACCCGTAGCCCGACCGCAAGGAATTGGTGAGCAGCATGAGCGCGTCGGCCAGTTGTTTGACAAATTTGACGCGTCGGCGGGTTTGATGCGAGCGAACCACAAACACCGGTACCACAAAGCCGCAAACCGCGAGAATGATCCCGCTGTGCAGGTAGCCGAGGCCGTAACGACCAAACAAGAACCCGAAAGCGGCCAGGACCACCCGCAACAACAAATACTCGGATGGACGCATCGGAATGTCCGCGCGGGCAAGTTCGTCTTCCAGGTGGGTCATGTACCCCGATCCCAGAAGCATGCGAAACAGCCGGGGAACCTGACTGGTCGGCTGTAGCTCAGCTTGGGCCGTTCGGGCGGCTTCTTCCTCGATGGTGGCGTATGTCTCCAGCCGTTCCTCGATGATGGCCCGGCGGCGGGTCGATCGCAAATAAAGGCCGTAGCCGAGCAACCCGCAGGCTGCCACGGCCAGGACCACAATGATCAGGAGGTTGTTATCCATGCAACTGAATCTCCCCCGCTCTCTTGAAGATTTCCGGAGGTAAATGAATCCCGGATGCATTGAAGCGTTCAATGAACTTCGGGACCATGCCGGTGGCCTGCATTGTTCCCAAGACCTTGCCCCCTTCGCCGATGCCCTTTTGCTGGTACGCAAACAGGTCCTGCAACACAATCACCTGGCCTTCCATGCCCTGGACTTCGCTGACACTAACCACTTTGCGGCTGCCGTCGCTCAGACGACCCACCTGCACGATCAGGTGAATGGCCGCGGCCACCTGCTCGCGGATCGCGCGGGAAGGCAGATCCATCCCCGCCATCATGACCATGGTCTCGATACGGGCCAGCGCGTCGCGGGGCGTGTTGGCGTGAATCGTGGAAATGGAACCTTCGTGGCCGGTGTTCATCGCCTGCAACATGTCCAGCGCCTCGCCGCCACGCACTTCGCCGACCACGATGCGATCGGGGCGCATGCGCAGACAGTTGCGGACGAGATCGCGAATCCTGATTTCACCCTTGCCTTCGATGTTGGGCGGGCGCGATTCCAACCGCACGACGTGTGGTTGGTGCAGCTTCAATTCCGCGGCGTCTTCGACAGTGACCACGCGCTCGCTCTCGGGTATGAACGAGGAAAGCACGTTCAACAGTGTCGTTTTGCCGGCACCCGAACCGCCGGAAACCAGGATGTTCAGCTTGATTTTCACACACGCGGCCAGAAACGCCGCCATGCCCTGGGTAACCGTGCCGAAGCCGATGAGGTCTTCGACGGTGTAGGGGTCAACCGAGAATTTACGGATCGTCAGCACCGGGCCGTTGAGCGAGAGCGGCGAGATGATGGCGTTGACACGGGAACCATCGGGGAGGCGTGCGTCAACCATCGGGCTGGACTCGTCCACACGACGGCCGAGCGGGGTGACAATCTTGTCGATGACGTGACGGATATGCTCGAAGTCCCGAAATTGAATGTCCGTCAATTCCAGCTTGCCAAAACGCTCACAGTACACCTGGTCGGGTCGATTGACCATGACTTCGGTGACGGTTGGATCGCGCAACAGCGGCTCAATGGGACCGAAGCCGAGGATTTCGTCGGCCATATCGGACACGAGCCGGTTGCGCATCTGGCGCGAGAACGGCAGTTTCTCCGAGCGAAGCTTTTCTTCAACGAGTTCCTCGACACGGCGACGCAACAGCGCCTCATCCCCCTTCTCGAGCAGCTTCTGGTCGATGTTCTGGACCAGATACGCCAGGATCGCGTTCTTGGACTCCGAATATAATTGCGCACTGATTTCAGGGGTAGTCGCCATAATATGCCGCTCTTTGTTCTAGCTCAAACTCATTGCATGAACGAAAACCATTTCCCTGTCCGTTTCTTCTCGAAGGAGGCGCCCGGCGCCATGGCCTCCGCCAGTCCCAACAGCGCCCGCGTCACCGGCTTGTTTGGACTGGTGCTGACAAAGGTTTGGCCCAGGTTCACCGACGAACCCACGAGCGCGTCGTCGCTCGGGATTTGGGCCGTCACCGGAAACTCCAGGATTGTCTCAACCTCCGTCGGAGAGATTTCCTTCGAGGTGGTCGTCCGATTGACGATCACTCGGATTTTTTCTTTCGGGTAGTTGGCAGCCAGGAGGTTCTTCAAATACAACTTGCCGTCGCGCAGACGCGGCAAATCCATGCCCACCACCACAAGGATCAGGTCCGAGTAATCCATTGCGGCGAGAGTCGATTCCAAATTGGCGTAGCCCGTATCGACAATGATATATTCGTAATGCTCCCGAAGTGCTTCCAGGATGCTTTGCACCATGTAGCGGGAAAGCGTCGATCCATCGAAGGTCCCGGTCAATGGCGCGGGCAGGACCGACACGCCGGTCGGGTGTTTCGACATGACACTGTCCACGACATCGTAGTCGATGCCTCCGAAGCCGGGAAGGAGGTCGCCGAGTGTCCGTTTCGGTGACACATCCAACAGCATGGCGACATCGCCGCCCCAGAGGTTCAGGTCCACCAGCGCGACGTTCTCACTGGTCCTGGCGAGGGCGACAGCAAGATTGGTGGCAATCACGGTCTTCCCACAACCGCCACGCGGACCGGTGATGGTAATGACCCGATGCTTGGGGGCTTCGGGTTGAGTTGCCGCCGGGGCGGGGGGAGCCGTGCCGGCTCGCTTGGACGCCTTGGCCTGGAGGGCGGCCACTTTGCGGACTTCTTCGAGCAAACGGTCGGCTGTGAGGGGGCGGGTAACGAATTCCTTGATGCCGGCGCGCAACATCTTATGCCAGACTTCCTGACCTTCCGAACCCGTGAGAATAAGGATAACACCCACTTCGGGCAGGTCCGCGCTGATCTGTTCGGCGGCCGCCAGCCCGTTGACCACCGGCAGATCCTCTTTGATGAGGACGACGTCAGGCCGGTGGCGGGTGACGAGATCCAAACACTCCTTGCCGTCCCGCGCTTCCCCGACGACCTGAATGTCTGATTCGCCCGCAAGCAGGCTCTTCAGCTTTTCTCGTTCGCCCAACTCATTTTCGGCGATGATGACGTTGATGTGATCCATGTCGATGGCCTACATCCCCTTGCCAGTAACCCAGCACATCCGATACCGGCAATCCTCCTTCATCACTGTCCCCTGATTCTACTCTGCCGGCCGGGCCGGAGAGAAGTTCGTTGATGTATCCGGTGTCGGGGCCGCAGTTGCTGCCGCGTTCGAACCGCCGCCCGCCGGCTTCGCGTTCTTCACCTTGGATTTGGTCGGCGAATCGTCGGATGAATCGTGATGAGGGAATCCGAGATGGTCGGGATGATGCAACCCCCAGTCGTCCTTGATGGCATTATCATGCTCGCGCTCGTCGGCCTTGTCCTCATCACGACGACCAATCACGCCTCCTTTATGCCATGTGGTCACCCACTGTTTCATTGCGGGCGACTCCGCCCCGGTGGCCACGAGGTTGTCTTGAGGGCTTCTCAATATTTCCGGCGTCATGAAGAACAGAACTTCTCGCTTGGCCTGGTCGAACTGCTTGTCGCGAAACAGCGCGCCAAGCACCGGAATGTCACCCAACCAAGGGAGCTTCCGCATAAAGTCCTTGCTGACGTTGTTCTCCAGCAAGCCGCCGATGACGATTGTCTGTCCGTCGTTGACTTGCAGGACCGTGTCCGCAGATTTGTCGCTGATGACGGGGAGCCCACTGAAGCTTTGTCCGGTGAGCTGACTGACTTCCGCATGAATGGTCGTGTTGATGCGGTTTTCGCTGTCGGCCACCGGCTTGATCTTCATGCGCACGCCGACCTCTTTGAATTCCACCGTGAACGATTGGGGTAACTGTTCGACAATCGGAATCTCCGACCCGACAAGGAAGCTCGCTTCTTTGCCGCTGAACGTCACCAACGTAGGCTCGGATAGCAATCTTGCGTAACTCTTGGAAATCAACACATCCAGGAGCACGTCCAGGGTGACGGTATTGGGCTGAATCGTGGTTCCGGGCGTGCCGAATTCGCTCGAGGTGGGAATGAAACCGCTGACAATGGAACCCCCGCCCATGTACTGCATCGCGTACTGCACTTGACCTTCAGGCCCAAACCACTGGAACCCGATGTTCTTGATGGCTTCCGTATTTACTTCCGCAATGCGGGTGCGCACCCTGATTTGGCGGGGTTTCACGACCTCGAGCAGATTCACGACCTGGGGCTTGAAGGCAGTGGCGACCTGGACGGCGCGTTGCGCGGCGAGTTCGTCGTCCACCTTGCCGTCGAGCACCAGCGAATCGCCAATGGCCCGTACGGTAATGTTCGAGTTCCCGATCATCTCACGAATGGTCAGCGCCGCGGCGTCGTTGACCACCTGGATGCGGGTCAACTGGGTCGGCGAGCCGTCGTTTTTGACGATCGTCAAGCTGGTGACGCCGGCCTTTTTGCCGATGACACTGAGTTCCTTGTCAGAAAGTGGTACCACGTCCGCGCACAGGGGGTCGGCGATGGCGACTTTCGCGATGTTCTCACCAGGAATCGTGACCGCTTCGCCGACGCCCACCTGAATGCTCTGCTGAGCACAGGCGTACGGAGCCGAGAACAGTCCGAGCGCCAACACGGCCATGATCATCCCCACTACTGCGCTCCATTGGTTCTTCTTCATCTCTATGTGTCCTTTCGATGTGTCCATTTGTTTCGAAACCCCTGCTGGCGGTTCCTATTGTGTCGGCACCGTCGTCTCTTGTGTGCCTCGGACAATTGTGATTTCCGAGCGCTGACGGTTTGACGGCGAAATAATGATCGGGGTGGATGGTGAATCCGGGGTGCGTGGGGTCATTTCAAATGTCTTCGACCCCTGGATATCCTTCACGGTGACGCCCTGGCTCCAGTCGACGATCTTCTTGTCCGAAGGCGCGCGAAGCATCACGCGCAGCACACCCGCGCGATCCGCTGCCATCAGAAGCTCGGCTTCCTCGGGTTTGACCGCAAGCGTCATCGAGCTCCTGGCACCCGTTGGCCCCTGGGTATTCGTCTCGGCTTGGTTGACTGCCAAGACAAGAACGTTCTGAAGCACCAGCCGTGTTGTCTCCTGATGCGTGTTGGGTTCGGAGTATGTCGCTAAAATGTCTACGTGGTCACCGGGCTTGACGGCATTGCCGGCGGCACTGATTTCGCTGGCCGCAATGGCCATGGCCCGCATGCCTTCCGGGATGTCATAGGAGAGGCTTGGTGTCTGGCCCTCCGCCAGGAGGTCTGATGATCGAATCTGCTCCTTGGCCTTAAGTCGCACCAGGGTAACACGCCCTTCCACCTCCTTGCGGTCCAGCACGGCTCCGGGGGTGAGGAGATCTTTGGGGTAGGGCATCAACGTAATCATGTCACTGGTAACCTTGGTGCGCGACGGGATGTCTTCCCGAGCGACTACGATCGGAACCCAGTGCTCCTTGGCCTGCTTCTCTAGATTGCTTTCAAACCGGTAAATCCAGTAGACCGCGATTAGCCCTAGAGCTACCGCCGCCAAAATGAAACCGCCAGCACCTGGTTTTTTAGCCATCGAGTCCTCCTTGTCCAACTTTTTGACCTAAGACAAGCAAATGCTGTGCCTTCAATAAAGAAAAAGCAATGTCAAAATTGAGAAAGGCTGGAAATCGCGGTGCGATTGCGCACTCATGACGGTGCGACATCCGAAATGACCACGAGAACCAATCGCCGACCCAGAAACCCTCAAAAATGTTCAACCTACATATCAAAGTCACAATCCCCATCATCTCCTCGAATCGCTGCATCGAGGCAGTTTCATGGCCATTTATGCCCTCGATCCACCTTCTCGCGAAACCCGTGTGGCCACGGCAGTCCGAGCAAAGAGAACGGCCCAGAGAGCCAACACGATGCGCAGAATGGATCACCACTTCAGGCTGATGGATGTGCCAAGCCAGAAGTTAACGAGAGAGAAAAGCCAAGGGGGTGAAGAGGTTGCTACCTCGTTCACCCCCATCTTGGGCATGTTTTAGTTGCCAAGTTACGGCAAGTTCGCATTCACGCTTGACAGCGTGTTATTGATATGGGAGCCGAGACCCTTCAGCACCAATACCGCTACGACAGCAATAAGCGCCAGAATCAGCGCGTATTCAACCAAGCTCTGGCCCTTGCGCGACTTCAAACCGGCGTACAGTTTTCGGAGTGTTTTCTTCATCACATTCACCTCCTTCATCTGATATCTGATTCTCTTGTTCATCTACCTATCCGACAGACTTCCGTCTACGTCCACTTATGCCAGCAGCATACGTGCCACGGACTTGGTAGCCGCGAACCTGCGCGGATGAGATAAACTGAAAGATTTGTGCAACATCCTTTTCGTAAACAGATTAAGATACATACACAAACCACTGCCCATGAGTGGTATCCTGATGGGGTACAAGGACGAATTCCCATTCCTGACCAATGGTCTGAACATGTCATGATGGAGTGTCCAGTTTTTGGACACTCTCATTCTCGTCGGTGCAAAACATACAGCTTAAGACTTGAATGGTTCGTCAATAATGCCGCCCGCCTCAGGTCGAAATTGGACTGGAATAAGTCAATGCTTTCGTCTGGAGGCACAACGAGAACAACCTGTTCTCCATCGGCAATCTTGAATTCGCTCTCGAACGCGGTTTTATGCTGGTACCCGATCCATGCTCTCGTGCCCGCCGTGCCGGGTGTGGCAGCCTGGGGGGGCAACAACACATTCCGGTACTCCGGCAAGTAGTACGCGAACTGGGTAAATCCCCAGTACCAATTCTCCATGCGGTGGCAGATGATGACGTCGCCAGGGGGCCAGTGACCCCGAATCTCACGGAAACAGGCCGCCAATTCTGTGTCGTGGTCGCGAATTTCCACGCCGCTCAGGGTCAATCCCGGCAGCAGGCGGGTTGTCCAACGCGGTGACCAGACGAATACGACCGTGTTGACGGTGATCACCACGATCAACACACAACCAAAAGCCCACGTGCGACCGGCCTCGGACGTCGCGAGCCGTTCCGTAAACTTGATCAGCCCGAGGCTCGTCAGAACCACCAATGCCGGGAAAAAATCCAGTATGTGCCCCGGCATGGCCACATACATCAGCATGTCCAAGAGCAACATCGACATCAGCCAAAGCAGCAAAACCTCAAACTGCGTTCTGTTCTTCCGAGAGGAATTATCGGGGGATCCCCGAAGAGCCCGGCAGACGAACTCCGTCAACGCAATGATCCCGGCAACAGAGAGCCCGGTCAAGCAGGCGCTTCCCACACAATGGACGGTGCTTGCCAGCGCTTCGGCGCCCCCGCCCGCCCATACGAACCGCGACGCATCGATCTGACTTTTCAGTCGAAGCAGATGAAAGTACGAAGCGATACCGCCCGCCGACTTCACAGTCGGCACAAACCACAACAGGGAAAAGCCAAGGAGCAATGCGGCGGCCGATACCAGCTTGTAACCGCGCGGCCGCGCCGAGCGCCACAGGACATACAGCCACACGGGAATCAGAGAGGGCGCGCTCTGCTGGCGGACGCCCGCAACGGCGGCGAGCAGGGCCGCCATCACGACGATTCGGGACCAAGTGGCTCCTTGCTGGACCGCCCGCCAGCACGCGAACACGAAGGTCACAACCAACGCGCTGTCCACAATGGTCGTCAATGCGATCTCACTGTGGAACCAAGACAGCGGACTGGTCAGGAGTATCAACCCCGTCCCCAAGCCGCACCGCCGCCCGAACATCGATGTCGCGAGCAGCCAACCCACCATCGTCAGCCACGCCCCCGCGAGTACGCTCAGCCACACGAGCGCTGCATGAGGATCACCAACCAGAGCATTCAACAGCCAGCCCAATGCGATATACAGGTAAAAACCCGGCGGGTGGGGCTGGTTGATCCGGATATCGTAGTGGACAACCGCGAGCGCCAGCTGGGCGCTGTCCCAGTGGTACGCGAGTTGACTGCGGAAGGGTATGCGCAACGCGAGAGCCGCGACGAAAAATGCCGCCGCGATGCCAAGATCGGCCTTGCTCAATTCCGGCCCGCGATCGAGATCGGCTTTCATCCCGCAATCGCCTGGTCTGTCCTCTCGGCGCACTTTGATGGTTTGGTCGTTCTCCATGCAATCCTTTGCGCGCACCGACATTTCACCGCGCTATGGCGTTGGCGCCGCGGGTGGCAATGGCGGGAAATAATGTTCGTAATATACTGGAAAATGATAGTACGCCAATTGACGCTGCCGCCACGTGCCCAACACATTGCGCAATGAGTCTGCCAGCGCGGGACGCCGCACGCAAAGATCCTTGGTTTCCCCGGGATCTGTTTGCACATCGAACAGGCTCTCCGTTGCACGCAGGCGGTCATGCTGATACTTCCAACGACCGTTCCACAATACGGCATCCGCGCGCGCGATCGGGTTCTCGACGTGAAAGAACAACAGCCGCGTATCGGGCGATGGCCGCC
The DNA here is from genome assembly GCA_050010195.1 of Verrucomicrobiia bacterium. Classification (GTDB taxonomy): domain Bacteria; phylum Verrucomicrobiota; class Verrucomicrobiia; order Palsa-1439; family Palsa-1439; genus Palsa-1439. Next base: position 32,099 of record JBEKLM010000034.1, read on the forward strand.
CGGGCGCCAGCACGTCAATCCCTTGGAAATTTGGATGTGGTGGCAGACCAAGCAAGCCCATCGCGGTTGGCAGCAAATCAACGAGCTCCACTGGATAGTCATCCACGTGGGGCGTGATCAATCCGGGCGCGCATATCAGGCAAGCCGTTCGAACCACGGGTTCGATCGGCTCACGCGCGTGGGAGACATAGTCTTTTTCGTGGAACGCCTCGCCGTGATCGCCACTGAGGACAAAGATCGTGTGGGAGAATTGGTTGTTCGCACGCAGGCCCTGCACGAGGCGTCCGATCTGCCGGTCGCATTCGTGCAATGCGTTGTAGTAGGCATTCCGGACCACGGGCACCTTCTCGACCGGGTATTCGAGGAACCCGGCGGGGAAATCAATCGTCCCTGGCTGGAAGGGTCTTTCAGCCCCCGGTGGCAGCTTATAGGGAAAATGCGGGGTCTGCAGGTTCAGCCCGAGGAAGAAGGGTTTGCCGTCCTCAGCCTGTTTGCCAGCCCAGGCGATCGCTTTGTCCACTGTTTGTGCATCCGGGAGATTATCGAAACTCAGCTCGGCATGCACCGATGATCCCCCATGTTCGGGATCGTAAAACAAATCCAGTTGTGAGGTTTTCAGGAAATTATCCATGCCACCCCAGCCTTCGTTTTGGGACGAGATGATCGCCGTGGCGTAGCCGGCGGGCTTCAACACATCATAGAACAGCGTTTTCGGCCACGGATCGTTCGCATGAAAGTACAGATGCCGCACCGTTCGCAACGGAAACAGCGAGGAATACAACGCCGTGGTCGAATAATCGGTGTGGGTGGTCTGCGAATACGCCCGGGTGAACTGGACGCCATTATGCGCCAGGGCGTCTACCGCCGGCATCACCTCCCGCCCCTGTTGCCACAACCCCACCACGTCGTGGCGCATGGATTCGACGGTAATCAGCACCACGTTCGCGCGATTGGTCACTCGCGCCGTGCGATTCCAAGCCTCCGCTTCCTCCAACGGCCGCAGGTCCGCCGGCCTGAGACACGGCACGATTTGCTCGCGTAACGATGACGACAGGCAGCTGGCCACCAGCGTGGCTGCGGGATGCAAACAATTGCGAACCGCGTCCTGCGCACGGCCAATCTGCGAAAGGTCGTTGTTGTTGCGGCTCGCCGACAGCAACAGCAGCCAACCCAGTCCCAGGCTATACCATGCCAGCCGTCGCGACCGACGAAGTTCCAGCTTGTCCGCCGTCAACCATTGTCCGTCAGCCAGCCAGGGCCCCCCGCACAAAATCGCGGCCGCCACCGCCGTCAGAATGGCCAAGGTGACAGACAATGTGCCGCGCTCCGCCTGTCGCGCGAACATCCAGAGTAGATGGAAATTGCCCACTGTGAAATGTACGGCGTCCCAGTCGAGAAACCGGCTCGTGTGCAAATACACCCCCCAACTCACTGCATACACAATCAGGACGACCGCCACTAACGCAATCCACGCCACCCGCGCCAAAGGATGTCGCAACCGTCGGGCCGCCAGCCACATCACCCATCCCATCGTCACCCAGAACCACGCTGCAAACTCGATCGCCAACCATCGCGCGCTTTTTGACACATCGTAAATATTGTCTTTGACGCACCCGAGCAATGTCAGCTCTGTCGCCACCGCGACCACAATCACCAGAAACACCCGTGGATTTGGTGAAATACTGGCAACCAACCAACGCCATATCGGCACGGCGTCACGTTGTGCGGTTTCGGTTTCTCGACCCATAGCCATCGTTCTAATCCGCTGATCCGATAAAGTCGAGCGGGGATGTTACCGATTCCCGAACCACCAACAGGAGGCCTGGCACGTGGAGATTCCGCACCCCTCGCTGGAACGAAACGGGCTTGAACCGCACGGGACCAGCTTCATCCGCTGACGAGGGCGGCGGTCAGCTTTCGATGGCTCCACATCTCTCGCCCGAAGAAGGCCCCCAACCCCAGGACTCCATATAGTGGAATGTCGTTCACGAAGATGTACCAGGTCGGGTGCCGCTGGAAAAAATCCGGGGGATTCAGGTGGTTCAGGGCCAGCACAATCAAGGTCAACCAGATGACTTGCGACAGCGTGGGTCGTGCCGCAACGCGGAGCGCCGCCACCGTCAGCGGAAACACCAGAAAAACAAAATAGTGCCCCTGCACGGTGACCGTTCCCACCAGCATGGCAACACATAACAAACAAAACTGCATTTCCGGATCGCCCGGAGCTCTCACACATACGCAATAGGCGCCGGCGATCACGCCCAACCCCGTCATCGTTCCCGCAAACCACCACCACTGCTTCTCGCTGGGCGATGGATGGAAGCCATGATGCGCGTAACCAAGATTGGTGACCAGGCCCGACAGCGAGTAGTTGAAGGTGCGCCCGATCTCGTCCCCGACGCCGGCGGGGATCGAGTATTGGAAGAAATCGCGCCAGAGACCGGGTCCGGTCAGGACGACAACCACGAGAACAAACCCGATGACTTCGAGCAGTCGATTCCATCGGGCACGCGCACCGCCGATTCCGCGCCACAGGAACCACGGCAGTAAGACGAACGGATAAAACTTGAGGATTCCCGCCGCCGAAATCGCCAGGCACGCCCAACCGGGTTTGCCAGCCCGGTGCGCCGCATACGCCGCCAATACCAAGGCGGCCAAAAATAACTGGGTCTGTGAGAAGAGGAGATTGTAGGTCACGCTTCTTGAGGTGATCGCCAGCATGGCGACAAATAACCAACCCCTCGCCGATAATCTTTCACCCAGCAGCCGCCGCGTCAGACGCAGAATGACCATCAGACTGCCGATCTCCACGGACACCCAGATCGCGTACGCCGCCCGCGGCGGCAGCGCGGCCAGGGGCACGAACAACCACAGAAAACTCGGCGGATAGCCGGCCACTGGCAAGTGTTCGGTATACGTGAACCCCCGCGCCGCACTCATCGCCTGGATCGACGTTCGATAGGGATTCTGCCCCTCCACCAACATCCGGCTGCCCACATAGTAGTGATTGAAATCATAATCATTCCATCGCGACGGGAGCACGACGGGCCACCGGGAAATGAGCACCAGCAGGACGATGACGGCCCCCACGTCCAGCAGGCGATTCTGCGCCAGCCGCCTCAACCAGTTCATGGGCCTCTCCGCATGTCGTCCTGCATTATCACATCCCCTCGTCCAGTTCGACGTTGAACATTGCGGCGTGGCTCCGTAAGCTGCCGTCAATGGCGGCGAACGGAAATGTCCCCGAGACGGAGAGTCGTCCACAACCAACCTCCGGCCCGGTATCGTATGGCGGCGTCCTGCCGTGGCTGATGCCGTCGCTCACGCAATGGTTGTGGCTGGTCATCCTGCTGATCCTGCTCGCGCAACCGTGGCGCACGATGATGGCCGCCAGCGATGGCGATACCTGCCTGCATTGGCGTGTCGGGGAATACATGCTGCAAACCGGCCACCTCATCCGCACCGATGTGTTCTCGCATACGCGTTTCGGCCAACCGATCGTCTCCAAGGAATGGCTGTCGGAAATCATTTTTGCCCTGGCCGGTCGGGTCTGGGGTCTCTATGGCTTGTGCGTTGTGACCGCGCTATTGATCGCCACGACGTTCGCCCTGTTGCACCGCCAGTTGGTGCGGGAAACCGGCAATCACGCGGTGGCGATCCTCGTCGCCTTTATCGCCGCGTGGGCGGCCTGCACGCATTGGCTGGCGCGCCCCCATGCGTTCAGCTTCCTTCTGGCGGTGTTATGGTCGGACGCGCTCCGTCGCTTCGAACGCGGTCAATCCCCCCGTCGTCTGCTCCTCACGCTGGGGGTGTTGACGCTTCTGTGGGTCAACCTGCACGGTGGCTACCTGGCTGGTTTTATTACGCTGGGCATCTACTGGCTCGGCACGGTGATCGAACTGGTATTGGCTCGTGCCGACCCAACCCGATCAAGTGCCGTGCGACGAAAACTGAAGGTGTTCACCGGCGCCATCGCCCTGTGCGGGGTGGTTTCACTCCTCAATCCGAGCGGCTATCAACTCCACGTCCACAACCTTCACTTCCTTCGCTCCAACTACCTGACGAACTGGCTGGCCGAGTACGCCTCGTCGGACTTTCACGGGTTCGACTCGCGCGGGTTTCTCGCTTGGCTGGCGCTGACCTTTCTGACGCTGGCGTTGGCTCGACCGCGCCTGTCGCCGACGTCGGCGTTGCTGCTGATTGCGTGGACGTATTTGGCCCTGTACGCCGTGCGCAATATTCCCCTGGCCGTCATCTTTGTGGCCCCGGTCCTCGCCATCGCGCTCGCCGACGCCGCTCCGTCATGGGTGCGGGGAATGTCGGACCGGTTGCGTGACATCTACGAAATGTCCCGGGCGTGGTTGTTGGTCGGCGTGGTAGCCATCGTGGCGATTGTGGCGTTTCCCCGTCCGACGGAAATCCCCGCGAAGAAATGGCCCGTGGATGCCGTGGCCTACATCCACCAACATCCCGACCTGTTCACGGGAAACATGTTCAACTGCTACGTTTGGGGCGGGTACCTGCTATATGCGCTGCCCGAGCACCGCGTGTTCGTGGATGGCCGCACCGATTTCTACGGCGAATCGCTGATTCGCCAGTATGACGATACGTCCCTTCTGCACACGAACTGGCAGCAGGCCATCGAGCAGTATCATGTGGATTGGACGTTGATGCCCGCCGATCATCGCCTCAACCTTGCGCTGGCGTTGTTGCCGGGCTGGCATTGCGTGTATTCCAACGATGTGGCCGCCGTGTTTTGCAAGCAACCGTGAATGCAGTTTCACCCAACCTCGACACGCGCCCGCGCTGGTGGCTTCCCTCCCTCAGCGCCGTGCTCTGGGTGGTCCTGTTCCTGGGATTGAATTTCACCAGTGCCCGCATCGTGCTCATCAGCGGGGACAGCGACCCGGCGCTGCATCGGCGGCTCGGCGACTGGATGATCCAGCACCGCGCCATCGTGCGCCAGGACAATCTGCTGCACACGTACCACGGGCCGTCCCTGGCCAAGGAATGGCTCAGCGAGGTACTCGTGGCCGCTGCTGGCCAATGGTTCGGATGGAACGGTGTCGTGTTACTGGCGGCATTGCTGATCGCCACCTGTTTCTGGCTGCTCCACCGCCAATTGCTGGCAGAAGGCTGCGACGTAGCGATGGCAACCGTTCTCGTTCTGGCGGCGATCCTCGCCTGTTCGATGCACTGGCTGGCGCGCCCACTTTTGTTCACGCATCTTCTGACCCTGGTTTTTGCCTGGCAATTGCGATGGTTCCTGCAAGAACGCGTTCCCGCGCGTCGATTGTTCGTGCTCCTTCCACCGCTGATGGTGTTGTGGGCGAACTTGCACGGTGCATTTCCGACGGGCCTGGTCTTGGTCGCCCTGTACGCGATCGGCAGCGCCATGGATGCGTGGCGTCAATCCGCGCCGATGGCAAAGTCCAAACAGCTTGCCGCACTGTTCGTGATTTGCGCCGGCGCTTGCCTGGTAAATCCGGTCGGTTGGAGGTTGCCCGCGCAAATTGTGAGCTTCCTGGGGTCGCGCGAGCTTTCGACCGTGACCACCGAGTTTGCTTCGCCCAACTTCCATACCGTGGGCATGCACGGGTTTCTGCTGTTGCTGTTGTTGCTGGCAACCGGGTTGATCGTCATCCGTCCGAAACTGAATGCGACGGATGTCCTGCTGATCGGCGGCTGGGGTTATTTTGCGCTGCTCTCGGCACGCAACGTGCCCATTTTCGCCCTGGTAGTGACCCCGATCCTCGCACAATGGTTTACGGAGTTCATGCGGGCGAATCCGGACTCGCCGTGGGTTCAACGATACCGTGATTGGACCGCGGGAATACCAACCACCGGCCACAAGACCGATGCCGCTGTCATCGCGATTGTTGCGATCGGTGTGCTATTGGTGATGGCCAAACCCGCGATCGACGGTGGCGCGCCTTTGTTTGCGACCGATTATCCGCCCGACCGGTACCCGGTGGCCGCCTTGGATTACGTGCGCACACACCCTGACGCCGTCCGCGGAGAAATGTTCAACTACTTCCTCTGGGGCGGCTACATCGAGTTCGCTCTTCCGCGACGAAAACCGTTCATCGATAGCCGCAATTATTCCTACGGCATCGATTTGTTCCACGAATTTCGCACCGCTGACGAGCCGAAGCCGGGATGGGAAGCCGTGTTCGCGAAGTATGGCGTCGGCTGGACGATCCTGCCCGTGCAACATCCGCTGAATCGAATTCTGGAACTCAGCCCGCGATGGACGCTGGTGTATTCGAACCAATTGACGCTCGTTTTCTCGCGTGTGTCATGACCGACGCCACCCTCCAGGATCAATCGTCCCCGCCGCGCCGTTGGTGGCTGCCGTCCATCACCACAGTCATCTGGCTGGTGTTCTTCCTGGGGACGATTCTGTCACCGAACCGCGCGATGCTGATCGCGTCCGACAGTGATCCCTGTTGGCACTGGCAGCAGGGCAACTGGATGCTGCAACACCATGCCGTGCTGCGCACGGAATTGTTTTCGCACACACGCGGTGGCGCGCCGCTGGTGGACCTCTGGTGGCTGAGTGAGATCGTGACCGCGGTGGCTGGCAATCTGCTGGGCTGGAACGGCATCGTCCTTGTGGCCGCCGTGCTGTGCGCCACGTGCGTATCGCTGCTGCACCGACAATTACTCGCTGAAGGCAACGAGATCGTGCTGTCCACTCTGCTCACGCTGCTGGCGGCGGCGGTGTGCGCGATCCATTGGTTGGCGCGGCCACATCTGGCCACGCTACTCCTGGTGCTCGTGTTCGCCTGGCAATTGCGATGGTTCGCCCGGGGACGCACGACGACGCGCAAACTGATGCTGCTTCTGCCCGTGTTGACAGCGCTCTGGGCCAATCTGCACGGGGCATTTATTTTCGCGTTTGTATTGATCGGGGTCTACTGGGCCGGCGCGGTGGCGACGTGGGTCCGCGCGACTCCGGAGCAACGGCCTGCCTGCCGCCACCAGGTGGTCGTATTCACGGGACTGGGGTTGGCGTGCTTCCTGGCTTCCCTCCTGAATCCCAACGGCTGGAGATTACCCGTGCAGATCCTCCACTACATGAGAAGCCCGTTGCTGATGGGTCTGGCGCTGGAATATCTCCCGCCAAATTTCCATGACCCGGGCAACCTGCCGCTGGTTCTGGAGTTCATGCTGATCTTGCTCATGCTGGTGATCGCGCGACCGCGACTGACGGCGACGGACGGACTGCTGTTGATTGTCTGGCTCATGCTGTCACTGCGCATGGCGCGGAACGGGCCGCTGTTTGCGCTCGTCGCCACGCCGATTCTCGCGGAACACTGGAACGTCTGCCTGCGCGCCGCGTCGCCGTCCCGCATCATCCAACGGTACCGAAGCCTGTCAGCCAGTCTGACGTCGGCCAATCAAATGGCCGGGGCTCGTGGGTTGCCGATGTTGGCCGTGCTGGCCATGATTCTGGTCGTGGCCAAGCCGCAACTTCTTGGCGGCCAGCCCGTGTTGACCACCGAACTACCCGCGCAACGATTTCCGGTCGCCGCCGTCGAATTCCTCCACCGCACGCCCAACGCGGTGCGCGGCGAAATGTTCAACGAGTACACGTGGGGCGGATATCTCGCCTGGGCGATACCCGAACGAAAGGTTTTCATTCATCCCAACCTCGATGTCTACGGCGAAGAACTTGTGCGGGAGTTCATGCAGGTGAACGAAGCACGGGACGGCTGGGAAACGATCCTGAAAAAATACAATGTCGGTTGGACGATCCTGCCGCCCGATCATCGGTTGAATCTCATTCTGGCCCGGCGCGCCGACTGGAAGCTGGTCTACTCCGATCCGGTCGCATCGATCTATGGGAGAACCCCATGAACGCCCGCCACCGGTGGCTGCCAACCATCGGGCTCTCGTTGTGGCTTGTTTTCGTCCTGGGGTTGATGCTCTCCCAGTGGCGGCTGGTCATGATCAACGCCGATGGCGACGCGTGCCTGCATTGGCGGATCGGGAACTGGATGCTCCAGCACCGCGCGGTGATCCGCGTCGACCCGTTTTCGTTCACGCGGGCCAACGCGCCGCTGATCTCGAAAGAATGGTTGGGTGAGGTGTTGTTTGCCGCCGCCGGCGATGCGCTGGGATGGAACGGCATCGCGCTGTTGGCGGCGGTGCTGATCGCCACGTGCCTGTACCTCCTGCATCGGCAGTTGTTGGCGGAGGGAATCGATCTGTTGCCTGCCACCGCGCTAACGTTGCTGGCGGCGATGGCCGGCACCGTACATTGGTTGGCCCGACCGCATTTATTCACGCTCTTGCTCGCGGTCATTTTCACCGGGCAGTTACGGCGTTTCGACCGGGGACAACTGGGAACGCGCCCGTTGCTCTGGCGGCTCGTGCCGCTGATGGCCTTGTGGGTGAATCTGCATGGCGCGTTCTTCACCGGTTTCGTCATCATTGCCACATTCGTTGCCGGCAATGCCATCACATTCATGACAGCGCGGGCCGATGCGCGGTCGGCAATTCGAAGCAAACTCGTCAGCCTCGGGTGGCTCCTGATCTGTGGCGCGCTGGTCACCCTTCTCAATCCAAATGGCTGGCAGCTCCCGGCGCATGTCGTCGAATTCCTCCACAATCCCGTGCTCGCCCGCTACGCCAACGAATTTCGGTCCCCGAACTTCCACTCGACCGCCGCGCGCGGACTGCTGATCGAGTTCGCGGTGATCACGCTGACGTTGGTGTTCCTGCGGCCGGTGCCACGCGCAACCGACGTCGTCGTCATGGGCACATGGGGATTGTTGGCCCTCCTGGCCACGCGCAACATACCGATCTTCGCACTGGTCGTCACCCCGATCCTCGCGGAGCAGTGGCAGGCCGGCCTCGCGAATACCAGGCCCGGTCGCCTGGTCGATATCTATCGCCGACTCTCGGAGAACGTGACCACGCTGAATCGTACCGCGGATGGACGGGCAACGGTCGTGGTAGCGCTCCTCGCGCTTGTGGCCGTCCTGGCCAAACCAAAACTGGTTGGTGGCGAACCCGTGATTGCCAGCGACGTGCTTTCCAACCGCTTCCCCGCCGCGGCCGTCCAGTTCGTGACGGCCCATCCCGAGGCTGTCCATGGCGAAATGTTCAACGACTATGGTTGGGGAGGGTACCTCATTCTGGCAATGCCCGCACACCGGGTATTTGTGGACGGTCGCAACGACTTCTACGGCCCCGATCTCATCCGCGAGTTCAGCAATGTCAACACCGTGGAAACCAATTGGGAAACGGTCCTGCACAAATACGGTGTCGGCTGGACGATTCTTCCGCGCGCGCATCCTCTGAACGTGCTGTTCTCGTTACGGAAGGATTGGAACCTGGCCTATGCCGATGACGTTACCGCCATCTACGCCCGCAAGCCGGAGTGAGACACTCTAGCGGACGAAATCGGGGTCAATTCGGTGGCAGATTGGTGGATGGTGTAGGCGGTGAGGCCGTCTACGAAGACTGATCCGTAAATTGTAAAGCGTCGACCCCTTCTATCCTTCCCGGCGGCGGTCCTCGTCGTCACGGAAGATCTCTCGTGTAGCCGCGCAGACGGTTTGAACAGAATTAGAATAGGGTTGAACAGGGTCGCGGGAAAAGGCGGAATTCATTGGCGATCGGAGATGGTCAATGAATATGGCGCGGATGATGACGATGCGGGTGGAATTTGAAGCAGATTTGGGCGGCTGCTAAATGCGATTGGAAGGCTCTTCGGAGGCGGTTTGAATGTGGACTTCGGCCGGCGTGTTGGCGCGTTCTATATATGATGCGGTCGTCTCAGACGCGACGGCTATACGGCCAGTGGTCAAGGCGATCTCCCCGCTCAATGCGTTGGCCCTAGCCGCGTATTGCTTCAGAGCTTCTCCCGCCTCGGCGATGCGCGCAAGATCGCGGGCCATATCCACACCCAGCATGATGATCATGGCCGCCAAGCGGATAAAGATCACCACGGCCAAGCCGAAGAACCAAATCGGCAGCCCCAAGCCAGAGCCGCCAAAGAAATCCTGCCCAGACAGGGGCACGAAGATCAGCAACGCGATAATCACCACGGACAGCAATCGGAGGATGAAATTGAAGGTCTGAAGGCCGGAGTATTTGTCGTGCGCCGTCGCCGATGTCAAATCAGTGGATCGCCACATGTTTCACCTCGCGAGGGCTGATAATACTTGGTGGTGCGGATACGATCAAGGCTTTTCGTTGAGCCAGTTGAAGATGTCTTCCTTCTGATTCGGCCATGCCAGCTCAATGGCAGTCTGGATCCGATGGCGCTCATCTGGATGATGTTGCCACGCACCACGGAGCTGCCGAAACCAGCGGGCAATCTCTCTGTCTGTCCGATATTGTGCTGCGGCCTCACGAAAGACCGGGCTGCGCGCGCCCAGGAGTTCATTGGGAGTCACCTTCAGCGCCCGGCAGACCCGCAAAAGCATTTCAACCGAGGGTTCGTGTGTCCCCGACAGCCATTGGCTTACGCTCGATTGCTTAACCCCAAACTCGGCCGCGGCTTCCTTCTGGTTCCAGCCGCGCTGGCGGATCTGATCCCGCAAATTCTCCGCGAGGTCGATCACGAAATTAAGACTCCTGAATTTACCTGTTGACAGAAATTCAGACTTCTTATATGTTGACGGGTATGTTGTCTAGCCAACAGGCACGGAAGCACCTGAAGAAACTCGGCTGGTCCTATCGGCGCGCAGCCCCGGAGTTGGGTGTGACGACCAAGCACCTGTGTCTGGTTCTGCGAGATGTGAGGATTTCCGGCCCGTTGCTGGAGCGCATTATGGCGCTCCAACCGTGTCCCGACGTTCCTCTCAACTCGCCCTACGCGAAGCAGACCAAAGCCAACGGCAAAACGCAAGTGAGAAAGGAATTGGCGAAGGCGTGAAATGTCCGAACGGTTTAGGTCGCAAATGCTGGACCAAGGTGGGTCCAGGCGTGCTCGTGAACAACCGCACCGGGGTGGTGATCTTCGGTATCGACCAGATGATCCGACATTACGGCCTCCCGCGGATGTCAGAAATGGGGAGCGCACTAACGCAAATCCTCCGTGATGCCTCGCGCGCAATGGGAGGCAAAACCCTTCGATCTATCGCACCCAAAAGGAACCACCAATGACGACAAACTCGACTACCCTTCTCCCAACGCCTCGTGGGGATACAAGCACGGAATTTCCTGTGTTGCAAGCTCCATGTGGCGCGCAGGCGCGGCTGGATGGACAAGTCATCAGGGTCAACTCTTGACACGTGACAAATTCTCCAGTTTTCGCGCCAGGGATGGGACTTGAGCAGCTTCGGCCTCCAGGCGTTTGATCAGGTGCGTGACGCCGCTGCCGTCCCGATAGCCGTTATCGCGGGCCACCTCCACGCGCCGTTCGCCTCCGACCCGCACGCACGCCCACATCCGTACCCGGCGGTCGGGTTCGGCCGCCAGCAGCTGTTGCAGGCGTTCCCGTTGCGTGCGCCAGTCTTCCCGCTGCTGCCAACGCCGCTCGTCCTGGCCGTTCTTGCCCGACAGAATTCGTTTCACGCGCCGCCAGAGTTGCTCGGACCCCAGCACCAAGCCACTACGCAACGCGTCCCACGGATTGTCCACAGGTTTTCCAAACGCGTGCGCGATCTGGCGGCGGTACGCGGTGTGCGCGCCGAGGCCTCGCCCCCAGTATGCCCACCACTGCCCACTCAGCCACGACGGTCGACGCGCCCACCCGGCGTAGACGCGGTGGCTGCTCCAGCGATAGCGATTCAACTCCCGCGCCCGCTCCGCCGGCAACACCGCCGCCTTGCTGCGGGGACGGACCGGATTCAAATGCACGTACAACACCAGTCCTTGAGCGTACGAGTCGGCCTCCACCAACTGCGCCTTGTACCGCCCCTGAAACAGGTGCCCGCTGCGCCGATGCCGATGGTTGAACCGCACGCTGTAGGCCACTTGCAGCCAACCCATCGCCTGGCTCAGATTGCCGCGGGGCGTCTCGACGACCAGGTGATAATGATTCGGCATCAAACAATAGGCATGGAGCCGCACTCCGAATTGCTCGACCATTTCCGCGACAGTCTCCAGAAACCGCCGCCGGTCCTGATCGTCGAAGAATATCGCCCGCCGTTCATTCCCCCGGGCCATCACGTGATACACCGCCCCCGCAAACTCGATGCGAATCGGACGCGCCATGCTCCCATCTTGCCGCGCCTCGCCCTCGTTTGTCAAGTGTCAAGAGTTGACCCTATTGACATTGAGAGTTGACCCTATTGATTTTGACTATGCCGATGACGTTACCGCCATCTACGCCCGCAAGCCGGAGTGAGGCGTCTCAGCGGACGAAATCGGGATCGATCTCGTGCTTCTTGAGTTTGGCGTAGAGCGTCGTGCGGCTGATCTGGAGCGTTTCGGCGGTGCGCTTGATGTTGCCGCCGTGTTGGCGAAGTGCGTTGACGAGGATTTGTTTTTCCGGTTCGCCGAGCTGGTCCGACAGCGCCGCCGACGGAACGGCCAGCAAGGGCTTGGCTTCCGTGATCCGTCGGGGCAGGTCGGGCGCGTCGATGATCGATGTCTTGGCCAGCACCACGGCCTGCAACACCACGTTCTCCAGTTCGCGCACGTTCCCGGGCCAGGCGTACCCGCACAGCACGCTGACCGCATTGTCGGTAAACCCGCGCAGGTCCTTGCCGTTCTGACGCGCAAACCGTCGCAGGAACTCCATCGCCAACAGTGGGACGTCCTCGGTGCGATCGCGTAGCGGCGGCAGGTCGATCTGGACCACATTGAGCCGATGATACAAATCCTCGCGAAACGTCCCATCGGCCACGACCGTTTCCAGCGGTCGATTCGTTGCGGCGATGATGCGCACATCCACTGAAATCGGCTTGGAACCGCCCACCCGTTCAAATGTCCGCGTTTGCAGGACGCGCAATAATTTTGCCTGCACGTTGAGATTGATATTCGCGACCTCATCCAGAAACAGCGTGCCGGTGTTGGCGCGCTCGAACCGGCCAACATGCCGGTCTACCGCGCCCGTGAAAGCCCCTCTCTCATGACCGAACAATTCGCTCTCCAAAAGCTCGCGAGCCAGGGCGGTGCAATCCAGTGTGACAAATGGTTTGCCGTGACGTCCACTGGCTTCGTGGATCGCGCGGGCGACCAGCTCCTTACCGGTTCCCGTCTCGCCGTGGATTAATACATTGGCCCAGCTATCCGCGATGGTTTGGATTAGCTCAAAGATCTCCCGCATCTGGGCGTTCTGACTGACAATCCCGTAGAACCCCTGCACGGGCGTCGCCAACATCCCCCGGCTCCGCGGATCGGCCACCGCCGCACGGATCAACGTCCCGATCTCCAACACCGCCTGCCGCACCCGCTCCCGCAACTTCTCCAGCACCGCCGGATCATCCGCCTTCTGCAGATAATCAAGCGCCCCCAGCTTCGTCGCCCGCACCGCCTGCTCGACCGACACCTTCCCCGTGTACACGATCACCGCCGCCTCCGCGTACACCTGCCGTATCTCCTCCAAAAACGCCGTCCCGTCCACCCCGGGCATATTATTGATGTCCGTGATCACCACGTCGATGTTTCGGGCGTCCAAAAGCAGCTTCGCATCCTCAACCGAATTCGCCGAAAACACCTCGCAATCATCCTGGATCAGGAGCTCCGACAGCCTCAGCGTCCATGGCACCTCATGATCCACGACCAATATTTTAGCCCTTGGCATGTCCAGCGCTTACTCCCGACATGTAAATGCGATAAGCAAATGACCTCAGATTGTTCCGTTCACATGTAAACCCTCTCACTCAATCATAAGCAACTCCCAAGCCAGCAGGAAGTTGCCAGCTTCCGCCAGCCGCAATCAAGGTGAACATGTAAACCTCACGCCGGAACCCAGTTTTGTCAAGGCCGTAAGGTAGGATACCGCCACGCGCTGAACATGCCAAATTCTACCGACTGAACATGTCAGCAAAAGCCCAATTGATAGTCGTCAACCACCAGATCGCGCGAACTCTCGATGAAATCCACCACCTTGGAGAGAACCTGATTGGCAAACCGCTTGTCGTTGCTCACCAAGGCCACCGCCAACACCGCGCTTTGCCATTGGTCATTATCTTCCACCTCGGCAATCGACACGTTGAAGTTCTTGCGAATACGGTCCTTAATGGATCTCAGCACCATCCGCTTCGCCTTCAAACTGTCCGCCGATGGAATCGTCAACTCAACTTGAAGTAGCCCCACTACCACAATCAACCCCACTCACACGCCACTGCATTCACATATCACATTGCACCACAATATATTCTACATCCAATTCCCACCCAACAACCCTACCACCCCATGATCTCGTACCCGCAATCGACGTACACCACCTGTCCCGTAGTCGCCGTCGACATATCGCTTGCCAGAAACAATCCCGTACTCCCCAGCTCCTTCGGCTCCAAGTTCCGCTTCAGCGGCGACCGCTCCTCGTAATGCTTCAGCATCTGTGTAAACCCAGAAATCCCCCTCGCCGCCAATGTGTTCACTGGTCCAGCGCTGATCGCATTCACGCGTATCTTCTTCGGCCCCAAGTCATAAGCGAGATACCGCACGCTCGCCTCCAGCGACGCCTTCGCCACCCCCATCACGTTATAATGCGGAACCACCTTCACCGCACCATGATACGTCATTGCGATCACCGATCCACCCTCCGTCATCAACGGTGCCGCACCACGCGCCAGCGCCACCAGCGAATACGCGCTCACGTCATGCGCCACCCGAAACGCCTCCCTCGACGTATTGATAAACTCCCCCTCCAACGCCTCCTTCGGCGCGAACGCCACCGAATGCAGCAAGATATGCAACTTCCCAAAATCCTTCCCCACCTGCTCAAACACCCGCGCAATATCCTCATCCCGCGTCACATCGCACGGGTACATCGGCGTATCCGGCCCAAACCCCTCTACCAAGTCCGTCACGTTCTCCTTCAACCGCTCGCCTTGGTACGTAAACGCCAGCCTCGCCCCCGCCTCATACCACGCCTGTGCGATCGCCCAGGCAATGGATCGCCGATTCGCCACCCCAAACACAATCCCCATTTTCCCCGCCAACAATTTCACATTTGCTTCCATAACCCCGCGATACTCAATAAAGCGGTATCAAGAATCAAGCCCCAAACTCTCCCCGCCGTCGCCCCCTTTGGTTGGTGGCGCAACCGTCCCTGGTTGCGGTCGTTGGTAGCGCAGCGTACTGGTCCCAGAACTGTAGCGACGGGGGGAGTTTCACTGATCAGGCGCGGCTCCCATTTTCGTTACTGATTATCCGCGGCACGGCAGTCCAGCCCGATCGCCACGAGCGAAGGCTGATGCTGACGTTTTCCCGCAATGCAGACAGCCGTCAACAGCTCGACACTCAACTGAGGACCACTGGCGATCACAACAGAACTGCATTAAGTAACCCTTGTTCACCGAATCGCTGAATAGCCCAAAATAGCCCAACAAGAAATCGTTCACGGCCTGCGCACCTGCGACGGCGTTCATGGTGATAACACTCGGCGCCACGATAAGAGGATCGTCGACGTATGCTTGCGCTCGGCGCTCTTCGTCGCTTAACGCCTCCTCCTGAAGCTGCTTTGCGGGGATCAGTTCATTGCACAACAGGCATCCTCCCTTTTCGAAGGGTAACACGGGGCGCGAAACCGCGAATACTTCATTAACGCGACCACTGTCTCGATTGACCTGCACTTTCGCGCCAACCTGTACGCCGGGGATGAGGTACTGGTGAACGAGGGCGTTAAAGACCAACCGGCTTTGCGCTCTGTCCGCGCAGAGAAAGAGAAAATCCACATCCTTGAGTAACAGCGCCGTCTCCATGGTGGTGATGTTTCCAACAATCGCATGGTACTTGATTCGTGGGTTCGCCATCTTTGCAACACGAGCTCCAACAGACACCTTGTGACTGGAGAACAGCCCTGCCAGTCGTCGAAGCGGCGCCCACTCTTTGGCCGAGAGCCAGACCTGTGCATCCCAATGCGTCGCGCCGACGGTTCTTGGGCAATTACTCGGTTCCACCTTGTCAAAATCGATTGCAATAATCTCCCCAATCCCGAGCCGCGAGAGCCATTCGTTGACCAACGAGCCCGCGCCCCCCATGCCGATGATGCCGACCCTTGTCTTATTGAGAAGATCCTGGCCAGCAGCCCCAAAAATTAGCGACTGTCTGTGATAGATTGGGTTCGCCCCTCGCGGCGCGTGTGCCCTTGAAGAATACAATCGCCGGACGTTCGGCCCCACCACGGTCAGGCCCTGTAGCGGATAGACCCCATCACGTAACCAAATACTCCCCGCCACGGCATTCTTTGCAAAGACCAGCGCACCTACTGGGCCTCCGTTTGTAATGTCCAGCAGCGCGGGGTAGCCGCGCTCATGTGAATCCGCGTCGATGACGGAGAAACCTACGGAATCAGAGCCACCATGGCAGTGAACTGCAAAATAGCAAAGCCTCTCACGGGCGCAGTAGTCCGACGCGCGGGCTACAAAATCCGCCGTAAGCGCGCGGTACCCGTATTTCCCTCGCACATAGTCCGCACCATCCAATGCCTCAATTACTGTCCGCGCAAGGAAACGGATATACCCGGCAGACTGAGAAATACCGGCGGCAATCACCGCTCCGTGCTCATCGCCGTCCCCTGGAAACAGGTGCGCCATCAGCTGATCGTACAAGGTTTGAGGCATAGTAAAACTGAACTTCTTCATAGACTTCTCATCCAATCCAACACCTTTGCCAACTTGAAAGCGGCCGTATCTAACGCGGGATTGAGGTGGTTTGACCTTCTCGACATCATGGTTGCGGGTTCACCGCGCCATACCTGCTGGCTGAACCCCTGCCCCAGAGGGACATTGTCCCTTCGCGCGAGGTTCGGGACGCAATAATGCCCGTACACGTCCGCTAGCGGATATTGGAATGTGATTCGGAACGCGATCCAGGACACCGGCGGAACATACTGATCGCCGATTAGGAGGTCGTGGACTTTGACGAAGGCTCCACCAGCACCGTCGTCCTCGACATCCACGGAGTGTCCGGGATACGCGCTCCGAATCTCTTCAACCGCCTGTTGGATTGACGGCGTCATGCTAGGAGTTGTCGTCCGGCGTGACGCATCGGAATTCTTCGCACTCGTGTAGAACGACACGCTCCGAGTCACCAATTGCAGGGCCGAGCCCGCCATCACGCTTAATGCGATAGAGGACGAATCCAAGCTCGATCTTCACCCCCTGTTTGATGGCGGTTTCCTTGACCTCGAGACCTGTCACACGGCGCTTCTTAAACTTCACCTCATTTTTGTTGACCTTGATCGTGATCAACACACGCTGAGTGCGAAATACAGGCCCATCTGAGAAGGTTGCAGCCTCATCGTCCGCAATCGGTTCATCATGTGGTGACTCGTAGTCCCGAAGCAGCTCCACATCGGGCGGCAACTCAAACAATCGCCGTAGCGTTTGCCCTGTTTGTCGTGGATCCACAACAACCTCCCACTCGTCATCGACTACGTAGGCCAGCTTCGCCGGCTCACTGCATGAGCCGGCGCTCACCTCCTCGCGCGCCGGAACGGTGCGGAACACGTTTCCTTCCCCGAGATCGACCTCCGCGTCATTTTTCAGGACGACGTCCGAGCGGGACTGATACTTCCGCACGACAGCGAATTCTCGCCGAATCTCCGCTTGGTCCCTGATCACCTGGACGCTTACGACGCGTCGCGGCATCGGAATGACACGATCATCGACTAGTGCTGCCCACTTCGGCGCCGGGCGGCGTAGAGGCGCATGTTCCCCCACGGCAGGACCGTGGCCTTCAGTTGTTCGTGCAGTTATATTTTGCATACAGTAAATATACATGTTAACTAGCTACTTTGCAAGTAGCATTTCTATATATTTACATGTTGATTTGCTCGTTTTCTATTGACTATTACCACAAACTGCATATTATTTATCAGCAAGCGAACGAGAGGTTGCTATGGAAAATCAAGACAAGAAAACAATGACGCTCAATTTGACGCAGGCGGAAATGCGGGCGCTAGAGGAGCTGTCCGCACTCAAGGACTTAAGCAAAACGGCTGTGTTACGCCAAGCCTTGCGCTTGTATCAGATGATCGATCAACGAGCGCGACGAGGTGAGAAGATTTATTTTGAAAATGATGCAAAAGATAAGGCGGAGTTGATGCTCATTTGATTTTTTGATTTATGGAAGCGTCAGAGGTTTATCTTCTGAGAGTTGTCGACGGCCAGATGGTCAGGGCCGAACTCTTCGACGATCTTTCTGAGCAACACATAACACTTTGGCAGAGAACTTGGCTGCCAGCGATGCAAGAAGCCATCCCCCGACTGGTGGCTGCAAAGGTTCCACAAGCGGATTAGAGATTGGGGCGGGATTCCCGCCGTTTCTCTCGCATGAGGAGCAAGAAACCCGAAGTGCAGAAGCAGTTGATCTGAGCAGTGAGTTACGGGTTGCCTTTGGGAGGTTCGTTAAGTTGTTAAGGAGGAATCACGGGCTCTCAATCGAAGAACTGGCGGAAAAAGCAGAAATAGATGAGATCGAGCTGATCAATATCGAAGAAGATGTGAGACACAGCCCCGAGCCCAGATCTGTCTACCAATTGGCAAGGTGTTTCCGGTTGCCTCAGAAGCAGCTGATGCAATTGGCCGGCTTGGCTCAAGCCCGGGACCCACGACTGGCTAGGGAGGCCGTCAGATTTGCAGCTAGGTCGGAATCAACTGCCAAGCTGAGCGAGACGGAAAGAGCAGCCCTAGAGGCCTTCATTGCATTGTTGAGCCGCATGGAGTAAGGACGGGCGCATGTGAAGAATACGATACTTGGGGAGCGCACCAGAAACGACATCGACAAACGCGTCGAACGTCTACTGCGAGGCCTTGGTAATCCCAACCCGCCGATTAACCTCGTCGATGTTAGGGAGCTGCTCAAGCTTGATAAGAGCTACTACTCCGGCGAGGACGATGGATTGTTGGCGGAAGCCGTGAGCCGACTCAAGGTTGGCGGCAAGCAGTTGCTGCTAAGACCGTCTCTACTTAAGGACGCGATCAAAAAGTTTGATCTCCGCGCACTTTATCTTCCGGATCGGAAGCGGATTCTTCTTGACCAGGGAATCCCGGAAAAAAAGCTTCGCTGGCTGGAGGCACACGAAATAATCCACGATGTCATTCCCTGGCACAGCTTGCGCATCACGGCGACGAGGGCCACTTTGGGTGCTTTGCCGGCCGCGATCAGGCGCTGGTAGAACACCTTGAACTGCGGGTTGGCAAACGCCGCTACCAGCGCCGCCATG
>JBEKLM010000035.1:0-47812 GCA_050010195.1 Verrucomicrobiia bacterium
AAAGTTTCCCGGAATCCGTGTCCCCCCGGCGAATCGCGAAGCCGCCGCCGACGACACAGATTGTCCCAAAGATAAAGCCGATGAGCATGACGATGCCCAGCGCGCTGCTGACCCCGCTCGTCAGAGTTGTCCCCTGAGCTTGGGCGAGAATTGGAGTAAACCACAGTGTTGCGGTCGTGAATTTAGTTTTCATGGGCCAGAGTTATACTGCGATTAGCTGTGATAGTTGTTCCCATTTGGGAACAACTTTTCGGTATGTAGTCTGCAAGATAAGAGCCGATGAAAACGGCAAGCCCTCCGGTATCATCGAATGGAAAACTGCACGAACTGGAAGCGCACCTCCGGCAGCGAATTCGCGGCCAGGATCACGTCTTGCCGCGCATTGTTTCCATTCTTCGGCGTGGCGAATTGGGGTTGACGAAGCCCGGCCGTCCACGGGGAAGTTTCCTGTTCCTCGGCCCGACCGGTGTGGGCAAGACTGAGGTAACGCTGGCGTTCACCGGTTTCCTGATGAGCAAGGAACACCTGTTCCGATTCGACATGTCCGAGTACCAAACGCAAGAGAGCTTGGGGCTGCTGCTCGGCGGGAAACTCGGCGAGCGCGGCACTCTGGGTATGGTTTACGACCGCTCGAAGATCGGGACGCTGTTGTTTGACGAAATCGAGAAGGCGCATCCGCGAGTGTTGGATGTCTTCCTGCAAATTCTCGACGCTGCCCGTGTGACGATGGCTAGCGGCGAGACGCTGGATTTGAGCGGGTTCTACGTGGTGTTCACCTCGAACATCGGCAGCGCCGACCTGATGAACCTGCAATACTCAACTCCAGCCACGATGGAGCGGCACGTACTGGCGCGCGCTCAGCAAGCCATGCGTCCCGAATTGTATGCCCGTATTACGGAAAAACTGGTGTTCAACCGTCTGAGCTACGACCACCAGTTGGAAATCGCCCAACTCCTGCTCAAACAGGAATTGGCTTTCTTGAAGGCCAAGGGGCATGAAGTCACGCCAGACGCCGCAGTGCTCCCATTCCTCGTTCGCCGGGGCTTTCATTCCAAGCTCGGCGCACGTCCAATGCGTGATGCTGTGGAAAAGTTGGTTTGCGATGCGATAGCCGTTGACATTCTGAACGGCGGGACCGGGTGTGGAAAACTCGTCGTGGACGAACCGACAAATGGCCTAGTGGTACAATTAGGTGTAGGAGTGGCTAAAGGTCTATTGTGAAATCCACCTGTGAAGTCGTCCCATCCCGGCGAATAACCTTGCGTGCGTGAAGGCGGATGCCGTCGCCACTCATCTCGTACTCGCCGAGGACGCGGGCTGCAGTCTTGGCTTCGATATTGCGCTGAGCTAGTTGCTGGGCGATGCCGCCGATAATGTCGAAGTCCACGTTAAGCGGGAGTAAAAGGATGACAGTGTTGGCAGACGGGCCATATTCTTGCCGCGCTTTGTCCATCATTTCGGTGATTGCGCCTTCGCTGAAAATCTCGCGAATCCGCGGGCTCATCCCGGTAAGTGATTGCTGACGGATGTCGAGCAGGTTATTGGACAAGAAATCGGCCTGCGCGAGGATGCGCTCGGTCTGTTTGTCAAAAACAAGAAATATCCCGCCCAGCCTTGTCATTGCTTGTACATACTCCGGCCACCCGAGTTGCTGGCGGTAGTCCATGGTGATGATTGGTACTTCACCTTCGCGCTTGCCGTCCGCGCCCATCATATTACGGCCAACATCGCGCCGGTCTTGAGAAAGTATCGAGATTGGCGGATGCGGCTCCAAACGGCTGGGGCTGTCCAGCCCGACCGCAGGTTGTTTTTCTTGCGGTCGCTGGTAGGTCGCAAACGTCGGTCGCGCCGCATCGGGCACGGTCACAGGCGGGGAGGCTTGCGTGAGCGGCTTGGGCACACTGGAAGCTTGCATTACAACCGGGACATCTGCCGGCACAGGCCGGACGACCACATAACTTTTTGCGGTCGACTGCTGATCGGTGCCACTCACTCCAGTAACTTCGGGCACAGTCGCATCAACATGATGCGGATAACGAGCGCCGACAACCATCAAGCTGATCCAGGCCGCGAGAAGAACAAGGACAACCAGCAGCTTGGGACAGAATGGAAATTCTGCCGTCGCCTCACCTCGAATTTGCCCCATACCGCGGCCTGCTGGGACATTCGTACGCATCTGTGAGAGTCCCTGGCTTGTGGTTGTTAACGGCTCAGGATCTTGACGGTCTCGACATTCTCCTCCATGAGCTTCCGAACCATTTCGCGCTCCTGCAGGTAGCTGGGCACGTCATCCTTCGGGGCGACAGTCACGGGTGCAGGTTCGGCAGGAAAAGGCGTTGTTGCCACAGGGGTTTCCGCTGGCACGGGTTCGGTTGTCTTGACCGGCTCAGTTTTGGCGGGTGCCGTTGCTTCTGCCAGCCTTTCCTTGGCAGCGGCGGCGAGATCCTTGGCTTTCTCCGCGATTTCTCGGCTCTTTGCGGCCACGGCGTCGGCTGGCGAGCGCTGCTGCCGCAACTGGACGAGGGCGAAAGTCGCACCCCAACCCAGAAGGAACGCAAGCAGCACAGCGATGGTGGACCACCCACCCGTCTTCCGGGGCGACGGCGCAGTTGTTAGAGGTTGTTCGACAGGTTGGTTGACTTCAGTTTGCATGGGTCTTCTCCTATTGAATCTTGTAGGTTAGCGCGATGCGAGAAATGCCGGCCTCGCGACAAACCCGCATCACATTCATGACGGTTCCGTATGGTACGGCTTCGTCGCCGCGCACTTCGACTTCTTGAGGCTGTGATTTCGAGAATTCCGTAGACATCACCCCGAGAGAGACTGGGCGTTTATCCACGAAATAAGATGGCCCAGGCTTCACGGAGACGATCACGCCCTTGGTGCCGTTATTGTTTCGAGCACCCCCATCCTCGGACATTCCGGCGAGATTGACCGGCGGCAATGTGCGCTCCCGGGCTTCGTTCTGGTACGTGACCACCAACAGCGACGTCAGCATATACATGAACACCAGCGACAACATCACGTCCACCAAGCTCGGATGCACCCCTGTGAACCGGCGCGCCATCCGCACCTTGGCCCGTAGCTTGGCCAATTCCTCGTCGCGGGTCAGACCGGCGGGTTCGACGCTATTGGGTTCGCTGCTCATTCTTCCATTCCTTGCGTTCCGCAAAGTGCAATCCTGTCTCCGCCGCGAGCGCGATGATCAAACCGACCATCGTGCAGACCAACGCCTGACCGGTCAGCGGCACGACCTGAATGATGGCGCTACTGGTACCGGCGGCAATGTCAGCAGCCAACTTTCGCCCGGCGGCCCCCAAGGCGATTATGGTGCCGATGAGTCCAAGAATGGTCGCAGAGCGGGCGATGTAAGCGTAGTCCAGCTCCATGTGGCCGGTGGCGTGCCGTCGGCTTAATTGCTGGATGATCAGCCGCACTGCCCAGATGCCGAGCGGCAACAACCCGACCGTCACAATGCCCATCCGCTCGTAGCACCAGCGCAGGTGACGCCACGCCCAGCCAGCGCCACACCATGGATCACCCAAAGACCAACCACCGGCGGCAATCAACCCGCCGAGGGCAGCAGCGCCGATGCAGAACAGAGGGCCAACAGAGCCTGAGCGCGAATTCATTCAGCCTCACTCCTTTGTTTTAGTTCGAAGTTGTATTGAGATGAAGAGGAAGAATCTTACGTGGGCGCGTCGTTTTGTCTGAGAAGGGCGGCCCGGTAATCCGTGCCTACGATAAAAAACGGTGGAACGGCGAAGTTCAGAGGTCCAGCAATCGAGAAGCCCAGGACTGAGTCCGTTCCAGCGGCTCAGCGAACGGCACCCAGCACCACCCGAAAGCAGTTCACGGCGCTCGCGAAGTCGGGTTGTTCATGTCGCGATTGGCGCACCGGCAGTTGCCGGGTTCGTGTTGAACAAGCCGCCCCGCAACCCCCGCGCTTGTGTTTACACCGTAATGGCCCTCGTGCGTACCAGACGAGTCCCAGCCGTCCAAATACCATTCCCACACGTTGCCGAGCATGTCTGCCGGTCCAAACCCATTGAGACCTTACACGCCAAATGAATCCACCGGCAACGGTGATGTAGGACAACGAGCGAGCAGAAGTAAATCAGACATTTATTGCGTTTGTATCGGCATAGCTTCGACTTAGGTGGGTATTGGCACGAACTGGGAAGTTTTTACGCTGCCTGCAATGGATAACATTGGCTTTCAAGGAGGACTCCGAGACCGCAAAACGAGGCGACCACAGCTTCAGACGGTTGTATACAGTGTCAGTATAACTGCAAATGGACTCGCGAAACGAAGCGCTCTAGCGAGTGCTTTATGGATTAACTTCGGTCAACTGAAATGCCCAGCCATTCCGTGAATGTGGAAAGTGAACGGTCGGCTGCATTCAGACTTCGTCACTCCTCTTCTCTAGCTACACGGAAACCAAAGCAGTTATTATATTGGCCCTCGTCTGGTCTTTGAAAGAGCCGCCAAGCTGACGTGTTTCCCCTCAAGGGCTTATATGGCCCCTCAGAGGTTGGCCCCCATTGCCCCTTGTCGGTTGATTTATCTGAGTAAAGGTACTTCCAGTTGGAGCACCATTCCCAAACATTACCTAACATATCGTATAGACCCCAGGAGTTGGGTTGTTTCTGCCCAACAGGATGAGGCTTATAAAAATCAGCCCACGCAGCCTTCTTCAAGTCTGCTTCAGTCTCCCCAGTGTAGTATTTCGAGGTTGTGCCAGCGCGACACGCGTATTCCCACTGTTCTTCACTGGGCAACTGAAACTTCGCTCCACCCACTTTGGCATTCAAGATATCGACAAATCTTTGACTATCGTACCAAGACGCCTTATCAACGGGATACCGAGGCGCTCGAAAACGACTCGGGCTGGTCCCGGCCATCGCTTCATACTGTTCCTGTGTGACCTCATACTTGCCCAGCCAGAACGCCTTTGTGATTTTCACTCGATGGATGGGCCTTTCCTCATCCCCCTCACTATTCGAACCCATGTCAAACTCCCCAGGTGGAATCCATACCAATTCAAGTTTGCACCTCACACCCAACTGAACAACTTGCAGGTCACCTGGTTTTCTTACGCTAACACTATCACCCTTCCAAGTCAGATAACCCGGTTTCCCTGACGTGCCCTGAACAGCCCATCTGTCGCAGATAATGCGCCATGCATTGTCAACAATGTCCGGTGACGTTTGGCCATTGGCCCTAATTTCCAAATAGGACGCGTAGTCTCTTTCAAAAGCATTCTTTCGCTTGGCGAGTTCGTCCGCTCTTAACTGTGACAGGTCAGTCTCCCTCCGCTGCTTCTCCAAAAGAAGCGAATGTAATTGTTCCAATGGTTCGGGTGCTTTCTGCTCGTCGTTGAGTCTCTCACGCAACTCAGCTATCTGGTCATCAACCTTCTTCAGTTCGGCTTCCTTCTCCTTTTGCAGCGCCTGTTCCTTCGCCGCCGCTTCCCGTGCTTCCTGTTCCATCTTCTCCAAGGCGGTCATCTGCTCGCGTTTCTTTTTGATGGCGGCATCGAGGTTGCCACCGGCTCCCTTGCGGAAGAATACGAACTCGCCGCCAATTTCGCCTCCGGCACCTTCCAGAACGCCCAATTGTGGCTGCTGCTTGGCGTTCTCCGCCACGCCGCCCTTGATCCGATTCCACAGGTCGCTAGGCAGCAAATACGGCATCGTGTTCTCCTGCAATTCCTTCAACAGAAAATGCGTGAACCAAGAATGACGGCCGGCGCCTTCGTCCGTCACTGGCTCCAGTCCGCCGCTTGTGATGGCTTGCCGGCTCATCTTGCCGAACGCGCTGCGGACATATTCGTCGGTGATCGCCGGCAAGCCTCCACGATCGCCCCGGAAGAAGTCGCCGGCAAAACAGGAATCGCTCACCAGCAAGACGTGCCGGGCTTTCATGGCGCCGATGGTGGCCTTGATCTTGGAGTTGTCTAGCCAGGAAGTGGCGTCATCCAGCGCTGCGTCTACCGGTACCCACGCGCCCGTACTGGTCAATTCATCGAGTTTGCCGTGCCCGGCGTAGAAGACCACGAGCGAATCGTCCGGTTGGAGTTGCTGGGCTAGTTGGCGCAGCGCGGTGATGATGTTGCGGCCAGTGGCTTGTGCATTGTACAGCGCGGTGATGTGTTGCTCGTCGAACCCGTAGTTCTCCCGCAACGCCTGCTCGACAGCCTGCGCGTCATTGACAGCCGTCTTCAGTTTCGGCCAGTGCAGGTACTCATCAATGCCGATGGCGACCAGGTAAAAATCGCCTGCAGCCTGTGCCGCCGGGGCTGTGCCCACGACACCCTGTCCGCGTTCCTCCCCTATCGCTGACATAACAGGGCCGGTTACGAGGACAAGTCCACACAAGATCACAGCGCAAGTGTGCCGCTTCATTTGACGCTCATTCGTTCTAGCGCCAACAGTGTAGCAAGTTCGCGACGCGAATCCAGACCCGAAAAGCAACCGAGGGAACGGAGCATCGCGCCCCGTTCCCTTGATAGACAGTCAGTTTGATTCACGGGCTAGGTTGATACCGAATCTCGGTGCGCTCAGTTTCAGTGACTTCGCTCGCCGGCTCATTCAGCCTCTCGGGGGATGGGGCCGCTTTGGAATCTGCGACTGTCTCGCGGCCGCCGTAGGTGAAGTTCTGTGTCTTGACGTACTTCTTGGGCACGACCTGCTCGCGAACGACATAAAAGGTCTTACCCCGCAGGAACTCCGCCGAATCCACGAGCGCGCCGCGTTGCTTCAGATATGTCCGCGCGACGGCGGTCACGCTGCCCGCGAGATCGTTCGGGTTCTCGATCTCGCCCACGTACAGGAAAGCACCAGGGCTTGTCGCGAGACCAGATTCGATCTGCGAGAGTTGCATCAAGTCGCCGCGCATGGTCTCGGGGCGTTCGCCGCGCAGCCACGCCTGGGTGATGTGTTTCACAATTTGTTCGCGCTCCACTTTCCAGCGCGACACCAGCCGGTCGAATGAGTCATTCGCCCGCGCCGCCGCGGCGGTCAAAAGGATAAGTGCCGCCGCCGTCAGTCCGAATTTCTTGCTGTTGGTGAATTTCATGGTCATTTTTCCTTTCGTGTCCTAGTTGATTGCTTCGAATTCGCCGGTGGTGATGGCCTCGAATGCGTCACCGTCCGAATCCTCGCCACCGAGCAGGCTGCTGCCTGACTCCGTCAATGGTTTGCTGGAGCGACGGAGGCGATCCACGACGCCCTCTTGGGTTCGCATCGGGATGTTGGCGACCACATCCGACCCGAGCCGTGCCCGCGCCAGCCGCATCAGCGCCAAGTCAACAGTCTGGACCTGGGTCGCGGTCAACAGCATTGTGCGTTCGTTCTCCAACATGCCCTGTAGAATGTGCAACTGCACTGCCACACCTTCGAGTGTGCTGGTCGTCTGCTGGATGCGCTCCATGGCGCTCGCCGCGCCTACGTAAGGGTCGGTCAACTGTCGATGCAACATCACCAGCGAATTCTTTAATGCGGCAGTGCGGTTGCGCGTGGCAGGATCACTGCCGGTATCGAGGTCCAGCATCTTGACCATCTTGGCAGCATTGCCGACGAACTTGCCCAACTTCTCTTTTTGCTCTTTCAGCGTGTCAGGATTGAAGTTCGGGTTCGCTTGAACCGTTGCCCCAATTTTCCGCATCGTGTCCGACACGTTGACCACAGCGTCAATGGTCGCCGCGACTTCCTTGCGGTCCGTGGCATTGAGCGTGGCCATCGAGTTGACGATGTCGGTGCGGAGCGAGGCCTTTTCTTTTTCGTCGGTGGCATCGTCGTACATGGCGAACTGCTGGTCGAGTGCGCTCTTGGCGCGTTCCTTCTCGCCGGCGGTTTTGTCGGTGAGTTGCTCCAGCGAGGTTAATTGCTGGTCTACCTCCGCCACGAGTTTCTCGATCACTTGGCCAGTCTCCTCGACCGCCCGTGCAACTGGTGTGCCCACTGCCAACAAGGCCACAGCGGTGGCGAGTGTGAGGGCTGTTACTTTGCTTTTCATAGTCATTCTCCTGTCTTCTGGTTCGTTCGCCTACTTCTGGACCTTCTCAACACCTAGCTTGGCCGTCGGATACAGATCCCACAACGGGGCTGGGGTGGTCGGCGACGGTTTGTCCGCGCCCAGCGCTATCTCGCCCAGCGCCAGCACCGTGGCCGTCTGCTTGTCCACGGACGCCGTCTGGAACCGGTTCATCTCCCGTTTTAGTTCCTGCACTGCCTCGCGGAACGACTTGATGTCGCCCGCCTGCAGGAACTCGTTGGCCGCAGCTGCTCGGCATGATACCGCCAACTCGTTCCCTTCGGACTGGAATTTACCGGCTGCCTCCTGGAAAAACTCCGCCGCTTGGTCGTGCCGGCCGCGGGCCGATAGGCTCAGGGCGAAATTGATCAGCTGCTCCGGATCGTTCTCGTTCTTTACCTGCACATCCCGCCCCAGATAGTTTTCTGGCTGGAACCGCACCGGCTCGATGGTCGACAATCGCTCCGTTTGGGCCTGCGGCGCCTTGCAGCCCGATAGGGTAGCAATCACGCTTAAAAAGCCGATTCCTGCCAGCTTCATTACTCTGTTTGTGCTCATGCGAACCTCCATCGTTTGTTCGTTGTCTCAGGCAGGTATTGGTGCCGGTTGGCGGATTCTTATGCAGTACAGGTAGGATAGGCGTCCCGCCTGTCACGCTCGGGACACGATCATGGGGGCCCAACGAGCACAAACAGGCGCAGAGAAAGTCCGGAAACTGGAGGGTCATGCTACACTAGCCCACTTGAGCCAACGCAGTTACCGACGCGACAAAGCGCGTCCCCGCAGCGAAATCCCAGCATCGAGGGGATAGCGGTCAGCCCGCTGGCCCATCCGCTGCCTACGACGCGAATCACACGATGTGGCGATAACACCCTTCCACTGGAACCTCGCAGAGTGGGAAAAGAGCCACCGCCTCAAGCGGCGGGATGAGGTCACGGTGACGAGGCCGACACCGACAGAATACAGCGGAAGCCTTCGTCAACGTCGCGAGAATCGGGAGAAGCGAAGACGCGGTAAGACGATAGCAGGACGTTGGAAACGTTGGAGTGCCACGACCCCCCTCGCAACACACTCGCCAGTTCCGAAGGTCCGTACAAGTCTTCACACCACTGCCAAACATTGCCGCCCATGTCGAACAAACCAAACCGATTGGCCGCGAAACTGCCTACTGGCGATGTGTACGGATACTCATCTACATGGAGACTCGAATCGTAATTCCCCCCTCCACGCGGCGGCGGCCACGAATTGCCCCACGGATAAACCCCCGCAAACCCGCCATCTTTCTCCTTTGGCGTGCTCCCTCTCTCGCGGCCCAAGCCCACCGCAACACTCCATTCCGCGTCTGTCGGCAGCCGATACGATTGGCCGGACTGCAATCGCCCTTCGTTTTGTTCTTTCCTCGTCAACCACTCGCAGAAGGCCTTGGCATCTCCAAAGCTGACGTTCACCGCCGGGTGCGTCGGCCCCTGTTCGAAATATGGCTTTGGCCACTCCAGCCCAGTCGATCTCACGAACGCCTGATAATCCTGCACCCGCGTGTCCCAGATGCTGAACAATACGTCCGTGCCAGGCACTGGCACGAACTTCATGCCCAGCGAGTTCTCCCACGGCGCATCCTTGGTTGGGCCGTAGTAGGCCGCGATTTTTGCGCGCAGTAGCTGCGCCTCGGCATGGTTCGGATCGAGACCCAATAGGGTGTCCAAAGCCGCCAGCGCCATTCTCCCGTTCTCCTTGCTGTCGTTAGCCTGCGCCGTGGCCAATAACCCTGCTACCTTCGCCTGCCGCTCACGATCTTCCCGCTCTTTCGCTTCTCGCTCCAGACGCGCCACGCGTTGTTCGGGCGTCTCCAGCGTCTTTTCGAGATAGTCAACGAACAGTTCTTCGTCCACTTTGCCGGTGATAAACTCTTGCGCACGCTGGAGCAACCGGTGCCCAGCGTCGTCATCCTGCGCTTGTTCCAGCGCTTCGGCCAGCCGGTCATACAGTCCCGTGTTGAACGCGCCCCGTCGGTTGATTCTGCTGGCCATTGATTGCACTACGGTCGTCACCTGAGCTTGAAATGCCGCTTGCCGTGCGCGTAGTCCCGGGTCGACCGCTAGCGGAATCATCTCGGCAACTTTTGGCCCTTTGAACCATGGCCGCTGCACGGTGGTGCGATCCAACTCGGGCCGGTTGCGCACCACCCAAGCTTGGACAGCCTGCGCCACGTAATCGCTCACCGCGCCGAGTGTGATGAATCCGCGGTTATCGGCGGCAGCTTTTCCGCGTAGGGCATCGAGCAGATAGAAGGTGAAAACGCCGTGACCGAGCGTCAAATTCTCGAAGCTGGTCTGACCCTCGTCGCAGGAAGCCAGCACTGCCTGGCCTTCAGCAGAGGCGAGCGCCGCACGGAAGGCCGGCGACATCGGTACATCCGCGCCCTTTCCTCCAATGATCGGCTTCTCCCGGCAGGCGTCCACCAGCATCAACCTCTTGCCTGCCTTGCTCTGGGCCAACCGTTGCTCAACGCTGCCGAGGTTGACCGCTGTGTCTTCAAGGAAGCCACGGATGCCGTCGGCGGGCATTACAAACGCCTGTCCACGTTCCTCGAAGCCGTGGGAACTGACCGACACCACCACCATGTCCTCGGCTGCCGACGGAATGTTGGCGACGGTTTGGAGCGCCCGCAATAGGCTGGATTTTAGCGCACTGATGCGATGGACACCCGCCTTCTCAAGGGCGGCGACCTGGATCTTCGCCTCGTCGGTACTTGGTTCTCCCGACAGGGCCAAATATGTGTTTTCCGCAGGGATGAGTTTGAGTTCGAGAACGAAGAGGTGAGTCTGTGCGATAGCGTCGTTGACAGCAAATCGCAAGGATTGCAGCGACGTGTCTTCACCAAACTGGTTCACGCCAACAAACAGCGCCGCGTTGCCGCCGGGCGCGGAGTCCGCAATTGGTGCGACGGCGATGCCTTTGGCCGTGTCCTGCGCGGCAGTTGCGGTAACGACAAGCAGAATGGTGAGCAACAAAGCGAGCACAGTCGGTATTCGCCTCATGGCTGTGATTCTTATCCATTTTCATTGCGGGTAGCAAGCGACATGCGGCGCATCCGGAGTCGGATTTAACAAGCCGTGGATGAGCGTATATTTCAAATAAGGGAGAGGACTTACATTGCGTTGTTTTGTTGCGTTAGTGGTGAACTCAGGCGTAAGACATTCGCCACGCGCCCCAATACCCTTTCGACAAGGAGATGAGTGTTGGGACTGCATATATTTACAGAGCCAGATGTTATCCGCCACATATTGATCGAGGCCGCACGATATTTGCAGGTTGAACTTCCCTGCCTGCTTTATCGAAACACGTTCGGAGGTCTAATGGTGCGCAGGCTGCACGGGACACTGTTTGTAGGGAGTTCGACGGACGCCGGGCTGCAGGTAGAAGACCCGACGGTGTCCCGGTTCCATTGCGTTGTCCATACGAACGGGCCATCTGCGAACGACTCCAACGTGTTGGCCCGATGGTACGTCCGTGATCTGTGTTCGCTGAACGGGACCTACCTGAACGGCCACCGGCTCTGCCGTCCAATGCGTTTGCACGACAAGGATTGTATTCGCCTCGGCAGAACGCAGTCATTTTTGGTAGTATTACCAATCGAGGTTGCTCATGGAGTCCGACACCAACAGCCCATCACGCACCACTGAGCCGGCGGGACCACCCCTACCGTTGTTCGGGATGGAGGATGACCGCATCCCGGAGCGTTTCGGCAAGTTCCGCATCCTGGATATCGTGGCCAAAGGCATGGCACTGGTGTACAAGGCGGAACAAGACAATCCGCACCGCATCGTCGCCTTGAAAATTCCACGAGGTGGTCAGTTGCTATCGCGGGAAGCACGGGAGCGATTTCTACGCGAGGTCGAACTCACCACTAAGGTGAACCACGTCGGCGTCGTCCAAGTATTGGAAGCAGATACGGTCGAGGGCGTGCCTTACTACACAATGCCTTACATTGAGGGGCGAATTCTGAGCGATCAGATTCTGGCCGAGAAGGCCGATCTTACCCAACGCCTCGAACTTTTCGTCCATGTGTGCGAGGTGGTTCAAGCGCTCCATGCCGAGGGGCTCGTTCATCGTGACCTAAAACCCGAGAACATCCTCATTGATAAATATGGCAGCGTACGCCTGCTGGACTTCGGGCTGGCCAAAGCCTGGGCAGAATCGAGTGGGCAGTTGACAGCAGACCAAGCATTGTTGGGCACGTTACAGTTCATGGCCCCGGAGCAGACAGCAACCGGCAAACACAACGAGATTACCCCAGCCACTGATGTGTACGGACTGGGCGTGATCCTCTATTGGCTCTCGACGGACACTTATCCCTACGCTGTCGAAGGGTCACGCGATGCAGCCCTGACAACCATCCGCAGCACCCGACCCGCCCCGCCATCACAAAAGAACCCGTCTCTCCCCAAACGATTTGACCCCATCGTGCTGGCTTGCCTGCGCAAAAGACCGAAAGGCCGTCCGCAGACTGCCGGCGATCTAGCTAAAATGCTTCGTGCGACTATGGAGAACAAACCGGTGGAAATTCCACCGGACGAAGTGCCTGTGGAGCGTCGGTCGCTGCTTCCTGGGCTGAGCGCAATCGCTCTTGGCCTTCTGTTGTTGGCCGCCGGCCTCATCGCTTCCCTTTGGCCGAGGCTGTTTGAAGGATCACACTCTGTCGTGACCGTCTCCGCTCACAATCCCGCAGACGCAGTTTCCCAGTCACGGTCGGAAGCACCGCCTTTAGCTTTCAGTTCTCATCCCTCACCTTCGATTGAGGTTTTTAGTGCTTCCGACATTTCGTCCCTCGCAATTGGCCGTTCCGCTCTCGAAGCTCCCCGCTCCAACGCTCCA
This sequence comes from Verrucomicrobiia bacterium, assembly GCA_050010195.1. GTDB lineage: Bacteria > Verrucomicrobiota > Verrucomicrobiia > Palsa-1439 > Palsa-1439 > Palsa-1439. Next base: position 12,913 of record JBEKLM010000035.1, read on the forward strand.
GTCCCGGTCGAGTTGTGGCCGTTGTATGAGAAAGCCCTCGCGAAGCTCCGTGAGGATTTCGGCCTTCACAATGACGGCGCCGTGCTCATCAAAATTCCGCAAGGCTGGGGTGATGCGGCTCTTTCGTGGCGCGTCGGCAACAGCACGCTCACACAAGAGCAGGCGGTTGAACACGGCGGAGTTGTTGTGCTTTACGTGCCGGCTGGAGTGCCGTGTGCAGTGGAATGTGTTGCCGGAGGCAATGTCGCGCGTCGCACCGTTTCAGTGACGGCAGGCCAGGTCTCCTACACCGAAATGAAGTAAAAGTCGCGGAACGACGAAGTTCAGAAGTTCAGCAATCGAGCAGCCCAGAACTGGGTCCGTTCCAACGACTCAGCGAACCCCGCCCAACACCACCCGAAAGCCGTCGTAGGCGTCCGCGCTGACGGGGGAGCTCCTGCCGCGGTTGGCGCACCGGCAGTTGCCGGGTCCGTCGTAGAACGAACCGCCCCGCAACACCCGCCATTGACCGGAAGATGGGCCAGCAGGGTCGACTTCGGGACTTTCTTGGTAGTAATCCTGCCCATACCAGTCACCGCACCATTCCCAAACATTACCGAGCATATCGTAAAGCCCGAACTGGTTGGGTTCTTTCTTGCCAACGGGGTGAGTGGTGCCATTGCTATTTTCCGAAAACCACGCGACGCGCTTGAGCCAACCAAAGGAGGTCTTGTATTGGCAGGCGTATTCCCACTCGGCTTCTGTTGGCAACCGGCACGACTCACCACTCGTCTCGCTTAGTCGTTGGCAGAAGGCCACAGCGTCATTCCACGATACGGAATCCACCGGATAATCTTTCCCTTTATGTTTACTGGGGTTATTCCCCATAAGAGTTTCATACTGAAGTTGTGTGACCTCGTACTTCCCCATCCAGAACCCGCGGGTTATCTGCACCCGATGCGCAGGCTTCTCGTCAGGATATTCATCTTTCGAACCCATCATGAATCCACCGGGAGGTATGTAAACAACCTCAATCGTCACGCCTTGTCCCAGACTGATCCGGCGCTGCTCATCAGTTTGGGGGATTCCTGGTCCCTGCTCGCCCCGCCAGACCAACTCAGCCGGCGCTGAGCCAACGGTGTGAAGATCCCATTTGCGACAGATTGTTTCCCAAGCCTTTTGGACTACCTCGGGCGAGCTGTGGGTATTCCGCCGAATATCTAGATAGTAACTGTAATCCTCTTCAAACTCCGCTCTTCGTCTTGCAAGATTTGCGGCTTTCAACTTGGACAGTTCATTCTCCCGCTGCTCCTTTTCGCTGACCATTGCGCGCAACTGCCGCAAGTTGTCTGTGCCGGTCGGCTGCTGTGCGAGATTCTGTTGCAATCGCGAAATCTGCTCCTCTAGTTGATGCAGTTCCGATTGCTTCTCCTGTTCCAGCGCCAGGTCGCTGGCCACACGTTCCTTCGCAGCCTGATCCGCCTTCTCCAGCTCGGTCATCTGTTCCTTCTTCTGCTGGATAAGGGCGTCGAGAGTGCCGGACAATCCTTTACGGAACAGCACAAACTCTCCTCCGACCTCGCCGCCAACGGCTTCAAGGGTGCCGAGCAGCGGCTCTTGCCGGGCATTGGCCGCGATGCCCCCTCTAATCCTGTTCCAGAGATCGCTGGGCAGCAGGTAGGGTGATTTGTTCTCACGCAGTTCCCGCAACAGGAAGTACGTGAACCACGAGTGCCCCTCGCTACCTTCGTCAGCTACCGGCTCCAGCGCGCCGCTGGTGATGGCCTGCCGGCTGAGTTTACCGAACGCGCTGCGGACGTACTCGTCGGTGATGGCCGGCAACCCGCCTCGGTATCCGCGGAAGAAGTCACCCGCGAAACAGGAATCGCTTACCAGCAACACGTGCCGGGCTTTCATGGCTCGCACAAGGGATTTCACGTCGTTGTTGCTGATCCACGTGCTCTGGTCGTCGCGGTCGGCTTCGACCGGAATCCAGAACCCGGTGCCTGTAACATCATCGAGGTTCCCGTGCCCGGCATAGAAGACCAGCACAGAGTCATCCGGACCCACCGTCTTGGCCAGTTCACGCAACGATTGAATGATCCGTTGCCGTGTGGCCTGATTGTCCAAGAGTGTGACCACCTGCGGCTCGTCAAATCCGTACTGGTCATGGAGCGTCTTGGATATCTCGGCTGCGTCATTGGCTGCGGTCTTCAGTTTCGGCCAGTGCTGGTAGTCGTCTATGCCAATAGCCAGAAGATGAAACTGTCCCGCGTGAATCTCGTTGGTGGTCGGCGCAACTCCTTGACCACGATCTTCAGAGAAGGCGCTTGTTGCACACGAAGACCCAACGACTCCCGCCAAGATTGCGAAGATGAGTCGTCTGAACCAATCCATCCCCGACTTCAAATGAAGTTTCACTGCCCTTTACCGCCGGCTCTCCTGCCCAGACTGTAGATACCAAAAAGGACAGCCACTCCACCAGCACCGATTAAGGCCCAAGCCCAAGGGGGCGCAGTCGTTGATCGTTGAGCACCAAGCGTTGAATGTTGAGTGTTTTCGTTCTGCCCAATGGCTTCGACTGACGGCTGACCGTTCCCGCTTCGGCGGAACTGCAAGTAATGACGGGTGGCGTGATCGAAAACATATGCGTCTCCGAGGATTTTAAGAACTGCCGTTTTCAGGCCGGTGGCATCAAGTCGGCTTTCCACGTCAACGTAGGTTAGGCCTTTGCTGTCGAACTCGCGCGGCCAGACACTGGTGATCTTTTCGGTCTCGCCCAGTGCTTTCACAATGCGGTCGTGTTCGGCTTCGGTCATCTGGTTGAACTCCAGCTTCATGATTGTGCCGAGGTCCAGTTCGGCAATCCAACTGGCGAAGATTCTGCGGAACAACACCCATGCGCCGGGGTAATCGCCGTGCAAACCGCCCGATAGCACCCGGTGAACGATGTCGCGTGCGGCGGTGTCCGGAGCCTCAAGGCTGCTGTCGAGTTCGCGTCCTTCCATGGGAAGCGACACAAGCACCTGCCCAGTGTCCGGCCAGATGGCGCGCAAATCAACCGCCACCGAGAACTTCTGCGTCGGAATACTGCCGTAAAAGCTTTCCTTGCCCAGGTAGCGCCCGCGCACTTTGGCTTGGATAATGAAGTCGGTCTTCTGCGACACGTCCAGTCGCCGCAACTCGGCCGTGCGTTTGTCGCCGAGAAACTCGTCGCGCGCCGCGAGCCGGTTCTCCTGTCGGGTCATCCGCGCAACGTCTACGAGATTCATCTGCATCTCGCGGGCAGCCGATTCGAACCACACCTTAGCAAAATCAGATCCAGCCGCTGCGCCTTCGATGAGTTCGTCCGTCTCCAACGATACGCGAGGAGATTGTTTCACGTTCACGATCATCTTCAGTGCCATGGCGTCTTGCATGTCGGGCTGTCCTTCGCCGACCTCTGCCCTGATTTTCACGCGATAGATGCCGTCGTTGCCAAGACCGGAACTCAGGACGGAGTAGTTGCGGACGTACCCAAATGAGGCTGCGAATACGCGATCATATTCTAGGACAAAATCCCGCACGCTAGTGGTGCTCACCACATCCACCCCCGCACCGGTACGCACTGCCTCGCGTAGCGCATCCGTCAGTGCCTGCTCGCGGGAATTCGCCACGTCGCCCGCCGCCTTGCCCTCAGCGGTGACTTCGACGAGGTCAGCGGAAGCACTGACCATCATCAGACTGGTGAACCCGACGGCACCAATAAACGTCAACAGGACTCGGTTCATGGTAATCCTCCTGCGAGCAGCTATCGAATCTGCGCAGTGTTGCTCTTCCATTGTATTGTATTGAGCCATGTTGGGCATTTCTTAGGCGGTAGCACTATTCTGCTCCAAGCCCTCCGCAATCCCAAAGTGTTACCCTCGTGGCTGAACTCATACCAAGCAAAGATCATGGCGCTCAGACAACGCCTGCACCTCGACGTCATGGCCGGCACCGTTCAAAACGCCGTTTCGTGGCTCCCAAGATACGGGGGCACATGCTGCGTTGAAAGCGAAATCCACAGAATGGAACGCCCTCGGCAGTCACAAGAAGCGGGATTTTGGTTCCCTCAGTTTCAACCGAAAGGCCGCCAGTTGTTTCGCAATGCCGTCGTGCAACTCGCACGACTGTGTCGTTCAGCAAGCAGTGGCGCGGGTGCTTCGTTTATCGTTCGACATCTGACCGGAATCTTCCGGATCCATCAACGCCTTTATACCTCGCTGCACTCATAGCGAACTGCAAAATGACAAAGCCTTATCCAAATTGAGGTCACGGTGACAAGGACGACACCGACACAACACAACGGAAGCCGTCGCTACTGCCGCGATGACCGGGAAGATGTTTGAAGCGGCGCGACGACAGCAGGTGGTCGGGATCACTGTTGTTCCACGACGCCCCCCGCAACACCCGCTCCTCCCCTTGGAGCACATCCAGAACATGCAGAACATGGATGTCGTCGGTCCCCGACGCCCCGGAATGTTTGTACCAGTCTTCACACCACTGGTTAACATTGCCGCCCATGTCATACAACCCAAACCGGTTCGCCGCGAAACTGCCTACCGGCGATGTGTTCGGATACTCATCCACATGGAGACTTGAATCGTAATTGCCCGCACCACGCGACGGTGGCCACTGATTGCCCCACGGATAGACACCACCAATCTTCTCGTTTTTCTCCTGCGGCGTGTTCCCGTTCTCACGCCCTAAACCCACGGCGATACTCCATTCCGCATCCGTCGGCAAGCGATACGACTGCCCTGCGTCCAGCCGACCTTCGCTCTGCTCCTTCTTTGTGAGCCATTCACAGAAGGCCTTGGCATCTTCCCAACTGACACTCACCGCCGGATGCGTCGGCCCCTGTTCGAACTTTGGCTTTGTCCACTCTCGCCGACTCTCACTCACGAAGGACTGATAATCCTGCACTCGTGTGTCCCAGATCGAGAACAACACGTCCGTTCCCGGCACCGGCACAAACTTCATGCCCAGCGAGTTCTCCCACGGTGCGTTCTTTGTCGGGCCGTAGTAGGTCGCGATTCTCGCACGCAACAACCGCGCCTCGGCGTGGTTCGGATCAAGACCCAGTACGGTGTCCAAGGCCGCCAGCGCCGTCTTCCCGTTCTCTTTGCTGTCGTTGGCCTGCGCCGTGGCCAGTAACTCCGCTATCTTCGCCTGCCGCTCACGATCCTCCCGCTCTTTTGCTTCCCGCTCCAGACGCGCCACGCGTTGTTCGGGAGCCTCCAGCGTTTTCTCGAGATAGGCAACGAACAGTTCTTCGTCCACCTTGCCGGTGATGAACTCTTGCGCTCGCTGGAGCAATCGGTGCCCGGCGTCGTCATCCTGTGCATGTTCCAGCGCTTCGGCCAGCCGGTCATACAGTCCGGTGTTGAACGCGCCCCGTCGGTTGATCTTGCTGGCCAGTGATTGCACGACCTTCGTCGCCTCAGCTTGAAACTTCGCTTGCCGTGCGCGTATTCCCGGGTCGACAGCCAGCGGAATCATCTCGGCAACTTTCGGCCCTTTGAACCACGGGCGTTGCGCTTTGGAGCGCTCTAGGCCCGGCTTGGCGCGCAGAACGAAATCTTGCACAGCACCGGCCACGTAATCGCTCACGGAACGCAGGGTGATAAACCCGCGTTCATCCGCTGCCGCTTTGCCGTGCAGGGCTTCCAAGAGAAAATAAGTGAACACGCCGTGCCCGAGATCAGGGTTCTCAATGCTGAGTTGGCCAGCATCGCAACTGGCCAGCACGGCCTGGCCTTCAGCCGCAGCGAGCGCGGAGCGGAACGCCACGCTCATAGGAGTGTCCGCGCCTTTCGTATCGGGGGCGGCGCGTTCACGGCAGGTGTCCAACAGCAAGAGACGTTTGCCGGCTTTGCATTGGGACAGTCGTTGTTCGACGCTGCTCAGATTAACCGCCGTGTCATCCAGAAACCCGCGCAGTCCATCGGACGGCATCGCGTAAGCCACACCCCGTTCCTCGAATCCGTGAGAACTGATCGAGACGACTACGAGATCGCTGTCGTCGTTGGGAATCTCTGCCACCGTCAACAGAGAACGAAGGATGGCAGACTTTAGGGGATCGGCGCGCTTGACGCCGGCTCGATCAAGGTCTGCAAGTTGAGACCCAGCGTCCTCGCTTGTTGGTTCTCCCGCGAGCACGAGAATACAGTTGGCCGGTGGGACCAATTTCAACTCGACGACAAAAAGATGGGCCTGGGCGATGGCATCGTTGACAGCAAAGCGGAGCGGCTGGAGAGAATTGTCTTGGTTGAATTGGTTGATGCCGACGAACAGCCCAGCATTTCCCCCGGGTGCGGAGGCCGCGATGGGCTCGACACTGATACCACGGTCTTGGGCAAAGACTCTCGGGTCTACGCTGCAGAACACAGCGCAGAGCATTGCCAGCCGCAGATGCATATGGATAAATGCTGATTGCTGTTTCAGTGTGAGTTCTGCGCGCTCTGTGAGAAAGTTTCTCCGTTTCATCCTCGTCTATCCGTGGCTCCGTCATGGAGCCGCAATCCAAATCATCGCGAACCGCCCGAAACGAATTTCGGGTACGTACAGACAACCACGTGCGCTTCTGACCAACGCGACAGACCATCGCTTTCGTTCTGAGACCCTTCAGATGCAGACAGAGCGCTGTTCAGTCCCTCCACCACAATGCCGCGGTCGATGCCACGGACGCCCATCCCTTTGTCGATGTTGGCGGTATATTGGCTGATCATTTGATGCAATGCGCTCGGCTTGGTGCTAGCGATAACCTGCACCACATCGGCGCCGAATGGCCGTTGGATCTTGAATTGGAACGTGTCTTTCCCGACGTTGGGAATGTCAACTCCCGTTCCCGCCGCTACCCACGTGTTTCGCTGAAATTCGTTGGGGAACAGGACAACGGTAGAACCGTCCACCTGATGACAAAAGATCGCCAGATGACATCCCGTGCCGGTCTGCACGTGGTAACTGATTGTCTCACCCTGCGCAAAATCCCGTTTGCCTTCGTTCACAACCAACTGGATCGGGAAATCATGCGGCACTTTGGCCAGACGGCTGGCCACATCCTGGACGTTATCACGGCTGGCAATCAACTCTTGCGGGTTGATGACGCCATTCAGCGCGGCCTCCTCTTTGAGCTGGGGTACATCCGGCCAGATGCGGGCGCTGATGTTACCAGCCGATACAACCGCCTTGGCCTTCTGCACCTGACCGCCGTCCATCCAAGCCAGTTCAGCATAAACCGTCACGTCCGGATACTTATAAAAAAACCGTCCACGCACGAGCGCCCTGACACCTTCGATCTTTAGGCCCTTCGTGCCTGTACCCGGATCGGACGCCTGCTGCGCTTCAAACTTGTCCTCGTATTGCAGGTCCGCCAGCCGCGAACGCGTGATGACCTTGAACTTCCCAGTCCGCGGCAGCACCCGCTCCAGTTCCTCGCGCAACAATGATGAGAACGGCGACATTAGTTTAGTGTCCTCGTACACGAAGTCGACCACGCTGACCTCAATCGGTCCCTTGTCAACACTTGCTGCCAACTCTTGGGCGAGTGCCAGGTACGGGTCCGACGGTTGTTGCTCTTGTGCGACGGTGACAGTGTCCTGGCCTACTACCGTCTCTTGCGAGATTACGGTCGAGGTTGTGTTCTTTTCATTCTCGGTGGTCTCCGACGCACAACCAGCAGGCGCAATCGCTAGCGCGGCCATGATCCCGACGTGGAGAATTGTTTTCATCGTTCATGCCTCAGCAGTCGCCACGAGAAGTAGCAAGATTGCCCACACCCCAACGCGCGCGGGAGGGACATTCCTGTGGCGGTCTAGATGACCTGTCGGAGCACGCATGCTCCTGCTGCAACCCCAGAGCAGCATAAGTTTCACTAATTCCCTTTGACCGCCTGATCCGGGGCAACTACCGTCTCTTGCGAGATCACGGTCGAGGTTGTGTTCTTCTCAGTCTTGGTGGTCTCCGACGCACAACCAGCAGCCGCAATCGCCAGCGCGGCCATGATCCCGATGTGGAGAATTGTTTTCATCATTCATGCCTCAGCGTTAGCACTCAGTCGACCACAATGCCTTGCCCAACCAGCTTCTTGATGATGATTGTCGGCTCGGCGAATGCGGCGTCCGGCCCTTGAACCTCCGACGATTTCATCACGTCCCCGGCAAAGCCCTCGGGCCGCGGGGCACCGTGGCCAGTCTCGGTGAAGGTTTTTGCAGCGCACTCCTTCTCCGACGTAATCAGTATCTGCGGGTTTATCCCTTTCTTGGAGTATTTGCGGATGACCAGAAAAATATCCGCGATCTTCAGTTGCATCGTCACATCGCACGACCCATCGGTTGTTTCATACTCAATCTTCACGGGTTTTGCCCCCTTGACAAGCGCGGCGACGCAGGCGCGAATTTCGTCCGACTCCAGCACAAAGTCCTTCACCTTGGTCGAACTGGTCACGTCGACCCCTATCAGGCGTTCCGCCAGTTTCCGATACGCGTCAATCTCTGCTGCGCGTTTGGCCTGAATCTTCGCAAGCCCTTCCGACCCGGGTAGCGCACCATTACCCATCACATTGATCTTCGTGTCCTGGTTCTGTCGTTCAACGTTCTCCACGTCCTCCACCTTGATCGTGCCCCGCCACGTTTTCTGCTCCTTGATTGTCTCCGTGATGGTCTCCAACACTTGGCGCAACTTGACCCCACGCACGACCCCAACCTGACCATCTTCACGATACTCCGGCTCCTCCGTGTTAGTGACGCCCCTGATGGTTTGTCGCACGGCAGCGCGCACTTCGTCACTGTCCAGTGCGAGGTCGTAAATGGTGGTGTCTGATGTGATTTTCACGCCGTACACCCGCTCCAACAACAACCGCGTGGCATCCAACTCCGCCACGCGCACGGCTTTCAATCGCTCCTGTGGCCCAGCCTGCTGCCAGACAGCGGGAAGGTTGGTGGTTTTATCGGTGGGTTTGGTGGCGGCGCGGCTCGGTGCCGCCAAAGAAAACAATACGGCTAACATGATGACGGACTTCACTGCAGGTTTCATTTTCGCTCCTCCATGCCCATCGCGGGCGGCTCATGCAACAACTAGTTCTCCTACAGCCAGTATTCGCCTCGGTGGTGAAATCTTATGCGGGGACGTCGAGAAAATAAACATCTTTTTCGACGGGCGATGGACACGCCATGCCGCGTAAGAACACAACGGTGTCGTGCAATATCGTCACGAGGCGATGAACAGAACTGAATCCCAACGGAGGAAACCAATGAGGAAGCAAACTATACACGCGGCGGTCGCTTTCCTCTTCATGGCCTGCATGGCGATAAACGCACGCGCACAGCAGTACGGCACGGGCGTCAAATGCAATGACGACCCGGTCTCGGGAATCAACAGTGGTGCGATCCGCCATATCCATACGGCTCTTCACCAATTTGAGCGTGCAAATGCTGTCCGTCCGTGTTTTCTCTGTGCCTTCCTGCGACGTTCGAAAGAACCTTGCCTTTTCGGCAGCCGAGTGTTTGAATCCGATGCGCATCCCGTTTGGGGCCTGTTCTATACGGTCGACATAAGCGTCTTGTCCGCGCAAAGATTGACTCTCTCGTCGGAGTCGATGCGATTCTTATTTGTAGGTCTTGAGTGTGCAAGAAACACAGTGATGACCGACAAAAGGCGAGGAGAATACTCCTAATGCACGTGTCAATTCTACCCGGTCGGCCTACGATGGCGTTTTTCGAGTGGAAACAAGCACTTGGTACGGCTTCTGAGCCAATCAGGGGACACCTCAAACTGACAACCGATGACAGAGAACGGAGTGCCCAATGAAAATCCTGCTGATTGTTGCCAGTGTCGTCATGCTCGTCGCGCAGATCACGGCTCGCCAAGCAGACGCCTCGGAAGGATTTGAAGATCTTGTCAAAGTGGTGAAATCTGGCGCCAATGACGAGGCGTTGACTGCCTACATTGACGCCTCGCCGGTGGCATATGCTCTTACCGTGGATGAGATTCTGTACCTCAACGACCTTGGCGTATCGACAGACATGATCAAGGCCGTGGTCGAACATGGCAAGAAGCTTGCCGCAGGTGTATCAGTAGGCAGCCAACCAGTGGTTGAAGTGGAGGGAACGGCGCCGCAGCCTGCGCCGGCACTCAACGAAATCCAGTCGAGCACCGCCCAAGCTGAAGCCTCACCACCACCGCCAGAACCTCCCCTGCAAGTGGCAGGTAATGCGCCGCTGCCCGATGTCAGTGTTCCACCGCCACAGGACGTGGTCGAGGAAAACGGTGCAGGCGCTGGTGAAAACGTCGAAAGTGCTGTTCCCCCGGTCCAAGAAGTGGTGCAGGAGCCCGTACTGGACGCTCCTGATGTCACAGCCCCACCGCCGGATGCTGTCGATGTCTCCTCCTTCTATGACGCGCTGTCGCCTTACGGGAGTTGGCTTAATGTCGATGGCACGTGGTATTGGCAGCCAACGGTCATGGTCACTGACAGTGGCTGGAGCCCGTACTGTCAAGGCGGTTATTGGGTTTACACCGACTGCGGCTGGTTGTGGCAGTCTACTTATTCTTGGGGTTGGGCACCCTTCCATTATGGCCGCTGGAATCTAGATCCTAGGTATGGCTGGATCTGGCAACCAGACACCGTGTGGGGACCCGCGTGGGTGAGTTGGCGGCAATCTGACGAGGCGATTGGATGGGCACCGTTGCCATCGGAGGCTCGGTACGAAGCCGGGGTTGGTTTTTCCTTCCATGGGCAGCGGGTGAGCGCGGATTTTTCGTTTGGTATGGAATCTCGGCAGTTCACTTTCGTGCCGGCCAAGAGCTTTGGCGAGCGGGAGCTAGTTCGGTTCCGGTTACCGCGGACAGAGGTGACTCGCATCTACAATACGACGACCGCCATCCAGAACAACTACACTTACAATCACCGCATTATCGATCGCGGACCGTCAATCGCGCGCATTCAAAAAGTAACGCATCAAGCAATCAAGCAGCTGAGGATCGTCAATCAGCAAATCGAGGCCGGCCACCCCATACGGAGCGGTACGATCTCCGGCGAATCGGTGGCAGTGTATGCCCCCCGTGTAGTGTCCACGACGCACGAAACCCCGCAAGCGGTCATCGCACGGCGGCAGGCCAGCGCACAAACCAGGCAAGTCGAGGCTCGCAAAAGCTCAGTCTTCGGCACATATGAGAGAGCGTCCGTAGTACAGAGCGAACAAGAACGCGGGATAATCAGCCGCCAGGCGTCGCACCTCAGCGTCGCACCTCGGACTACCGTGCCGACGGTCGTTAACAAGGCGCACGTCAGCGAGACGGACGCCGGTCGGCGGCAGATTGACGAAGCGGCGGTGGCCCGCCAACGTCAAGAGCAGCAGCGTGCCGAGGCGGCGGCGGCACAACAGCGGCAGGCTGAGGAGGCGGCAGCCAACTTGCGGGAAAGGGAACGGCAGCGCGCTGCGGAAGTTGCTCAGAAGCAAGCCGAGCAGCGGCAGCATGATCAGGAGATTGAGCGACAACGGGCGGCGGCAGAGCAGCAGCATCGCGCCGAGGAATTTGCTCAGAAGCAAGCGGAGCAGCAACGTGCTCAAGAGTATGCTCGTCAGCAAGCTGAGCAACAAAGGGCTCAGGATCTTGCCCGTCAACGTGATGAGCAGCAGCGTGCTGAAATTGCTCGCCGACAGCAGCAGCAGTTACAGGCTCAGCGGCAAGCTGAGGAGGCGGCGGCCCGGCAGCAGGAAGAACAGCGGGTCCAACAGCAACGTCAACAAGAGCAGCAGCAACAGCAACGCCAAGAACAGCAACGTCAACAAGAGCAGCAGCAACAGCAACGCCAAGAACAGCAACGTCAACAAGAGCAGCAGCAACAGCAACGCCAAGAACAGCAACGTCAACAAGAGCAGCAGCAGCAACGCCAAGAACAGCAACAACAGCAGGCAGCGCAGCAGCGGGCTCAGCAAAGCGCGTTTCAAGGCTATGGAAATGGTTCAATGGCAAGTGCTGCCAGCAACCGTGGCTCTGCCAGCCGAGTTGGCGTCACGAATCCACGAAAGCGATAATCTGAAGCACACAACCCAAAGCACGTTTTGAAGACACGTTACGTCTGAACGGAGAAAACATGTTTAAGGTACCTAGAATGAAAATCACGATGCAAATTGTGCTTGTGGCCGGATTGGCTTCCGCATGGACGACCCCAGCGGTCATCGCCGCTACAGAGGATAGCCAACAATCCCTTTTTGTGTCCCCGGACCAAGCCGTTGTGGCGTTACAGGACGCCGTGAAAACCGGTGACACAAATGCGTTGCAGAGACTATTTGGCCCGTCGATACGGGAGATAACCAATCCCGATCCGGTCCAGCGTGCGAATAATCTTGCGAATTTTGCCAAACGCTTGGCCGAGTCCATTGAGTTGGCCAAGCAGGACAATGGAACCGTGGTTCTCCGCCTGGGCACCGAGCACTGGCCTTTTCCGATCCCTCTGACCCAAAAAGGCGATAAATGGTTTTTTGATACTCTGGCCGGCAAGGAAGAAATCCTTAACCGGCGCATAGGTGGAAACGAATTAAGCGCCTTGGAGGTTTGCCACGCCTACGTTAAGGCGCAACGCGAATACATCCAGAAGGACCATGACGGCAACGGGGTCATGGAATATGCCCAGAGGATGCAAAGCACACTCGGAAAGAAAGACGGGTTATATTGGGCAACCAAACCCGGCGAAGAGGAGAGCCCATTCGGTCCCTTGGTGGCCAGCGCGTGCGAAGAAGGCTATAGCCAAGAAAGTGTGAGCGCAACTCCTCGCAAACACGACCCTTTTCATGGCTACATTTTCAGAATTTTGAGGAAACAGGGTAAAGACGCCCCCGGGGGGAAGTTCGACTACGTCATCAACGGTCACATGGTTGCGGGTTTCGCGTTGCTCGCCTACCCCGCCCAGTGGGGGAACTCCGGCGTGATGACTTTTATTGTGAATCAGCAGGGCAAGGTCTATCAAAAAAACCTTGGCGAAAAGACCGACGAGTTGGCCAAGGAGATCGAAGAATACAATCCCGACGAAACGTGGAAACCGTCGGAGTAGTTGACCTGCCCCCGTTGCAACTGAGATGGGCTGATACTAGTGAAGCCTGTTGCGGCTTGAGTTTGGGGCGGGGGTTGACCATAATGCGGCCCACTAGGACGAAGGAACCCGCATGTAGTTACACGACGCATGCAGCAAACGGCCTCAGAAACGGGAGAGGAGTGCGAATGTGAATATTACCCATCACGACGACACGTGTCCCCGTAAATCACATGCGATGGTTCTTCTGCCCCTCTTGTTTCTGCTGATGATAGACTTCGGGTGCGCCACAACAAGCTCTGAAAAGGTGAGGGAAACGAGACAACATGAGCGAGTTGTTAAGTCAACGCTAACATTAGCAGAGTCGAAATGGCAGCAAGAGCCCGAGGTGTTCTTAATAAGAGTCGAACAATCAGACACTAAAACTTATGACCTGCAGGAAGATTATCACCAAACTGAGAATTACAGCGGCGGCGGTCTTTTGCTGTATGGCGGTGCATGCTTTATAAGTTTCGGTTTGCCCATTCCTCTTGACATCCTAACCGGCGGAAAGTTCCTGTGGAAACCCCTTGTGGGGGGTAGTTCCAATGTCTCCGTCTACAAGAGGAGAACTCAGAAGGGTCTCCAATCAACAGAAGCGAAACCTGCTGACGGGATTCCTGTCAGGGTCCAATGCCTAGGCGGCGGCACATCTTTTTCTGGGCGCACGGATAATAACGGTGTTGCTGAGTTCCGAATAGCACAGGACATTAGGGACGCACTCACGCTCAAGCCATGTGCGCTTTCGGTACTTGCACTGCAAGAGAACCGTTGGATCACTCTAGGCTCCATCGATCTGGACGGACAGCGTATCGAGATGATTGCCCAGAGGGTTCGCGCAGATAACATGGCTTTTAAAGGAACCCCTGTGCTTCCACCGTTTGGCCAGATTTCTGTGATAACCACAGAGGGGGAAATTGCAGCTGGCTCCACATGTGACATTTCGATCGCTGTGAAAAATGTTGGCAAAGGTGAGTTTTACCAACTGATGGCGACTGGGGAATCGGCGGCAGGCGCTTTCGACGGCCTGAAATTTGAGTTTGGCAAAGTCAACACGAATGAGTCATTGACGCTGACCAGGAATGTGGAAATCCCGAAGGGGCAGCCCACAGGACCGGTGGTGGTCACATTCAAATGGACGGAGTTGAATGGGTATCAACCTGACCCTGTGCAGGCGCGGATCATGGTGCGCGGGTTGGCCCGACCTAGATTTGCGACCAGTGTGCAGGTGATTGATGACAATTCCGGCAACTCCGTCGGAAATGGAGATGGTCGCATCCAGAAGGGCGAAGCCGTTGACCTGCTCGTTTCTGTGAAGAATATCGGAGACGGTTCAGCCAAGGATGTGAAAGTGTCCATGGATGGGATTTCCGAGGAAGGAGTTATTGTTAATGTACCCGAGGCTGTCATTGGAGAGATTCCAGCCGGCGAGACCAAGCAGACGCGCTTGACCGTTACCACGAAGAAGACCGCCAAGGTGGACAAACTCACTCCCACAATTCACATCGTGGATCGGTATCTAAACCAGCAGCATGACGAGTCGCTGGTGCTCGCGTTGGATAGCGAACTGCCGCCGAGCATCATGGTTTACAAATCCACCGTTTATGTCGGCAAGGAGGAGATTGCAGTTCAGAGTGGAGCTGGTAATGACACCAGCGTCATCGCGCGAGCCAAGCCGGGCACGTCGCTGGATGCTACGGGCGAACTCGGCGAGTGGTTGCGAGTTGAGTTGCCGAAGATTGGCGTCGGCTGGGTGCATCGCTCAGGTGTCCAATTTGAGCCGCCTTCGCCAACGGAGGTCGCAGCTACGGCTCCATCAGTGGGTGTCATCGAGATTCTACAGAAGGCGCCGCCGTTGATCGCAGTGTCTAAACCGCTCAACGATGCGAAGGTTGCGGTCTCCCACGTCGAGGTCAGCGGTGTAATCGTGGACAATCAGGCCGTGAGCCGTGCCGAGTTCAAGCTCAACGGCGAGCTTGTCCAGATCGAAGGCCAACGCGGGATTGGCGTCGAGGCAAAGACGACGGGGCTTGGCCGAGAGTATCCGTTTGCGTTCACGGCAAACCTCGCAGTGGGTCAGAATCAGATTGAGATCACCGCGTGGAACGCAGATGGCCTAAAAACAGAGAAGACGCTGTCGGTCGTTTATGAGAAAGATAAGGGCAATATTTATGTGGTCTGCATCGGTATCGACAAGTACCAAGACCAGAGCATTCCGCATCTGAAATACGCGGTCGCCGATGCACGAAGCGTGGCGGAATGCTTCGAACAGCATCTCGGCGTGCCCGCAGCCAACACCTACTTGTTCACCGACGAGGAAGCCACGTTGCAGAACATCAAGGACGTTCTCGGAGTGAAGGTGCGCCAGCGCGCCGGGAAGAATGATACGGTCATCATTTATTTCTCCGGGCACGGCGCGCCTGAAGCTGACCCTCATTCGCCCGATCAAGATGGCGTGGCCAAGTACCTCTTGCCGGTAAACGCGGAGCGCGACTCGTTGTTTTCCACCGCGCTGGCGATGGAGGAAGTC
This sequence comes from Verrucomicrobiia bacterium, assembly GCA_050010195.1. Classification (GTDB taxonomy): domain Bacteria; phylum Verrucomicrobiota; class Verrucomicrobiia; order Palsa-1439; family Palsa-1439; genus Palsa-1439. The sequence goes on from JBEKLM010000035.1 coordinate 28,518, forward strand.
CGCACCATTTTCCGTCGCCTGATCAGTGACCGCGTCATATTTATTGCAGATTCTTGCTATTCCGGCGCCGCCGGTGGGCGTACGTTGATGCCCACGGGCACGGACTTCCGCTCCATTAATCAAGACAATCTATTGGCACGCCTGCGGGACACCGGCATTGGGCGGGTTATTATGACGGCTTCGCGCGGGTCTGAAGTCAGCCAGGAGAAAGATGAGTTAGGTCATGGAGTGTTCACGTACTACCTCCTCAGAGGTTTGCAAGGAGAGGCGGACAAGAATCACACCGGCATCGTCACCGTGTCGGAGCTGTATGAGTACGTCACCGCCCAGGTTCCGCAAGCCACGCAGAATACGCAAACACCGCTGATGAGCGCCGATGAGGTGGCCGGGGAGATTGTGATGGGGGTGGTGAAATGAAGCAATGCCGACACTCGGTCGAAGATGGCTTCACAATTCTCGGAGAGCGTCTCCGAGCAGGTTGGCAAGGAAACAAGAACGGCCAGTAGCCAAGGGTCGCCAGCAAATTCGATCCGGCACTTACGTTGGGAAGGTAATGCGGCAGGGGCGAATTGTGAGGAGTGAAGGATGAGGGCCAAAACAATTCCATTCGCAAGAATCCGGCTACATTTGCGGCTAACAATTCTGATAGTCTTGTTCGGGTGGCATTGGCCAAGTGCGGCACTCGCCGAGGATGCGAAAAAAGGCATCGGTGTAGAAGAGGCGATTGCCTCGCTACCCAATGCTCTGAAAACACCGAATCGGTTTGCGGTGGTCATCGGAGCGAGTCAATACGCAGATGAGCGGATACCGAAGTTGCCTGCGTGCGTGAATGATGCGAAGGCGTTGTATGAAACCCTCACTGACCCAGCCATCGGGATGTTCTCGAAGGAGAACGTCACGCTACTCACCGACCAACAGGTGACGAAGGAGAACGTGATTGATGCGTTGGATCAACTCGGTCGTCGCGCCGGACAGCAAGACCTTGTCGTAGTTTTCTTTTCCGGACACGGGGCTACAGATGAACGCGGCAGGGCTTACTGGGTAATGAACAACACTCAAATTGACAAGCTTCGCGCTACCGCCCTAGCCGAAACGGACATCACCGAACTGCTCGGCGAGGTGAAGACGACACGGTTGGTAGCCTTAATTGATGCTTGTTACTCTGCTGCCACGGCCAACCTGCAGCAGACGAAGTCGCTGCTTGATTTAGCCGCGATCTTCCCGAGGTTTCAGGGCGAGGGCCGCGTGGCCATCACCGCCAGCAAGGGTGATCAACTCAGCGTTGTGATCAAAGACAAGAGTGATCCTGGTTACGGTTTCTCGGCGTTTACTTGGCAGGTCATTCAAGGGCTTCGCGGTCAGGCCGACATTGATAAGGACGGTGTGGTGACAGTGGACGAACTCTGGAATTACGTCAAGGACCGTACCGAGCAAACCGCTCGCCAGCAAGGCGGCGAGCAGTACCCGCAACTCAAAGGCCAACTCGGCAGCAGGTTTCTGCTGGCTTTGAATCTGGAGCAGTTACGGCGGCGATTATTGGAAACCGCCCAGGTAAGGCAACTTCGTACCGATCGTCTTGCCAAGCTGAAACAGCTCTACCTCGACCAGAAACTGAACCGCGACCTCTACCAGATGGGCGAACGGCTGCTGCAAGCTGTCGAAAGTGAGTTGGATGAGTTCGATAAACGTAGGCTGGCTGAGTTTATCTCGGTGCTGGAGGACCGGCTGGACGCGGACAAGCTCCCGCGGGCGTTGGATGCAATTGAGACGCCGGAGCAACAAGCAGACCGATTAGCACATGAAGCACAAGAGCTTGCGGAACGCGAAAAGATTCAAAAAATAGCTCATTTGTTGGCCAAGGCCAAGGCCAACGACAGCGAGGCGAACGCAAAAGTTGCCATCGCCGCACTCGATCAAGTTCTTGAGATTGACCCAGAGCATAGAGAGGCTCAGCAGCTTCGCAACAAGATCATCCGTTACTACTCGTGGAGCGGCAAAGATAGCGGTCGGGGACAGCGTGTAAACGTCGACGGTGACTCGATGTTGGTGTATTTTTTAAATAAAAGGGACATTATGGTCTGTACCAGGGGGTTCATCGCAAAGATTCTTTTTGGCCAGCCTGCTGGTAATGGCGGCCAAGGGTCATTCAGTCATAATGACCATCAATTCAGGATTACATGGAACGTGTCCTCGACGGGTTATGCAGAAATATCAATCACGCGGGAATAACCGTGCGATGGTCAGTGTTTACATCACAGTGATTCTTTAGATGAGATTCAACCGACTGACAGGAACGTGGGGATTCGCTTTCGTAGCGGGCTCGAATCTATTTTCTCCACAAGTGCATAAAGTCCTTTGTCGATATTTGCCGGTTTTGCCTACCGTAATAAGTTCTTAACTTGTGCCCGTGCATCCTACTCGCCAATCACTGCTGGAACGCATGCGCGACCCAAAAGAGGAGCGCGCGTGGGAGGAGTTTTACCAGATGTACTGGGCAGTCATTGTCCGGTACGCGCAGAAACTGGGACTCGACGAAACCTCCGCGCATGATGTGTTGCAAGAGACGATGGTCGTGCTGCTCCGGCAGATGCCAACTTTCCACTACGATCCCAAAAAGGGCAAGTTTCGCAATTTCCTCCTGACCATTGTGCACCGCAAAACACTCGCTGCGTTGCGTCGCGCGGGAGGTCGTGGCGAGGAGTCGTTGGATGCGACGGTTGGTGACGATGGGCTGTCTTACGCCGACAAACTGGCGGATGAGCTAGCAACTTTGCCGGGAAAGGCATCGGAGGAGAGTTGGCGCGCGAGCATTCAGGATGAAGCACTGCGCCGAGTACGGGAAGATCCCTCAGTTGCGGGACGCACGTGGCAGGTCTTCAATGCCTACGTGCTCAAGCGACAAGAGGTCGGTGAAGTGGCGAAGCAGTTCGGCATCAAGGAAAACGCGGTATATCAGATCAAGAATCGCATCATTCGACGATTGCGGCGTGAAGTGGAAAAACTAACCACTGAGTTGGGCGAGTAAGATGCGCACGCTCGTAGTCAATACAAACATATGGATTTGACCATTGATAAACACGGGTTGTGTCTCGCGCTGTGTGACTTTGCGCTCATCCGTGGCCAAACATATTTGGGGAACAGATGAACGAGAACATTGAGAATTGGCTGCGGCGCGCAGGACCGACTCTTGACGCTGCGCTGGACGCGCCGCGCGGGTTGTATGACCGGCTGAAGTATGTCGCAGAGATTATTCGTGACGCGGGAGAACTGCCATCCCAGCCGCATTTGTTCTACCGGGGAACTGACAACCAGGTCCATGCGGTGCTGGTGGGTCAAGAAGTCGCGGTCGGTCGCGAACCGCCCTCCAGTCACGTTATCAACGATCCGAAACTCTCGCGCCGGCACTTCTGTGTTTGTATCCGTAGCGAAAGCGCGATAATCACAGACCTCCATTCCCGGAACGGGACGTATGTGAATGGGGAGAAAACTCGGGAACGGGAACTCTGCGATGGCGACATTATCGAGGCGGGAAGCCAGGTGTTGGTGTTCCTCAGAGGCGACACGGAAGCACGCGAACGAGAAATGGAGTGACGGCACTGTTAGAAAGCATATGGAAGCGTAGGGACTTTCAACCCGTCGTGTCCATTGAAGTAGGTGTTTATTGCTACGTTACTTCGGAGCGATTCCGTGGGCGAGTTCCCCTAGCGTAAGAGCTTCTTTGCCGAGCCCGGACATCATGTTGTGGTCACATCGTCATTCAAATTGAGTTCGCGAAGGGCAGTTTTGGTTTCCTCGGCTTAGGGCCATGAAGCTGACGATTAACTGACGATTCCGCTCCCGGTGGAGCGCGGCGAATCGGTCGATTCTATCTGAACGTCAGTCGATTTCGGTGGGTTAGTTTGTGGTGGTCGTGCATTTAACGATTACGGGTAATTGCTTTACGATTACTTAACGATTCGGTTTGATGGTCAGGACGTACCTGGTTGACCGTCCTTTGCCTTGCTGCTGGGCGAGTCCAAGTTCCACCAACAGGGCAAAATCACTCGCCACGGTTGGTCCGGTCACGCCAAAGAGTTTTTGACAACGGCGACTGGTTAGGGATTCACCGCGAACCAGCAGGCCAACCATTTCCTTCTGCCGCTCGTTAAGCTGTTCCTCCACCGCTGGAGTCACTGTGAGTTGGGTTTCAGGCACCCGGATGCGGTCAAGGTCATCGCCCGGCCCGGGGAACGTGACTTGGAAATAGCCGGTGTCACTGCCGAGCAGCGGCTGGTTCAATCCGTGATCGAGCATCTCGTCACGCATCCGGCGAAACCCACTGCCGCGCTCCTCGATGCGATGGAAGTAGGACAGGCACTGAGCTAAAACAGGGTTGCGGGAACAGGGCCGATACTTGCCTTTGCGCAGTCGCTCGAAAGTGATCGGGGCGGGCGGCATGCCGGGACTGGAGACGACCACCCGGTCAGCGAACACTTCCAGCATGATCTTGCGCCCGGCGTCTTCGTATCGTCGATGTGCTGCGGCATTGACCAAGGCTTCCCGCAATGCCTCGACAGGATATTCATCCAACCGAACGCGGTTGAGGCCAACCACCTTCATCGGGTGCCGCGTGTTGCGGTCGATGAAGGCGATGGCGCGGTCAATAGCCAACGGCATGGGGCCACGGATGTCTTCGTGGTCGCGCGGCTGGCCGTCAGGCTCCGTGGTCCGGTACGCGTCCGCCAGGATGCGGCATTGTGGGAAAACGGCTGACGGGTCTTTCGACAGCAGCACGATGCCGGCTGCGGTGGCGTAGTGCTCGTTTGAATCCGCGTCGTGCCAGAGGAGGCCACGCAGCGACGCCCCAGCCAAAAGGTCAGCCGGGGAAATGTCCTCGGGGTTTCTCGCCTCAGCCGTGGCGATCAACCGTCGAATAACAGCGTGGTCGAGATTCTCCCAAGACAGTCGTTTCATCGGCTGCGACTCGAAGGTGGAGGTAGCCTCGATGGTCTGCTGTGCGATTTCGTTCTCGTCTGTGGACGGTGCCACGCCAAACTGGTCTTTGAGCAGCTTTACGAGCGCTGCCCGGACTTCCTTTTGCAACTCGATGACATTGCCAAAGCGCTTGTACTTGTAGCCATCGGACTCCAATTCCTTTAGCAGGAGGTCGGTGCCCTCCTCGCGCTTCATGTTACGCTCGCCCTTGATGAAGGCCAGTACGGGCAGTTTCCGTTCCTTGGCGCGACGGTATTCTGCATGAGTGATCGAAAGCTCACCAAGAGGCGCACCGTATTGCACCGCGATGATGAGCAAGTAAACCTCACAGGTATCGAGGGTTTTGAGACATCCCTCCAATGCCTTGTCAGCCGAGGCGGGCTCGAACTCATAGAGCACAGGAGCACAGTGAGCCGTAAGGAAAGAGTCGGTGTTCAGAAGATTCTGAACGATGACCCGTTCGTCTTCCAATTCCTTTTGGACGGAACTGACGAACACTCTCAGCATGCTCATCCTGTCCGCTGCTTCATGCCGCTTGGTTCGCATCAGGTTGAGTATCACGAAACCTGACCCGCGAATCCAGCCGTTTCCAAGCACTCAAAACCATTCCCTCCTGAACCACCGCGAGACCTTGCCGTTCGGTTCGATAGGTGGCAAAACAGTGCGTTTGAAGCCATGTTCGCAATGGACCAGAACTGCGGTGTGCTTCGGCAGTGCGCGGAGAATGTGGGTCTTGAGCTTGTGTTCTTCGTGCTCGGCGTAGCTGCGGTTGGTTTGGCCGGCGGAAACGCCCCATGATTTCTTGACAACCCGCTTCTTGCCAAGGAAATCGGCGCTGTCTAGTGCGCCATCCTCGTCCGCGGCTTTGAAAATGATCCGGTTACGCAGATTGAGCACGAGGACCTTCGCCTTTTCCTTTCCCAACGCCGGTAGTAACGATGTAGATGATTGCACGGCGGCAACGATGGTGGCGTTCGCTTCGCGGATCACGTCGATCGTGTTGTAGTCGCTCATTCCTTCGTCGTTAGAGGTGACGAATCGCTGCGCTTCGTCAGCCCACAGAATGAGGAGATTCTTGTCTTTACGCTGTTCCTTTGGCCGGTCGAAGCGCCGCAAGACGTGCGTGTAGAACAGCATCTTCAGGAACGTGTTCACGTACCGACGTTCGGTTTGGTACTTCTGCGGCATGGCGACGCAGATGATCTTTCCTCGGTCGATGTCGCTGAACTCGAAGGTGTTGTTGCCGGGACAAAAGACTTGGGCAATGTCGGGGCTCAGAAAATTATGCAAGTAGTTGGCGATGGTCTCCTTCACGCCGCCCATCTGTTCCGGCGGTTGGGTGCGGTAGCGGAACTGGAGATGCTCCACGAGCGCGCGGCGACGCTCGGTCGGGTAGCCTTCCGACAACTCGGCGAGCGTGTCGTCCAATTCCTCGTCGTTCAGCAGTAGATCGTGGGCATTCTCCAAGGTCACGTCGGCCTGAACTTCGCGCAGGGCCTCCAACGCGTGGGCGATGTGGGTCTGCGCCTGGCTCTTGAAGAATCCCTTGTCGCCCTGTTGACTGAGGCTGGTGGCGGTATCGACGACGAATTTGGCAAACGTGCTGTACGGGATGCCAGTATCGGACGTGAGATTGTAGGTGTGGGTTGGTTTCCAACTGAGGAGCGCGTTGTCGGGCCTGATCTGGAGCAGGATCAAATCGTTTTGCCGGTTGAAATGCCGGGCCATCTCCGAGAGCGTTTCCCAAAAAATGCCCTTGTCATCAATGCACAGGCCGCCCCAATGCGGTTCATTCTGGAAGACTTGATATAGAAGCGGGGTAATCCCGGAGCGGGTTTTCCCCGAGCCGGTGTCGCCCGTAATCAGCCAGCCGCGACAAAAGTCCTCACGTGACCACGACAGTCCCTTCAGGTGCACGATTGCGTTACCAGGCCGGCGACGCGTTGCCGCAATCGCGTTAACCGCCAGAGTCCCAAAAACCGCCGCGAACGTCCAGGAGAGCGGTGGAGCATGACGCAGGAGAAAGTACGCACCGGCGGCAAGGGACAAGCCGGCGACTGTGAATCCGAGAGACCGAGCGTTGCTCACCGTGCATACCTACCGATCAGGATGCCCGCCAGCAGGGCCAAAGCAGCACTGAACACCAAGGCGAATATCGGGAACCGGTTCAGGTCATTGCGGATCTTCGGCACATCCCGCATTTCCTTGATAATGTCAGCGGCGCGTCCCGTGAAGTCGCCGCATAGCCGCTCCAACTGTTCCATCGTACTGCGGAAGTCTTCAAACGACGGGGGTTTCGGTCCATTGAGTTGGGCATGGGTGAAGTAGATTTCCCATAATTCCACGGCGGCCAGGATCGGATCGCCGTCCTGAACATTGAACTTCTTCCGCCACTCCAGTATGGCGTTCTTCAGCGCCTGTTTTGGGTCTTCGTCGCTCATGGCTCACCCGGCAAAATGATCTGACAGACGGTGTCGATTTGTTCGTGGAACTGCCGCTGCCAGTTTTTGAGCCGCTGGCGATCCATGAGGGAGAATTTCTGATGCTGAATCCCCTGCCCGACCGGCAAATTGTCCTGCTGTAGCAAGGCGACCAGCCAGTCATGGAGTTTGGGCATGGTGATTTCCTTGGCGGCGAGTTCCTCCAGCAATCGCTTCCGTGTCTCGCTAGCGTCGTAAATCGTGAAGTGCTCCGACAGGGCTTGGTTCTTCACCACCAGATAGCGGCACCGGCGGTCAAATGCGTTCGAGATGATCCGGGCCTGTTCCACGCTGTCGAGATCGTGATTGATCAGCGACACAACCGTCAGAACTGCATCCATACTTTTGAGGACATCGAAGACAGCTAATTCGGCGAAATAGTCCACGAACAGGTCCGTCGACGCGGCCCGGCAATCCACCACCACAAGCGGCACGGTTTCGACGGCGACAACGAGTTCGTCGAGTTCCCGTGCGTTCGCCAGATTCACGAATCGCGCCTCCGGGTGGAATCGCTTCAAGGTCGAGTTCTCATTGTCCGTGTCAATGACAGTATGCTTGATCTGATGGTCTTTGAGGTACTGGACGAAGTTGACGGCAAAGAAACTCTTCCCGACGCCGCCCTTTCCGTTAAGAATCAGATTTAGCTGCCTTTGCATGGCTAGATCGTCCGGGGGTCGGCGATGCGCGGTCCGCCGGTGCTCACGGGCGGCACGGAAGAGCGCTGTGGTTGTGATGGCGAGTGTCGGGAAGCAGGACGGCGCTGCTTCCGTGGATGGGAGAGGTGCAGTACGGCCCGGCAAAACCGCGCGACAGTCGTGCGCGAAACCGGCACATCGGCGGCACGCAGAATTTCCGTGATGGCCTGGTACGACGCGCCCCTGCGCCGAAGCTCGGCAATCCCTGACTTGAGCGTGAGAAGCTTCTGCCACTTCCGTGGCACAGTCGGGGCATAGGCACGCACGGCCTCGGCAAATCGGTGGTTCGCCTGATCGGATGTAGACGGCTCATTCATTGGTACAGGTGATTGTCATCCCGGTGGCACTTAAGCCTCTAGCGGGAGCTAGGGGTCGGGCGTACAATCTTTCCATGCGCTGGAGTAAAGCGCATCCGGCAGAGAATGTTGTTCCCAAATGGGAACAAGTTTCGCGGTGGCAAGTGGTAGAACCCCTCGCATGCTGTCGCCCCAAACACAGTACCGCCTGGCCAATGCCAAGGAGTATTTCGAAGAGCACCTGTGTGCAGGCGATTATTACAGCGAAGGACAATCCATTGCCGGACAGTGGTTAGGCAAAGGGGCGGAGTCTCTCCACCTCGCGGGAACGGTTCAGCGCGACGAGTTCCTTCGTCTTTGCGACAACCTCGATCCGCGCACCGGCCAACGACTGACGCAACGGCTCAAAACGACTCGGACGGTAGCTGGAGACGCCGGGGAAGTGCACGAGGTGGCGAATCGACGCGTGTTCTACGATTTTACCTTTTCGCCTCCCAAATCGGTTTCGATTGCCGCACTGGTCGGTCGCGACTCCCGCATCGTGGACGCCCACAACTGTGCTGTCGTGGCGGCGGTCAGGGAGTTGGAGCGGTTCGCTGCCACGCGGGTACGTGTCGGGGGGAGTTTCTCGGACCGAACCACGGCGAATATCGTCTGCGCCATGTTTCGTCATGAGACCTCACGCGCCCTAGATCCGCACCTCCATAGCCATTGCATCCTGTTCAACGCAACATTCGACCCGGAAGAAAACCGTTGGAAGGCGTTGCAGAACTATGAGATGCTGCGGGCCCGGAAATACGTCGAGAACGTCTATTATCATGCGCTGGCGCGTGAACTCGGGGAATTCGGTTACGAACTGGAGCACCATCCCCGTGGCGACTTCGAGATCAAGGGGGTATCCCCGGAACTCTGCCAGCGGTTCTCGAAGCGGCATCAGGAGATTGATGAGAAAACACAGGCGTTGCTGGCGGAAAAACCTCATCTACGCGATGGCAACGTAAAGGACATTCGTGAAGACATGGCCCAGAACGACCGGCTGCGCAAAATCAAAGGGATTCATCTAGAGGACTTGCGGCGTCACTGGGACACCCAAATCTCCGCCATGGATAAGCAGGCCCTCGTCAGTCTGAAGAACAGCACACCCAAACGGGTTCAGCAAATCGGGGGTGGTGCATTGGCCGCAGTGACTTGGGCCGAGGAACACCTGTTCGACCGTCGTTCTGTTGTTCTTGAGCATGAGCTGTGGCGGCACGCCTTGGAGCACGCCCGTGGCCAGAACGTGACTATTCAAGAGTTGCAGCAGGCCACTCGGGATCGTGGCTACATCCGCAACGAACGGAAACCACGCAATGTCACAACCAAAGGCACATTGGAGCTGGAGTGGGAGATTGTTTGCCTGGCGAAGAACGGTGTCGGGCGATTCCACCCGTTGGCTCCCGGCCATACCCTTCGCGATTCGAGACTGGACTCAGGCCAACGTGTGGCGGTTGGTCAAATCCTGAATTCTCGTGATTTCATCACGCTGTTTCGCGGTGGGGCCGGCACGGGCAAAAGTTACGCCCTGCGAGAAGTGCGCCGTGGACTGGAGGCCGCCGGTCATCCAATTCAGGTCATTGCCCCGCAGCGACAACAAGTCATCGGGTTGGAGGGCGATGGATTCCGACGCGTACAGACCGTCAGCGAGTTTCTGACGAAACAGCACATGCTGCCACATGCGGTCGTCATCGTTGACGAAGCGGGCCAGATCGGCGCCTGGCAGATGCAACAATTGCTCCGTTATGTCCGTGTCAACTCTGGCCGGGTCATCCTCAGCGGAGACACGCGCCAACACGGAGCCGTGCAAGCATCGGATGCATTGCGCGCCATTGAGAAGTACTCAGGACTGAAGGCGGCGGAGCTGAATGAGATTCGTCGCCAGGATCCGGCGCGGGGGTGGACGCGCGCCGAACAGCACCGGATTGAACAATACCGGGAAGCCGTCAAGGAAGCCTCTGAGGGGAACTTCGTCGGCTCTTTTGACCGGTTGGACAAACAAGAAGCCATTGTCGCGTGTTCGCTGGCAGACCAACAAGATCGGTTGGCGGAACATTACATCGACCTGGCTGTGAACAGGCAGTCGGTGGTGGTGGTGTCGCAAACCTGGTCGGAAATCTACAGGGTCAATGACCGTGTACGAGAAGCCTTGAAATCCCGTCGATTGCTCGGCGCGGAAGACCGCACTGTCACCACGTTCGAACCGGTCGATCTGACCGATGCCCAGAAACGTGATCAACGCTCGTATACGAATGAGCGTGTGCTGGTGTTCCAACGTCCTGCCGTAGGCTTTGAAAGGGGTGAAATGGCGCGTTTGGTAACCATTACACAAACAGGTCTGGTGGTGGAGAGCACGGACAAGGTTCGGACTGTCCCCTTCAGACGAACGGGTCACTTCACCGTGTGCCAGATGCGTCAGCTACGTCTGACGGGCGGGGACCGTCTCCAATTGAAGGCCAACAGCCGAACCCGGCAGCGGCAACGGTTGGTGAACGGGGAGTTAGTGACCGTGCAGAAAGTCATGGCTGATGGGCGGATCAAATTGCAGGATGGCCGGGTGCTCGACGCGGATTACCGGCAGTTCGTGCGGGGCTTTGCCATCACCTCGTATGCCTCGCAGGGCAAAACGGTCGAGTACGTCCTGTTTTCCGATTCAGCCGTCAAGGCTGCGACCAACCAGCAGCAGTGGTACGTGACAATTTCGCGGGGGCGCAAGGGGATCCGGATATTCACCAGCGACAAGGAGCAACTGCGGGAAAACATCTGCCGGTCCGGTGACCGCGAATTGGCCTTAGACATGGCTGGGGCGCTCCGGCAAGGGATGGACGTGAGCGTGAGTATGGACAAAGCACAAGGCATCGGACGACCACCTTCCGTTTGAGGAAATCTATGAAACGAAGCCAAAGTAAAGACGTCCCTTCGGGTGACCAGCCGAAGGGGAATTCTCTCTCGTGGAACAGAGCCGGTCAGCCAAGATGTCTGCGGGTAGAATTGGCTGACGGAACCTCCTATTTGTTTCCGTATCAACACCTAGCCCACGTGAAATTTGAGCCGGGAACCGACGAGACGATCAACATCACCATCTCTAGCCACGAGGTGAAGATCACGGGCAAGAACTTGCGAGAGTTGGCCTTGGCGTTTCAAAAGTTCACGATTGATTGGGTGAAGGAATTGCAGCCGGGACGCTTCGTGGCGGCTGCCAATGGCGAGGGCGTCCATATCGCCAGCATCGCGGTCACCAAGATTCAAGCGCCGCAACGACCGGGTCTACCCCCATGATCCCAGGCGCAAATTCGCCATTTTCGTCATTTTTGGCTTGCAATTCATGTCGTCAAGCCCTCATAGCTACTGGTTTAGATGTAGGGTGGGTCGAAAGGGGGTTGGCGTATGCAAGGCGAGACGCCAACGAAGTTTGAAGGTTCGCAGAAGCGGCAAGCGTTGATCGTGGACGATCATCCCTCCGTGCGGATGTCGTTGCGATTCGTGATCAATGGCGAGCCGGACATGGTCGTGTGCGGTGAGGCTGAGGATGCGCAACCGGCCTTGGCGATGGTCGAGCATTTGTGCCCGGACATCGTGATTATCGACATCGCGCTGAAACGATCCCACGGGTTGGACCTGATCCGCGATCTGCATATTCGCTATCCGAGCCTGCGGATGTTTATTCATTCCGCTCACACCGAAGAGTTGTACGCCCCGTTGTGTTTCCACATGGGAGCGCGCGGCTATATGAATAAAGGCGAGGATGTCCAGACCATCGTTCACGCCATCCGGACCATATTGGACGGCAACATATACTTGAGCGCACGGATGCTGAAGTGGTTTACGAGTTGCGCGATGACCCGGGAAACCATAGAGCCGCGACATCCCCTTAACAGTCTCAGTCCCCGTGAATTGCAGGTCTTCGAAATGTTGGGGCGTGGACTGGATATTAAGGAGATCGCCGAGCAACTCACACTCGATCACAAAACGGTCGAGCTATACCGGCAACGCATCCGGGTCAAGCTACGACTTGGAACGTCTCCCGCTGTTCTTCGAGCTGCGGTTTTGTGGACTGATTCGCAAGCGGAGACGGAATCTGCTCCGGTCTAATGGTTTGCCTCCCCATAGTGATGTAGTGGCGATACCAGGGTGATGCGGATATGCCCTGAATTTGTCAAGTACCCTACTCCTTTTACCTACACGAGAATTTGCCTTTTCCCGTCATGACGGATTTCGCGCGTCGCGTTAGAACAAGCGCGCGATGGCCACGTCGTTGTGCATAGCTGGCGATGCAGCGTTGCGGTATCCGTTGATTCCTGCGATGGCGGGGATATCGGGCCTGTGGTGCACTGAGGACTCATTCCGCGTTATCACGGAGCCATTTCGGTGGGAAGTCACCCGGTTATTCCATGTGCCCCTTTGTCACGCTGGGCAAAGGGGGAGCGGATGAAGTGCCAGAACATGATCGGTCCGCAAGTGAGAAGATTGCGCTACCAGCGGGGATGGTCGCAAGAAAAGCTCGCGGAGAAGCTACAGCTACTTGGCTGGGACATCGGCCGTGTGAGTCTGGCCAAGATCGAATCCCGACTGGTGCACGTGGAAGAATATGAATTGCTCTACTTCGCCAGGGCGTTCAACGTTCGTCTGGACGAAGTCTTTCCCCCTATCGATACGGGGCGTCAGCTACGTGAGGTAGTGGCAGAGTTGATGCAGCGAAGAACGTCCTCGAAAGCTTCTCCCGAAAAAGTGATTGCGGTTGGAAAGATAGCGAGGGCTCCGCGCCGATGGTCAGATTCATGATTTGAGCCGACAAGCCGGTTGATTCCAGCCACGAGGTCAGTTGTTTCGGTTGCTACATTAAGATTTTGACCTCGTCTGGGCCGTGCATCTGTCGTGGTACCCAGCGGCGCAGCGCACAGTAGACCCGCCCGCTCAAATGGTCCCACAAGTTTTGACTCCGCAACGCGACGTTGCTCTTCAACGCATGTCCAGCTATTGTGAATGCGGAATGTGTGGGCGCTACACCCTGACCGCTGATTTGGAAAAGGTGGCTGACCGTTTCGGCGCACCGTTGCCACCGGCATCGGCCACATATAATCCCCGATTCAATATCGCCCCAACGCAGGCAGTGATTGTTGTTGGTGACGACGGCAAGCGGTACATGAAAGAGATGCTTTGGGGACTGATTCCGTCCTGGGCGAAAGATCCCGGTATCGGCAACCGGATGATTAACGCCCGCGCTGAGACGTTGGCAGAGAAGCCCGCGTTTCGCGCAGCGTTGAAGAAACGGCGGTGCATAATCCCGGCGGACGGGTTTTACGAGTGGCAGAAACTCAGTGGAGGAAAGCAACCATTGCGTATCGTGTTGAAGTCGCGCGAGCCATTCGGGTTTGCAGGCCTTTGGGAGCGTTGGTTGTCGCCAGAAGGCGAGGAAGTGCTGAGTTGTACCATCGTCACAACGGAAGCCAACGAGCTGTTGAAACCCGTCCACGAGCGAATGCCGGTGATTCTCACACGGGATGCTGAGACGGCTTGGCTTGACCCGAAAACGCAAGACCCTGAGAAGTTGTTGCCACTTCTGAGGCAGTATCCGTCCGACGAAATGGAGTTTTACCCCGTGTCGCGGGAAGTCAATTCGCCCGCCGTGGACAAACCGAGCAACATACAGCCGATTAAGGAGACCGTATGACGCTGAAGTGGGGGCCGCAGTTCCGAGTGGAGTTGACGCCACGCCTTGAAGAATGGCTAGAGGATATCCGGTTGCAGCATCCGCACTACAGCAACGAGCAAATTTTGTTCGCGGCGCTGGTGTGCGGTATGGACTTGTTGCGACGCGACGTAAGACTGGCGTGGCGACTCAGGAAGTGGTATCCGCCCGTGACGACGGCTGACCGCTTTCCGCACGTTGCGCTTCGCATCCTGGGCGAGAAGATTTGCACACACGTCCCGAAGCGACCGCCCCGCCTCTATCGTGGCATCTCTTTCGACGAAGGTTCGGGGCCGTGGTGATCGTGTCCCGCTTGACCCCGGCGGACCGGGCGCATACGATTCGCGCGTGAAGCTTCAAGGCAAACACACCATCGACATAACGCAGTTTCTCAAATTGCGACCGGGCGGACTGGTGCTTATCCATGCCAAAGGCGTGAACCTTGCCAAAATCTGCAAGACCAACGGCATCCCGTACCACGTCGTCAAGGGCTTGTACGTTCAAGCCGGTGCGAACTTGGTTTCATCCTCTCGAAAGTGTGTCGCCGTAAGAAGGGCGCAACTGGCGCGACTCACGAAAGCGATTGGCAAGCGGATCGTGTCCGCGACTTCAACACGCGGCGCTTCTCACTGCTGACCGATGGCAGACACGACGCGCGGGCGCTGAGGTTCCAACGTCCAAGCTTATCGCGCCGCTTGGAGATCGTGCCGCAAATCGAATTTTACGAAGCCGTTTTGCCCATTACACGGAGCCAGAGCGGTTTTCTGCAGGAACACTCTCAATCCGTCGTCGCTATCGGCGCACTGGCGGGTCGTATAAGCACGACGCGGGCAACCAAGCCGTAATGGTGGGTTGTCGGCGCGCGGTCTCGCAGAGTCGATTTTGTTCCCAAATGGGAACAACTTACGAGCCGGCGCGGATTACACTCCCGGCAATGTCAGGGAATAACGAAGCAGTGAATACCTCGCCACAGGCACCCGCAACAACGCTACCGGATTCGGAACGCCTTGCGTATTCCGTCGAGGAAGCGGCGCAGCTATTAGGTGTGCACTACTTCAGTGTCTACCGGATGATCCAGCGCGGAAAACTTCGCCCCTGCCGTGTCCTGCGCGGCAAACTACTCGTGCCTCGGTCGGAACTGCTCAATCTCTTGAAGACTGAATGAGGGTACGGAAAGGAGACGCATGATCAAAAGAAATGGCCAACCGCGACAGGGCGTGGCGCCGCCCTCGTTGAAGCGGATGAGCGACACAGAGTACGCGGCATACTTTGAGGCATTCGGCCTTATCAAGGGCGATTACCAGGCCCTCTGTTTGATCGGCGACAAGCTGCGCGAGGTGGAGGCAAATGCGCGCGGACTCGGTCCTCTTGATTCTCAAGCTCAGGGCGCGCCTGCCGTGTTGGCTGACTCGGTCGGTGACCGAAGCCCATGGGAGGTTTGCGCTTCGTTGATGCGGCTGAAGAACAACGAAGTGTTCCTTTGCAAGCGAGTTTGCGAACACGGCTTGGAATACGCTGTGATTGACCAGGCGTCGGTTGCCTCGGCTTACGCCAAGGTGCGTGGACCATTGGATGTCTTGCGCACGGGAGACAACCCGCGCCAAGTGCTTCGTGACTACCTGCGCAGTGAAAGCGAGACCCTGCAACTGATGGTCAACGATATCACCGCCAATGTCCGACTGGTCATTGCGGAGCGTTTTCCGAAGCAGGATCTGCGGCGCGTCGTCAACGAAATCACACGCATGTGCAAAAAGGTCGCCCGCCTCGGTTTCTCCGAAACACTCGAAGAACATGCCTCTCATACGCAAAACCAGGCGCGCGGCGTGCGAATCTAATCTCACCACTGCCCGCTCATGCCGAACGAGAGACAGAAGCGCGAGGTTGACCGGCTGGCGTTGACCCGTGAAGAGGCCGCAGTCGCTTTGGGCATAAGCATCCCGACTTTGGACCGGCTCGTCCAACGCGGACTACTGCGACCCAGTCGCGCACTCCGTCGTCCCCTATTCCCTGTCCCCGAAATTGAACGATTCCTCCGCGAGACCTCCAACTCCGTCGAATTTTAGCGCGCGGAATTGTTAAAGGACTTAACGACTTGCGAGTCTTGACCGGCCCCCCATTCGCTTTTGCAGCGACTGCTTCCTACACTCCGACGGTTCGCAGAAAATCGCGTCGGAAAAAAAGTTGTAACCCAAAGTTGTAACCCTATGACCGATTTTGGGAGTTTTCGTGATTTCACCTGATAGCAGCCAAAAGCCGTGCAAACGTTGTAATGATTGGGCTGGCAGGCGATAGCAAAAAATGTGCAAAGACGGCTAAAATGCCCGTTTCGAATTAAAAGGCCGTTGCTCTACCAGCTGAGCTACCGGCTCGCCGATGGCGCGCCAGGCGCGGGGACGGGAGCGCCGCGACTGTGCCATAGCGATTTGCCAGTGTCAAAAACCAAATCGACTCTTGACGGGCCCGGACACCAATACACTTGTGGTAGTGCCGTACTATGCTATAAACGCGCCGTGAATTTTGCGACGACGACCCGCATTTCCCTGTCCGAGGACAAAAACAAATGATGCCGACCCGGCAGGGTTCCATTCGCCTCTTCCAAGTGGCAGGGATCGACGTGTTCCTGCATTGGTCATGGTTCGTCGTGGCCGCGTACGAAATCAGCAATCGCGGGCATAGTTACTCGTCACTGCTGTGGAACGGTCTGGAGTATCTTGCGCTGTTCGTGATCGTGACCATGCATGAGTTCGGTCACGCGCTGGCATGCCGGAGCGTTGGCGGGCGCGCCAATCAAATCGTGCTTTGGCCGCTCGGAGGCGTGGCCTATGTGGATCCCCCACCCCGTCCCGGCGCCGTTCTGTGGAGCATCGCCGCTGGACCATTGGTCAACGTCGTGCTGTTCCCGGTGCTGACGATCGGGCGTTTGCTGGCCATTTCCTCGGGCTGGCCGGATTCCTCGCCCAACGTGTATGGATTACTCCACGCCGTCTGGGCCATCAATCTCATGCTTCTGATCTTCAACGTGTTGCCGGTGTACCCACTCGACGGGGGACAAATCCTGCGCGCGTTGCTGTGGTTTGTCGTGGGGCGAGCACGCAGTCTGATGGTGGCGGTGGTCATCGGCTTCGTCGGCGTGGCGGGATTGGTGGCGCTGGCGTTGTGGGCTCAATCAATCTGGTTCGGCATCATGGCCGCGTTCATTCTGATGAATTGTTGGCGCGGCTTGCAACAGGCCCGCGTGCTGGCCCGACTCGCCGCATTGCCCCGCCACCAGGATTTCGCCTGTCCATCCTGCCACGCGGCTCCGCCACAGGGCGCGCTCTGGAGGTGCGGCCAGTGCGGGACTGTATTCGACACGTTTGTGACGCATGCCACATGTCCCAAATGCGGGGCGCGGTTCGATGCCACTCGATGTCTCGACTGCGGGCAAGTGAACCCCATTGACGCGTGGTCCGTCAACGCGTCGGTGCCGGCGGCACTTCCCCGGGTTTAGCTCCGCTCACGGTGCGGGCACGAGGACGCTGTAGAAACGAGTGGGGATGTCTGTCGCCCCACCCGAATCGACGAACGTATGGGTATTACCCGACTGCGTTGGCGTTGCGCCGCTGGTGACCCAGTTGGTCGGCGCAAGGGAGCTGCTGAATTGCAGTTGATAGGTGTGACCGGGCACCGAGGGGATTTGCACATTCACATTGTTGCCCGTGACAAAGATGCTCGATATCGCCACCCTGCCAGCGGTCAGCACCGTGCCGTTGTTGGTGAACCAACCGTGAAAGTTCGAGACCCCGCCGTTGATGATGTCAATGGTGCCGTTGTTTCCAAGCAGTGCTACGGCAACACCACGCGCACCCGGTAGTACCGGTTGGTCGGGATGCCCGGGATAGCCGTATCCGTCAGGTTGGTGACCGTGCCGTACCCGTTCCCGCCACTGAGAATGTTGGTCTGGCCCGTGTCCTGCCATCCGCCATTGGTGTAGTTGCCATTGGCGTCGCCGGTCATGTAATCCAACACATTCGTCCGTGACGCAATCCCCGGCACGTAGGTGTTATCCCCGCTGGCGCCAAGATACGTCACCACGACGTTGTTGGACCCCGCCACCGACTGTTCCGCGATGCTGATGACGTGGAGGTACGCCGCCGCGTTGGTGGGGTTGAAGCCCGTCATAAACTTGTTGGTGTTGCTCATGCCGGTGCCCGTGTAATCCCCGCCCGGCGCGGTGCTCGCACTAGTGTTGGTACCGAAGTACTGAAGCTGCCACCACGCGAACGGATCGTAAACGTTGATCAACGCCGTCTGGGTATTGGTACCCGCCCCACCATTACCGGTCACGATCTCCTGCACGGTATAGGAGCCCGGATTTAGGTAGATGTCTGACGGGTTCTGGTTGGTCGACGTGTTGCCATCGCCAAATGTCCACGCCCAGCCCGTCACCGAACCGCTCGACTGGTCCGTGAAGCCCACGTTCAATGGCGCCGCTCCACTGGTTGGACTCGCCGTGAAGCTCGCCACCGGCGGCACGGAGCTTGTGCTTGACTGATATGCCCCTAGTACGCGGACCCGGTAGTACCGCGACAGACCGTTGGTCGCGCCGCCCACATCGATCATGTTGGTCACCACGCCGAGGCCGGTCCCGCCGCTCAGGATGTTCGTCTGGCCGGTACTCGCGAAGTTGTCCGAGTAGTTGCCACTGGCCGTGCCCGCCGTGAACTCCAGCACGTTGGTGCGGGACGCAATGCCCGGCGACCAGGTGTTGTCGCCATTGGCGCCGAGGTAGATCACGTTGATGTTATTATTCGTCTCCGCGATGCTGATAATGTGGAGGTACGCCGCCGCGTTGGTAGGGTTGAAGCCCGTCATGAACTTGTTGGTGTTGCTCATGCCGTCGCCCGTGTAGGAGGCGTTCGGACCACACAGCGCGCAGTTGTTGGTGAGACCGTAGTTCTGCTGCCACCACGCGAATGGATCGTACACGGTGATCAACGCCGTTTGGGTGTTGGTACCCGACCCACCATTACCGGTCACGATCTCCTGCACGGTATAGGAGCCCGGATTTAGGTAGATGTCTGACGGGTTCTGGTTGGTCGACGTGTTGCCATCGCCAAATGTCCACGCCCAGCCCGTCACCGAACCG
>JBEKLM010000036.1:0-45308 GCA_050010195.1 Verrucomicrobiia bacterium
ATACGCCACGCGCTTGCCGTCGGCGCTGAAGGTCAGGGAGCGTATTCCGTCGTACTCCGGGCCCGTCTGGCCGTCCACCACCACCACCTGCTTCGCCCCCTTCTGGGCCACGTACGCCACGCGCTTGCCGTCGGCGCTGAAGATCAGGGTGCCTTTGCCGATTCCGTCGCACTCCGGGCCCGCCTCGCCGTCCAGCACCACCACCGCCCGCTTCGCGCCCTTCTGGGCTCCATACGCCACGCGCTTGCCGTCGGCGCTGAAGACCAGCGAGCTTATTCCGTCGTACTCCGGGCCCGCTTGGCCGTCCACCACCACGAACCGCTTCGCGCCCTTCTGGGCCCCGTACGCCACGCGCTTGCCGTCGGCGCTGAAGATCAGGGTGCTTTTGCCGATTCCGTCGTACTCCGGGCCCGCTTGGCCGTCCACCACCACCATCTGCTTCGCGCCCTTCCCGGCCGCATACGCCACCCGCTTGCCGTCGGCGTCGAAGATCAGGCTGCCGGCAGCGATTCCGTCGTACTCCGCGCCCGCCTGGCCGTCCACGACGACACATTGCTTCTGACCCCTGATGGTAACGTAAGCGAGATGGCAACCATCCCGACTGAAAGCCGGAGCCAACACCTTCTCATCCATCGGCCCCAGGCGCGTCTCTTGAATCTTGTATGCGACGGCCTCGACATTCGTCTGCTGGGCGGATCCCGTTACAGTCAAACCAAGCATGGCCGTTGCACAAACGACAATCCAGTTCGTGGCGTTCACGTGCTGGCTCTTTGATATAAGGTCACAAACTCCATGACTGATAAGAATTCGGTTTTGCGGCGGGGGCTAAAGGGCAAACCAACCGGCCGCCGATACTTGCTGCTCTCACCCTGACTCGTCCGCGTTCCGCCCGGAACCTGTCCGATGCCGCTTCGCGTTCCCTTCCTCATCCCAGGGCCAATTTGCATCGACAGGACGCAGCAAGTCAAGCACGCGGTTGCCAGGATCGCGCGCGGTTGGACAACGCCCCAAGCCCCACCGAAGTCCGCATCCGTTGTGATCACGGTGAATATGGCAACTGTTGCGGAGACGTTTCTTGATTCTTGCCATTCCCGCGCTTGAGGAATTGGCCCAATTCGAATCCAACTCGAAAGATCCTCTCTTTCAGATAATCCAAAGGGCCTGCGACCGATCCCACATATCTCGCCTCCAGTTGACCTGCCTCAACACGCCCCGACACACTCGCCCAAACCCCTCCCAACTCCCGTTTCTGGCCCCCTCGGCAGGCTATTACCCCCCGAGCCGAGTCCGACGGAGACGAAGGCGGCACTGGCCGCTGGAGCCGAGTCCGACGAGACGCCGCTGTCGTGTGCGGCAAACGCGCCACAGACTTGCCGGTGGCGCAAACGCGGCCCCGTCGTATCTGCGGCCGCAATTTGGCTTCGTTATTGGCTTCGCTTTCCCAACTTTTCCACGCCGGCTTGATCCAAATTGGGTTCGTTTTGCAATTTTACTTTTTTCGTGCCCCCGGCCCCCAATGCCCCCGCCCCGGTACGGAAGCGCTTTGCCCCGAAGGCTTTCGGAGTGAATCGCCGTGAATTGGCCCGTTTTTGGAGGGCACGCTCCCGCGTGGCCGCCTCTGGTCACATCTCCGCCCCGCCGTCGTTTCGTCGCATGCCGACCGCCGAACGCTTCTCCCTGTATATCAAAGAACGCTCCTATTACGACTATCACAACTCCGATATTCATGTCAAACCCAAATCCGTCAGCCCTGCCGCTGCCTCCCTGGATTGTAGGACGCGATGCCCCGTGCCGTTTCGGGGTATCCCGCCGCGTCGTCTCCGAATTGCAGGGCGACCGGCCCGGTCGCCGCCCCCCTGCCGCCTCTCCCCGGCCGTCCCCCTGAGCTTGTCGAAGGGTCTCCCACACGTCTTCACGCGCCCACCTCACCGGGTGCCCGCTGCAAACCAACCACTTTCCCTCGCACCGACATTCATCTGCCCGTTCATCCTCCACGCCCGCCCTGCCTGCCCTGAGCCTGTCGAACGGGTCGAAGCATCTCTGTCGTTTCCGGCCGTTCCGCTGTAGCCGCGCGCGCCGAGCGCGAACCCACCGCCGCGCCCCCTCCCCTGTAGCCACGGCGCTCTGTCGCCGTATTCCCTCTCGCCGTTCTGCCACGCCTGCCCTTCTCCGGATTGTAGGGCGCGATGCCGATCAACCATCAAGAACGTCGCCAAGTCGAAGCAAACTCACCAACACGCTCAGCTTGTGGACTTCCTTCTCTTCAATCAAAACGACCAAGCACAAGTGCCGGTCGATGACGTGATAGACGCAGAATCAAATCTCTCGTCGGACGTGCTTCAAAACTTACTTTTCACAGTTGGCCTGCCGTACGACTCAAAATGGGAAACGGAAGCCTTACTCATCAATGGTTCACTTTTAGAGAAGCGCAACCGAATCGCCCACGGGCAAGCAGACGAAGTAGATCCTGCGGACTACGCGACGTTGCACGCTATGGTCGTCGAACTACTGGACCACCTTAAACTGACTATTGAGAACCACGCGGCGGCAAGACTATTTTGCCGGTAATTTCATCACACCCCCGCCCTATCTCTTCAAACTCACCGCTCTCCGCAAAAACGTCGGCACGTCCAAATCTTCGCCGTTGTAGAGCGTCGGCTCGCTCTTGTCGAACCGGCCCCGGCTTATGCCTTCCAGCGGCAACGTCTCCTGCCTCGGCTTGGCGTTCGACTTCTGGGCGACAACAGGCTCGGCCTTCGGCGCTTCTTCCGTCACCGGCTTGGGAGCTGACGCCACGGCCACCGCCGGCGCGGAAATCGAGGCCGGTCGTGAACTGCTCTGCGGTGGCATGCTTTCCACGGCTCGATGTGGTAGCGGAGGCTTTGCCGTCGCAGCTTGTTGTACAACCCGTCGGGGCAAAATGTTCGCCGCCGCGATCACCGTTACCGACAGCTTTCCGCGATAAGCCTCGTCAATCGCCGCGCCCATGATCACATGGGCGCGGTTCGCCAGGCGCGATATCGGTTCGACCGTCTTCTGCACGTCGGCCAGCGTCAAATCCGGCCCGCCCAAAATGCTTACCAATACGCCTTCCGCCTTGGCCAATACGTCGCCGCTGTCCAGCAGCGGATTGTCGAGGAGCGCCTTCACGGCGTCCCGCGCCTTGTTGGTTCCTTCGGCTTGACCGAAGCTGAACAACCCGTCGCAATGCTTCGACCCGAGCGTCGCGCGCAAATCGGCAAAATCCAAATTGATCAGTCCCTTGCGCGACAACAGTTGCCAGATCGCCTGCACGCCCACCATGACCGTTTCATCCGCGCGCCTGAACGCATCCACCACGCTCGTTTCCGCGCCGGCGATGCGGACAATCTTGTCGTTCGGGATGCAAATCACCGCGTCCGCCTGCAACTTGAGCTGCTCCAGCCCCGACAATGCCTGCTGCTTGCGCCGGTCTCCCTCGAACGAAAACGGCAACGCGACAAACGCCAGCACCAGCGCACCCTGCTCTTTCGCGATCCGCGCAATCGTCGGACTGGCTCCCGTGCCCGTTCCCCCGCCCAATCCCGTGGTAATAAACACCACGTCCGCTCCCTGCGCCAGCGCCTCGATTCGCTCCGCATCGTTCTGCGCGGCGCGCGCGCCGATCTCGGGTTCGCCGCCTGTCCCCAAGCCATGCGTGACCGCCGCGCCAATTTGCAACGTCTCCACGCCGGTCATTTCGTTCAGCGCTTGCAGGTCGGTGTTGATCGCAATCAGATCGACCCCTTCCAACGGGTGGTCCGCTTGCGCTCGGGACTGGGCAACCTGGCTGATGACGTGACATCCCGCGCCTCCCACACCGAAAATCTTCAGTCGAATCCGCTGCCCGGGCGTTGATTTCTTTTCCATGTTCTCGCTGGTTTCCTGTTGTGCCGCGGGCTCCGCGGCCGGGTTCGAGATTGCTTTGCGTCGGGGTGTCATCACGGCTCTCCGTCTCACATAAAGGTCCGCACTCTTTGCAGGAGATGCTGAAATTTCTGGCCCATCCGCTGCCACGGCGGCGGAGCCTGGTGCTGGTCGCGCTGCGAGCCGAGCGCGTACCGCACGAGACCGATCGCCGTCGAATACTCGGGGCTCTCAATCGCCGACGTCGGCCCCCCGACCGTCAAACTGTGTCCAATGTGAACCGGCAACCCGAAGATTTGGGCTGCGAGAGGCTCCATGCCCTTCAAGCGCGCGCAACCACCCGTGATGAATACCCCCGCTCCGAGGTAGTCGAGCAGCTTCTGTTTCTCCAGCTCCTTCTTCACCAGTGTCAGCGTCTCCTCCACGCGCAGGTGCATCGCCCGGCACAGTTGCTGTTTCGACACCTGGCGGTCCGGCAGCCCGACTTCGCGCTTCAGCGTGATCGCTTCGTCCACCAGCGGAACTTCCACGGACCCGTGCTCAACCTTCAGCGTCTCGGCGCGGTTCATCGGAATCCGCAACCCGATCGCCACGTCGTTGGTAATATGGTCACCGCCCACCGCCAGCACGCCGCTGTGTTGAATCGTCCCTTCGCTGTACACGATGTAATCAGTCGTGCCCCCGCCCATGTCGATCACCACCGCGCCCAATTGCTGGTGTTCCGACGTCAGCACCGCCAGCGCCGAAGCGAAACCGCTGACCGCGATGTTCGCCACGTCCAGCGGCACCTGCTTGATGCACTTGATCGTGTTTTGCAGCCGCGTGCGCACGCCGTAAATCACGTGCACGTCGGCCTCAAGCTTCGCCCCGATCATCCCCGACGGATTCTGAATCCCATCGTGTCCGTCCACGAAGAAATGCTGGCGAATCGCGTGGATGACCACGTGGTCCATCGGAATGTTCACGGCCTTGGCGTTGAGCAGAACGTTGCGAACGTCCTCCTCCGAAATCTCGCGCTCGTCGTTGGTCACCGCCACCGTGCCCCGGTTATTGAAGCTGCGAATGTGACCCCCGCTCACGCTGGCGTACACATTGTGGATCTCCACGCCCGCGCTCTCCTCCGCATCGGCCACGGCCGCATGGATGCATTCCACCGTCGCATCGATGTTGATGATCTCGCCCTTGCGCACGCCCTCGCAGTTCGCCTGGCCGACCCCGATGACCATGATGTTGCCATCGTCCAGCACCTCCCCGACCACGGCGCACACCTTGGATGTGCCCACCTCCAACCCTACGATGATCTTTTCCTTCGGTAACATGTCTCCAACCGAACCTTTCTAATTAACAAATGTCACGGGCACGCCGCGGTTGACGGTCAGGTCCACCATCTGCACCGATTTCTGCCGCTGCTGCGCCCACCGCAAAATCACTCCCAGCCGTCGCAATTGCTGGGGAAAATCTTCCACGTCCACTTTCACCGTGGTGTGCTGCGCCGTAGTCAGCACCAGTTGCCGCGCTTTCGACAAATCGATTTGTTGAACCTCCAGCAGTGACCCCGCCACCGCCTGGTCGAGTTTGTCCAACAATTCCAACGCCCGATAAATCTGTTCCGATTCCACCTGACGCCCCACCCGCGCGTCGGCCAGCGTCACACCGGTCAACACCGGCACCGGCCGCGGCGTTTGCGGCTGCAGCACCGTCCCATCGGGCAGCTTGATCGCCTTCATCACAAAGCCCGCGCGGTCGATATAAAATGTCTCGTCTCCCATCTCGCGGGTCGCCACGCGCAGTCGCGCCACCGCCGTGCGTTCCATCACACGGATATACAACCGATCCGGCTGCATCCGCCGCACTTCCACCGCCCGCACCAGGGGCAGCATTTCCAAATTGGCGCGCACGCGATCCAAATCGATGGATAGGAGGTTCTCCCCAACGCGCACACCGGCGAATTGGACCACCCGCTCCGGTGTCAGCACGCCGTCGTCGTCCACCACGATCTGGCGAATCGCAAACCGCGGGTTGTCGTACACCAGCCGATGAATCGTCGTCTTCGCCAACCAGCAAATCCCGTAGCCCGTCAACACAATCATGCCGAGCCCCACCACCAGCACCGTTCCCACCCGCAGCCGCCGCAGCGAACGCCCCCGCGTCTGGACTTTCACATCCAGCAGGTACTCGGGACGCTTCTTTCTTCGATTTCCAAGTTTCATCGGGAAATGGCAACCGTCTCTTTCTCGCCGGCGACAGGCGCCCCGTTTCGACCGCTCCGCGCCAGGGCCAGTTGCACCAACCGCGCACACAGATCCGGAAATTCAATCCCCGACGCCCGTGCCGCCTTGGGCAGAAGGCTCGTCTCGGTGAACCCGGGTATGGTGTTCACTTCCAGCACGAACAGTTCGCCGTTCTGCGACAGCATCAAGTCTACGCGGGAATAGTCCCGGCAGCCCAGGCAATCATGCGCCCGTAACGCCAGCGTCTTCGCCTGGTACTCGACATTCTTGTCCACTGCCGCCGGCACGAGATAGTCAGTTTCGCCCTTCGTGTACTTGGCTTCGTACGTAAAGAAGTCGTGCTTCGGACGAATCTCCACCACCGGCAAGGCCCGGCCATCCAGGATTCCGACCGTCAACTCGCGGCCGGCGATGAATTGCTCCACCAGCAGCCGACTGTCGTATCGCCCGGCCACCTGGTAAGCCTCGAGCAACCCCGCTTCCTGGTGAACAATACTGATGCCCACGCTCGAACCCTGCCGCGAGGGTTTCACCACCACCGGGAAACCGAGTCGCGCCAGTCGCGGCCGGATCGGTTGGGCGTTCTCGAAGGCTTCGTAGGCCGGCGTCGGAATTCCCGCGTCGAGGAAGGATTGTTTGGCCGCCACCTTGTCGAACGCCAGGGCGCTCGCTGCGGGACCGGATCCCGTGTACGCAATCCCTCTCCCCTCAAGAATCCGTTGGAGGGCGCCGTCTTCCCCAAACGTCCCGTGCAGCACCAGGAACGCCACGTCCACGTCCGCTGGAATCGTGAAGGTCGCATCCTGAATGTCCATCGGCACGACCTTGGCACCGGTCACCGTCAACGCATTCGCCACGGCCGTGCCGGACCGCAACGACACCTCCCGCTCCGCCGACGGCCCGCCCATTAACACCGCGATCTTCAGTTTCTTCATAGGGCCGCTTTCTCGTGTCCTTCCATTCCGAGAATCATCACCTCGGGTTCGAGATCGATGCCGCGCTCCTGGCGCGCCCGCAGGCGGATCGCGGCAATCAACTCCATCACGTCGCTGGCCTTTGCCCGTCCTTCGTTCACGATAAAATTCCCATGCACGTCGGACACGCGTGCCCCGCCGACCGACATCCCCTTCAATCCCAATTCCTCAATCAGTTTGCCCGCGGGAATCGTCTCGGGATTCTTGAAAATACAGCCCGCACTCGGCTTCGCCGGTTGCGACGACCATCGCCGTTTTGCAAACGCCTTCAGCCGTCCCTCGATCACCTTCCGCTCCGACTTGATCCCGCGAAGGATCGCCGAGAGGGCGATGTGGTTGTGAAATACCGGGCAGCTCCGATACGTCACGGGAAGGCTTTTTGCCTCCGCATCGTACGTGTCACCCGCGTAACTGACGTAGCGCACCCACTCGACCACGTCGAACATCTGCTTGCCCATCGCGCCCGCGTTCATGCGCAGGGCGCCCCCCAGCGACCCGGGGATCCCTTCCATGAATTCCAGTCCGCTGAGTTGGTTCCGCGCCGCCACCGTTACAATCGCCTTCAGCCTCGCTCCCGCCCGCGCCACGAGCCGTTCCCCTTCCACCTCGACCTTTGAAAACTCATCGTTGGTCAGGCTGATGACCACGCCCGCGATGCCTCCGTCGAGCACGAGCAGGTTCGTCCCGCGGCCAATCACTGTCACCGGCACTTCGCGAACGTGGCAGTAGTGCAGGAGACGCGCGAGGTCGCGCTCATTCGCGGGCTCAACCCAAAACTCGGCCGGGCCGCCCACCCGCATCGAGGTGTGCCGCGCCATTGGTTCATCACGGCGAATCTTGGACTTCTCCGAGAGCAATACCTCCCAGTCCGCCTGCATCTTCATGGGCTGTCTTTCCGGATGGAGAACGTTCGGTCCACGGCTGCGGAGCTTGCGCACCAACGCTTCGGCCACCTTGTACAAGTCTCCGGCGCCCATGGTCAGCACCAGGTCACCAGGCCGCGCCTCCGCAAATAGCCGCACGACCAGCATTTCCGGGTCCGTCTCAAACACGGCCCCCGACTGCCCGGACGCCACCACGGTTTGGTGAAGCATCCGTCCGTTGACGCCTTCGATGGGCCGCTCGCTTGCCGCATAGATGTCCGTGAGGAACAACTTGTCGGCGCCGGCGAACGCCGTGCCAAAGTCCTCCAGCAGCGCCTGCGTGCGTGTGTACCGATGCGGTTGGAACGCCACGATCAACCGCCGATACCCCGCCCCGTTCTCCCCCGCCAACATCGTGCGGGCTGCCGCAATCGTCGCGCGGATTTCCGTCGGATGATGCGCGTAATCATCCACCACCAGGATTCCGTCCTCTTCGTACTTCCGATCAAACCGTCGCGTCGCCCCCGTGAAGCGCTGGAGCGCATCGGCAATTCTCTCGAACGGCACGCCCAGCTCGTCGGCGACCGCGACCGCCGCGAGCGCATTGGTGACGTTTTGCATTCCGGGAATGATCAGTTCGACCACCCCGATCTGCTGGTCCCGGCAGCAAACCGTGAACCGGGTACCGCATTTTGTCTGCTGGATGTTCAGGGCGCGGTAATCCGCCGTTGGAGAAAGTCCAAATGTGATCGCCGCCCGACACTTGGGCGCGAGCGCCAGGCAGTCCGTGCAATCGGCGCACAGAAACACGGTCTTGTGCGTGCTGGCGAAAAATGATTCGAAGGTTTCGCGAAGCTTGTCCATCGAACCGTAGTGATCCAAGTGCTCCGGCTCGATGTTCAGGCACACGGAGTATTCCGGACTGAACCCAACCAGCGTGCCGTCGCTCTCGTCGGCTTCGGCAACAAAGTATTTCCCACCACCGATCTGCGCATTGGCGCCGAGCACCGGCACGTGCGCCCCGACGCAATAGCTGGGCGCGCTGTCGCTTCGCGTGAGCACGTACGCAATCATCGCCGTCGTCGTCGTTTTGCCGTGAGTTCCGGCCACCGCGATGTTGTTGGGGTGATTCATCAGGGCGCTCAGCAACAGCCCGCGCCGCACCCGCGGAATCTTCAGTTCGGCCGCCGCCTGAAGTTCCACGTTCTCACCGCCAACGGCCGACGTGTAGACCACCAGCTCTGTCCCTTCGCTGATATTCTGGCCCGCATGGCCGGTATGGATTCGCGCCCCCAATTTTTGCAACTCCTTCATGCCGCCATTGGGCGCCATGTCCGACCCGGTGACACGGTGCCCCTGTTGCAATAACAGGCGCGCCAGTCCACTCATCCCGCATCCTCCGATGCCCACAAAATGGACCCGGCGTGATCCGCTGCCGAGAAACTCAATTAGTTGCTGTTTGTTCCCCATATTGTTCCAAAAGGATCGCGATGCGGTCCGCCGCATCGTCCACCGCCAGCGACCGCGCGGCTTTGGCCATGCGGCCACGGCCGGCTTCGTCGTCGAGGAGGCCGCCAATGACTCTTGCGAACCGTTCGCCTCGTTCCGCGGCCTCTCCGTCCGCTGACGACTGCTCGATCAGCCACGCCGCCCCGGCCCGCTCGAACACCCGCGCGTTGTACCACTGGTGATTGCCCGCAGCGTGCGGGTACGGAACCAGAATCGCGGGCAAACCGAAGGCCGCAATCTCGGTGAGCGTGGACGCTCCCGAACGCGCCACGACCACGTCCGCCGCGCTGTACGCCAATTCCATCTGACCGCAGAAACTCATCACCATTGCCCGAAGTCCATTTGTTTCATACGTCTCACGTAGGAATTCTTCATCCTTCGCGCCTGTCAAATGCACAAACTGCAACGCGGCCGCCCGCGACTTCAGCCGCGGCAGCGCCAGCGCCACACCTTCGTTGATTGCATGAGATCCCTGGCTGCCGCCTGCAACCAACACCGTCAGTCGTCCTGTCTCCAAACCAAGTTGCGCGCGCGCATCGGCCACTTTGCCGCGCCGCAACGCCTCGCGAATCGGCGTGCCCGTGACCGTCACCGGCTTGCGCCCAAAATACCGGGCGCAGTCGGCCAGCCCTACCGCAACGTGGTCCGCCAATCGGCCCGCCCAGCGGTTCGACTTGCCAGGCACGGCATTGGATTCGTGGATCACTGCCGCCGTCCCGCGCTTGCGGAACCATCGCGCCCCGAATATCGCAGGCGCGGACGTAAATCCCCCCATCCCCAGCACTACGTCCGGCTCGAATTCCTCACAAGCTGCGACGCACACCCGCGTCGCCTTTGCCAGGCGCAGGCCGAACTTGATCAGCCGCCCCGCCCCCTCGTACCCCATGGCCGGCACTACCGCCACTGCGATACTGTCGGAACGGCTGGAGCAACCGGTCGATACTGCCAGGGCCGTCTGATCGATTGCCTTTTCGGACACCAACAACCGGACTTGATGCCGGCGCGCGTGGAGGACCTCCGCGACCGCCATCCCCGGGAACAGATGTCCACCCGTCCCCCCGCATGCGATCATGACTTTCATTCATGCAACCGCGGCCGCTCCTCCTACGTGAGTGACGAACGCCGCGCGAAGAACTCCTGTTCCTCACTCTCCGCTTCCGCGGAACTGTGTTGGTAAATGTTCAAGAGCAACCCCACGGCCACCATGTTCAGCACAAGGTTCGATCCACCAAAACTGATAAACGGCAGCGGCAGCCCCTTCGTCGGCAACCACGCCGTGACGACACCGATATTGATCAGCGCCTGCATGGCCAACAGCACCGCGATGCCCATGCCGAGGTACTGCCCGAATAAATCTGACGCCCGCAAACTGATAATCACCGCGCACACCATCAACAGCGCGAACGCCAACAGTATCGCCAGCGTCCCCACCAGTCCCAGTTCTTCGCCGATAATCGGAAAAATAAAGTCCGTGTGGGCTTCCGGCAGGTAAAACATCTTTTGCATACTGTTGCCCAGGCCCACGCCGTTGAATCCACCGGACCCAAACGCGAGGATCGCCTGCCACACCTGATAGCCCGCGCCCTGCTTGTATTTCTCCAGATCCATGAACGCCATCAGCCGCGCCGCCCGCGTCGGGTTGTGGATGACGAGCGTGGCAAATCCCGCCACGCCACCAAAGATGGTCGGCACCAGGTACCGCAGCCGCACACCCGCAACGTACATCATCGCGAAACTCACCGACGCCATCAACGCCGTGGAACCGAAGTCCGGCTCGGCCAGAATCAACAGCAACGTCACCCCGACCACACCCATGGGAACGGCAAAACCGCGGCTGAACCGACCGAGACGTCGCTTCTCTTTCGCCAGCCAGTGCGCCAACCACACCACCAGCGCCAGTTTCCCGAGTTCTGATGGTTGAAACCGCATCGGACCAAACCCGAGCCAGCGGCGCGCGCCGCCCACCTTCAAACCAATGTGGGGAACCAACACCAGCGCCAGCATGACCCCGGCAACGACGAGCACGCCCGTGCACACGCCGCGCAGTTTCGGGTAGGGAACGCTGCCTGCCATCACACACCCAACGGCTCCGACGAGCATCCATGCCAGTTGCCGTTTCAGCAGGTATCGCTGATCACCGTAGCGGTCCTTGGCGTACAGGGCGCTCGTGCTGAAGAGCATGACCACGCCGATGGTCAACAATGCCAGCATGATCGTCAACAGCGTGATGGCCGCCTTGTTCACAGGCCTCCCATTCTCTGGTTAAACGAACGTAGGGCTGTCGGTTATTGTACTGTCGCGCGCGATGCGGACACGACCGGTGCCGCCAGTGCCGGCGTGGTCGGGGCCGTTGTTCCCGTGGTCGCCGTGTTCACCGCCGGCGTTGTGTTGGCAACCGGTATCGTCGCCGGTGCCGTCGGGGTCGACGCTGTCGCACTCGGCTGCTGCGACGGGATCACCAGACGCTGGCCGTACTGGATCTTCTTCGGATCGGTTATGTTGTTGGCTTTGAGCAGGTCGTCAGTCTTGATGCCATACTTCTTGGCAATCGTCCCCGGTGATTCGTTGAAGTCCACAATGTGAATTGTCTGCCCGTTCTCCGTGTAGGTGCCGGGAGCTTGCCACCCGGCCGACGACGTGGTCGCGACGCCCGCACTGACGGTGTTGGCAGCCGTGTCTGTCGTGGCCTTGGCTGTCGCCATCGGAATATGGAGCTTCTGGCCGACCCTGAGCGAATCACCACTCAGATTGTTCGCCTGCTTGAGTGCTGTCACGGTGACATTCTCGTGCCGTGCGATCTTCCAGAGTGAATCCCCGGACTTCACGACGTACAGATTGCCACTGTCGACAGTTCCTGTTGACGGAGCTGCGGATGCGGTCGCCCCGGACGGGACGCTGTTGGCATCCGTTGAGGTCGGAATCACGGACGCGGTCGCCACGCTGGTCTTCTCCGCCTTCGCCGCGGGCACGGTCAATTTCTGGCCGACCTTCAGAACGCTGGTCTTCGACATGTTGTTCGCGCGACTGAGTTCGCCGACGGTCACGTTCTCCGCCTTGGCGATCTTCCACAGGGAGTCACCCTTCTTCACGACATAGACTTGCGCGGTCGTCGAGACCGGCGCGGGTTGGGCCACGGCCACGGGCGCGGGTGCTGGAGCCGGCGCTTCATTGCCCGCCATGGACGTCGCCGGCGCCAGCGAGTTCACCGCTCCCGGACCTTGCGGATTCGGGATCGAGGTCACCAGGTTGCTGGCACTACCCGGTGTCAGGTTATCGGGTTGTTGGCCGGGCAGGCTTTCATTTGCCGCCATATCCGGCGTGCTGCTCTTGACCCGGGAGCATCCCTCAAAGACGACGATGCCTCCGATCACGAGGACGTGTAACGCGACGACGATGAGCACGACTTTTGAGACTTTCATTGGTTCCTTTCGTTTCCGTATTGTTGTTTTGATCGATCGTTGTTTTGCAAATCCGCTTTACGTCACCTCACGGCAGGTTGAAGACGTGCCGCTTGAACTCCTCACCGCGATGTTCATAATTCTCAAACATGTCAAAGCTGGCACACGCCGGCGACAACAACACCGTATCGCCACGACGGGCATGACTGGCCGCCAGGCGCACGGCCTCTTCCATGGAAAATGCACGCACGCACGGCGCCGCTTTGGACCAGGCGCGCCACATCTTCCCTTGCGCCTCGCCGATCAACACCGCCAGCTTGACCTTGTCGGCAACCACCTCCTTCAGCGACGTGAAATCCAAACCCTTGTCGCGACCGCCCGCGATCAGCACGCAGCGTCCCGGCAGGGAACGCAGCGCCTTCTCCACGGCATCGACGTTGGTCGCCTTCGAATCGTTGATGTACGTCACGCCACCCATCTCCGCCACGAATTCACACCGGTGCGGTTGCGGAACATACGAGCAGATCGCCTCGCGCATTTGTGATACGGGCAGACCCATGGCCAACCCGGTGGCGAGGGTCGCCAGTACGTTCTCGGCATTGTGCACGCCGCGCAGGTTCGTCTCGCTCATCTTCAGCAGAATCCCGCGACATTCCGGCAACCGACACCAAATGGTTTCGTTGTCGAACCAGTCGAGCCAGACGTCCGCTTCGCGGTTGTAGGCGCTGAACGTGATCGGGCGCGCCTTGATCGCAATGCCCATGCGCCGCAGTGTCTCCAACGTCTCCACACTGACGACTGCCGTGTCTTCCGTCCGCTGGTTCATGAAGATGAAGGATTTCGCCGCCGCGTAGGCGTCCATCGACTCGTACCGGTCAAGATGGTCGGGCGTGATGTTCAACAACACCGCGATGCTCGCGCGAAACTGCTCGATCTTCTCCAACTGGAACGAGCTGACTTCGAGTACCACTGCGTCCAACCCCGCGCTGGCTTCCACCGCGTCGGAAAATGCGTTCCCGATATTGCCCGCCGCCGTGGTGCGTTTGCCGCAACCAGCCAGCATCGCGGCGATCAATTCCGTCGTCGTCGTTTTCCCGTTCGTCCCCGTGATCGCAATGATCGGGCACAGGCAGAAACGGTACGCCAGTTCCAGTTCACTCAGGAGTGGCGTGTTCTGCGTCAACATCTCCCGCACGATCGGTCGCTCGGGCCCGATGCCCGGACTGACCACCGCGAGGTCAAACCGCGTCGAGCGGTCAAACTGGTTGCCCAGCTCCACCCGCACACCCAGCCGACGCAGTCGCATCGCCCGTTCTTGCAATTGATCTCCTGCCGATTCGTCCCGCACCACGACGTGTGCGCCGTCCCGCTGTAACAAGGATGCGGCGGCCATGCCGCTGCGGCCCAGCCCCAGAACAACCACGTCCTTGCCCCTTAATTCCATCGTCTGCATTTCTCAATCACCTCAATTTCAGCGTTGCCAATCCCAGCAACGCAAAGATTACCGACAACACCCAAAACCGCGTGGTCACCTTGGTCTCCGACCAGCCGCGCAACTCGAAATGGTGATGCAACGGCGCCATCGCAAACATCCGCTTGCCGCGGAGCTTGAAGCTGGCCACCTGCAAAATCACCGAGGCCGCTTCCATCACGAAAATCCCGCCGACGATGACCAGCACCAACTCCTGCTTGATCATCACCGCAATGGCGCCGATCAATCCGCCAATCGCCAGCGAACCGGTGTCGCCCATGAACACCTGCGCGGGATGGCAGTTGAACCACAAAAAGCCCAGGCTCGCGCCAATAAGCGCGGCGCATACCACCGTCAACTCGCCCGCCCCCGACACGAACGGCACCTGCAGGTAACTGGCAAACCGGAAATTGCCGGCCACGTAACACATCACGGCGTACGTCAGGGCCACGGTCAGGGTGCATCCCGTCGCCAAACCGTCGAGGCCATCCGTCAGGTTCACGGCATTCGACGAGCCGACGATCACTACCACCACCAGTAGCAATGCCCACCATCCCATGTCCGCGATCACTGGCCCTTTCACGAAGGGCACCATCAATTTCTTCGCGGTCGGGCCGAGGTGCGGATCGGTCAGAAGCAATATCCCCACAAACAATCCCAGCCCGATTTGAAAGAGAAACTTTGTCTTCGCGCGCATCCCCTCGGACTTTCGCGCCTGGACCTTCGCCCAATCGTCTAAAAACCCAATCCCGCCAAGCCAGATCAACGTCACCAGACAAATCAGAACGAGTTGATTGGTCGGACGCGCCCACAGCAGGGTCGAATCCACCACCGCCCAGATGATGAGGATGCCGCCCATCGTCGGGCAGGTTTTCTCGCGGTGGGTCTTGGCCAGCTCCCGCAGATCGTCTTCGCCACGGATCGGCTGCTGCAACTTCATCTCGACCAGACGGCGAATCAGCCACGGCCCCACCAGGACGCACATCAACAGTGCCGTGAGCGCGGCAAACACCGCGCGGAAGGTCACATATTGAAACACCCGCAACGGCGAGAACCACTGCGTATACTCGCTCAGATAGTAAAACATCTCCTCGGTCCTTCACTTCCTCACACCCGTGTTGCCGCACCTTGGGGAGGCGCGATCCCCACACACAATTGGTTGGCGCCTCACAGAGGCGCGACTACGTGGTTTCTGTATTCCTCCACAATTTGTTCCAACTGCAACCGTCTCGAACCTTTGACCAACACAAAATCACCTTCCTGCGCCAGCGTGCGGACAGTCTCTCCCGCCTCTGTCGTCGTTCCCAGCGGCAACACGCGGTGCGTCTCCATACCCGCTTCGATGGCCGCTTGTGCGATCAGCCGCGCGGACTGGCCGACCGTGATCAGCAATGCCAGACCGCAGTTGGCGGCCATCGCCCCGATGTCGCTGTGCGCCGACTGTGTCCATTCGCCGAGTTCCAACATGTCGCCGAGAACCGCGATCTTCCGTCCGCTGCACGGGGTCTCGCGAATCATCTGCAATGCGGCCTTCATCGACACCACGTTGGCGTTGTAGCAATCGTTCACGAACCGCACGCCGTCGACCGTGATCGGCTCCATCCGCATGTGCGGAAATTTCACGTTCTCCAACCCAACCCGGATTTCATCCAGGTCCATTCCCGCGAAATAGCCAATGGCGGCCGCTTGCAACGCGTTGTAAATCTGGTGGCGACCCAGCGTCTTGAGCCGCACGATCACGTCCTCCCGTTTCTTCGCGACGTTGAGACGGAACTTCACATCCCCGTTGATCTTGATCTCACTGGCGCGGATGTCCGCGAAATTGTCGATTCCGACCGTTACCACGGTCGCATTCGTCCGCGCGCGCAGCTCGTGGCACCACTTGTCGTCGGCGTTGATCACCGCGAGACCGTCGCCGTTGCGCGGCAACACTTCGAACAGCGATCCTTTCTCTCGGGCTACTCCGGCTTCGTCCCCGAGGAATTCGACGTGTCCCAGACCGACGTTCGTGATGACCCCGATGTCAGGCCGAACCATCTCCGCCAGCTCCGCGATTTCACCCGGATGATTCGTGCCCAGCTCAAACACACCGTAGTCGTGCGCCGCGTCCAGTCGTAACAGATTGAGTGGCACACCAATGCGGTTGTTGTTATTGCCGGACGATTCCACTACATTGAATCGCTCCCCAAGCACCGAAGCGATGAACTGCTTGGTGGTCGTCTTCCCGCTCGAGCCGGTAACGGCGATGAGACGGGTGGTTGGGGGCATCAGTCGGCGGTAGTTCGTTGCGAGTTTGTGCAATGCGGTGAGGGTGTCTTGCACTTGGAGAAGCGCCAAGGCACTAGGCGAGTTCATTGCACGGGTAGGATCCGAGACTACCGCCGCCGATGCCCCCAAGCGGGCCACATCGGGTACGAATTCATGTCCGTCAAAGCGCGGGCCGCGCAGGGCGACAAAGCAATCGCCCCGGCCCAACGCGCGCGAGTCGATGCTGATCCGTTCGACCAGCCTACCTGGCTCGCCGCGAATCAGCCGCGCCTCACAAAGCTCAGCTAATTGTTCTAAACGCAAGGTTTCCACCGTGTTCCACTCAAACGAAAGTAATCTTCGACCACTTGACGGTCGCTGAACGGCACGACCGTATCCGCAAATTCCTGGTAGGTCTCGTGTCCCTTGCCGGCAATCACCACCGCGTCGCCCGGCCGCGCGATATCCAGCGCCCGTTCGATGGCCTCGCGCCGATCCTCGATCACCTGGTGGTGGCCGCCATTCGTTCTCGTGAAGCCTTCCTCAATCTGCTTCACAATCTCCCGCGGGTCTTCCGTGCGCGGGTTGTCGGTTGTCACGATAGAAAAGTCTGCCAGATCACAAGCCGCCTGCCCCATCGCCTTCCGCTTGCCCTTGTCGCGGTCGCCTCCGCAACCGAACACTACAATTACGCGTCCCCGCGCCAGTTCCGCGACCGTGGCCAGCACGTTGCGCAACGCGTCGGCCGTATGCGCGTAATCCACGAACACCTTGAAGTCCTCCGGAACTTGCACGCTCTCGACGCGCCCTGGCACAGGACGCAATTGCGCCAGCGCCGATTCGGCCGTCGGCAGGTCGATGCCAATGGCTTGCGTGGCACTGATGG
Source organism: Verrucomicrobiia bacterium (assembly GCA_050010195.1). Taxonomy (GTDB): domain Bacteria; phylum Verrucomicrobiota; class Verrucomicrobiia; order Palsa-1439; family Palsa-1439; genus Palsa-1439. Next base: position 17,465 of record JBEKLM010000036.1, read on the forward strand.
CCGCCAGCGCGTTGGACACGTTGTAGCGCCCTATTAATGGAAGTGACATCGGGATACTGCCCTGGGGCGTGTGGACGACAAAGTAACTTCCCTCTGCCGACACACGCACGTCCTCGGCGCGAATGACCGCCGCGCTTGATACGCCGTAGCTGACTACGGCGCGGTCCCCACCCAAGCGCTCGATCAAATCACAACCGTATGCGTTATCCGCATTCACTACCGCACGTCCTGTCTTTCGGACTGTGCCCAACGCGCTGAACAGCCTCGTTTTCGACTCGAAATAGTCTTCCATCGTCCCGTGGTAATCGAGATGGTCCTGCGAAAGATTCGTGAAGATCGCCACATCGAAATCCACTTCCTCCACGCGTAATTGATCGATCGCGTGGGAACTGACCTCCATCGACACACCGCCGCAGCCGGCCCGCAACATCTGGCTCATCATGTCCTGGATATCGACCGACTCGGGTGTCGTCCGCGACGCCGGAATCACTCGCTGGCCGATTTCATACTGCACCGTGCCCAGCAGGCCGCAGGAAATCCCCGCTGCTTCCATAATGGCTTTCACCATGTACGCCGTTGTGGTTTTGCCATTGGTCCCCGTAACCCCGATGACCTTCAATTGCTGCGAGGGATGGTTGTAGAATTGCGCCGACGCCTGCGCCATCGACCACCGGGCGTCGCTGACTTTGATGCGCGTGGCGCGCGGATTGAAGCTGGCGTCGCGCTCTAACACGATCGCCGACGCGCCCCGTTCGATGGCCGCCTCCACGAAGCGATGTCCGTCGGTCCGCTCGCCACGCATCGCCACAAACATATGGCCGGGCATCACGCGACGCGAATCGTAGGCGATGCCCGTAATCTCTTGGTCCAGCGGACCAATGACCGCCAGCGGCTTGACCATCTTGACAATCTCCGCGAGTTTCATGATATTTTTGTTACCTCTGTCGGTGGAGTTTGCGGCACCATGCCCAGGTACTCGGCGACTTTTTCCGCCACGGCACGGAATACCGGCCCCGCCACCGATCCTCCGTAGAACGCGCCCCCGGTGGGATCGTCCAACGAGACCAAAATGGAAATCTCCGGGTTCGACGCCGGGAAATAGCCAATGAATGACGAGTAGTACTTGCGGACGTATTGGCCATTTTCAACTTTCTGGGCCGTGCCCGTCTTGCCCGCCACATCAAATCCTTCCACGGCGGCCTTCGGCGCCGTGCCCTCGGGCCCAACCACCTTGCGCAAGGCCGTCGCCATCAACTCGCAGGTGTGCGGCGCAATCACCGGCCCGACCGCCCGCGGCTGATATTGCAGCACGGTCGCGCCATCTTCGCTGAGGACGCTCTTGACAATCATCGGCTTCATCCGCACGCCGTTGTTCGCAATGGTGTTCATGGCCATCAACATCTGCAGTGGGGTCACCGCGATCTCGTGTCCCATCGGAATCCGGGTGATGGAAAGATTGTTCCAACGAGCCAGTGGATGGGCGATCCCCGAAACCTCTCCCGGCAAGGCGATGTCGGTTTTGTGGCCGAAGCCGTACCGACGGATATACTCATACAGCCGCGCTGGCCCCATCCGTAGGCCCACCTTCGCCGCCCCGATATTGCTGGAATGAAACAGGATTTCCTCGACGCTCAACACGCCGAATGGGTGGGCATCGTGCAACACGCGGCCCGCATACATGAACGCGCCGTTCTCGCAGTCGAACTGGTCCCCGAGCGTAACGATGCCCTCATTGAGTGCGCCCGAGCACACGACAATCTTGAACGTGGAACCCGGCTCAGCAACGTCGCTGATGCACCGATTGCGACGTGCGTCGGCAGAAGACGCGTCCATCTCGGTCGGATCAAACGTCGGCCGCGAACTCATCGCCAGAATTTCCCCCGTCTTTGGACGCGAGATAATAATCACGCCCGACTGCGGTTTGAATTCCTCCATCGCTTTCTCGAGTTCCTGCTCCGCGATGTGCTGGATCACCTGGTCGACCGTGAGGACAACGTTCAGACCGTCCTGCGGCCCGAGATCCTCAGTGCGCAAGGCCCGAATCTCGCGGCCTTTGCGGTCGCGTTCGATGACTTCGTAGCCGGCCTGGCCCTGCAAATAATCTTCCATCGAAGCTTCGACGCCCTGCACCCCCTTGTGTTCGGCATCGACGAACCCGATCACGTGACTGGCCAGCGGACCATTCGGATACGACCGGACAAATTGATCCTCAAAATAGATGCCCTTCAACTTCATCGCCCGGATCTTTTGCACAGCGTCTTCATCGAGTTTGACGCGCGGATTGAGACGAACGTAGTGGGACTGGCCACCGAGCTTTTGCGCAAGGGAGTCAACATCCATCCCGATCAACGGCGCGAGCTTTCCCGCGATTGCGGATGCCTGTGGGGCGGTGATCGTCGCGTCTGCCGTGACGATGTGAACCGACAAACTGTCGGCAAGCAAATTGCCGTTCACATCCAAAATCGACCCCCGACGGCCCTGCCGATGGACAACCTGTTCGCGATTGGCCTGCGCCAACGCGCTGAGCTCCTTGTGCTGCAAGACATGCAAATCGAAGAGACGGAACGCGAGCGCGGTGAAGACCGACGCCAACGCGCCCACCACGATCAACGCCCTGCCTTGTTGCGGTGCCAGTGTCATGATTCTTATTGTGCGATGGCCCGTGGTTGGGGGTTCTGCAATTGCAGTCTGGCTTGTTGTTGCGCTGAGGTCCGCGCAGGCAACGGGGCGTTTGCCATCTGCACGTCCCACTCCGGACCTGGCTCATACAACCGAACAACCTGGCTTTCCCGGGGAGCCACCAGGCTGAGGTTGTACTTCTGGCACTTCGTTTCCAGTTCCGCCGGGGATTCCAAATGCGCCAGTTGCGCGGCCAGCATGAGGTTGCGTTTCTGTGCCGAAGACAGGAGCGCCTCGCGCCTCTTGATCTCGTCGCCCAAACGATAGATCGCGTTCTTTTGCCAGACGTAACCCAGTCCGCTGATGGCCACACACACGCACACAAACAGCGACTTGGTCACCGTCCCAAACCTCAATGGCTCGCGTTTACGATTCCGCTTCATCACAAAAATTGGCCCGGGGGGTCGTCCTCCTTGGATCCGCCCCCCGTGGGGTTCCCCACCCCCAACTAAACCTTCTCCTTCTAACTAAATCTTCTCCGCGACGCGCAACTTCGCACTCCGCGCCCGTGAGTTCACACCCACTTCCGTCTCGTCGGCCGTGACGGGCTTCTTCGTCACAATCCGCAGCGTTTCCTTGTGCCCGCACCCACACACCGGCAGCTCCGGCGGACAAATACAACCGCTGCTTTTCTCCACAAAAAACTGTTTCACAATCCGGTCTTCCAGTGAATGAAACGAGATGACCGCAATCCGCGCCCCGGATCGCAGAAATCGAGTCGCCACGTCCAGACCTTGACGGAGATTGGCTAGCTCGCTATTCACCGCGATGCGTAAGCCTTGGAACACTCTCGTCGCCGGATGGATGGCCCCGCGCTTCGGCCCCAGTATTTGCTCGACCAGCCGGGCCAGTTGCGCGGTGGTCTCCATGGGTGCCCGCTCGCGTTCAGTGACAATTCTCCGGGCAATCGCTCGGGAACGTTTCTCTTCGCCGTACACACGGAAGATCTTGGCCAGTTCCTCCAGACTGGCGGTGCGAAGGATGTCCCGAGCGGTTGCCCCAAGCTGGCGGCTCATGCGCATGTCCAACGGGCCGTCTCGCAAGACGCTAAAACCCCGCCCCGGCTCGTCAAACTGCCGCGAACTGACACCGAGGTCGAACAAAACCCCATCCACCACTGTTACTCCCAGGCTCATCAACACTCTCTCCAACTCCGTATAGCTGGCGCGCACCAATTGTACGCGCGCCCCAAATTCACTCAGCCGCTCGCGGCTCGCCGCGATGGCCTCCTCGTCCCAGTCCAACCCGATCAACTGGCCCTCCGGCCCGCACGCGCGCAAAATCTCCCGCGCATGCCCGCCACCGCCAACCGTACAGTCCACGTACAGCCCGCCGCGGCGCGGTTGCAACTGGTTTACGACCTCCTTGAGCAGCACAGGTGTGTGGTAGGTCATGCAGAAGCCCGGATCGGAAGGAAATTGCAACTTACGTTCGCCGATCCTGACCTCCTTTGCCATACCCCCCCCTGCCTACTCGCGGGAAACGCCTCTCCCGCTGTCACCGTCTCACAAGACCGCGACTGGCTTGCCAGTTCCCTCCTCACAAGCGCGCGGCACGATGACTACCCAACACTCGTCCGATCAAATGCCCGAAACCAACGCGCGACCACGTGGTGCTGCTGGAACGTTCGCGCTTGACGTTCTCCACGGCGTAACTCGCGGCAATGTCGATCACGTCGGTGGCCATTTCGGGTAAACACCCGCAGCCTCCCTCGATGATGACCGCGCCGCGCGCCACAGGACGCGACGCCGACCGCTGTACGCCGTCACCGCCAGTGGATCGGACGATCCGATTGTCCAACTTCGGAAATGGATTCATTCGCGGCAGACGGAACTGCCGCATTTCCCCGCCCCGATTCGTCAGGCCGCCGTTCACACTCAAAAAACTCATGATTCCTTCTCGACTCATCTGCAATCTCACAATCCCACTTGTTTGGCGGCCTCCGAAAAATTCTGCATCGCATTGCGGTCAACCTCGGCCCATCGCTCCGGCGACCAAATCTCAAACCGTGTCAACATTCCCACCAACACCGCTTCTTTCTCGACACCGGCGTGCTGAAGCAACTCGTCGGTCAAACCGATGCGCCCCTGCGTGTCGCACGGCGATCCATGCGCCCGGGAGGCGATGACCCGCAGCACGTCGCGTCGCCCGTATTCGCCGATCGAAATGTCGTCGGCGCGCTCCAACATCTTCCCCATCGCCGATTCCGTTAATACGACCAGACAATTCTTTGGATCGGGCAACACGTAAAACTCTCGCGAGCGTTTCGCGGCAGCCCGCCACTTTGCCGGTATCGCGACACGGTTCTTTTCGTCAACCGCGTGGCGAAACGTGCCAAAGAACACCGCTCTTGTAAGTGCCTTAACCATTCGGGAGTCGTGATTCCTCCTTGAAAACCACCATTCCCCACAACGCCCCACATATACACACGACGCCCAAAACGTGTCAACACCTTTTCGTGAATTCTCTGAAAAAATTCTGAGCCGCGTTGCTCAGGGTTTCGCCGTAGGAGGTCTACTGCCTGTCGCGCCCGCTTCCGAAGAGGAACGTCAACCCGCGCCACGCGCGGTCGCGCCAGCACCGCTCGTTGTGTTCGCCGCCTTTGTCCTCGAAGTACAACAAATCCTCTCGCTCGCGCCACCCGCGTGACAAATACGCTTCGTGAATCTGGCGCGTTTGCCGCACCCCATCCTGGACCGTACCGCAGTCGAGATAGATGCGAAGATCCTGATGATCGCGCTCGCGCACGAACTCCACGAACGATTTCTTCTGCCGATCCCGCACTTGAAATGCGCCCGACAAACACGCCGCCTTGCTGAACGTCTCGGGAAGTTTGTGCGCCATCCACAACGTGACCAGGCCGCCGAGTGACGAACCCATCAACGCCGTGTGGTCGCGATCTTTCTTCGTCGGAAACCTCCGGTCGACGTATCGCTTGACCACGTCGACCACGTAGTTCGCGTATGGATGCGACAGAATGTCGTCGTAGGTTTTGACCGGCGTGTACTCGCGGTACCGCGCGTGCGTGTTCGGAATGCCAACCAGAATGATCGGCTCCATCTCTCCCTCGCGCGTCAGGTGATCCGCGATCTGATTCAGAAACCAGCCGCCGTGTCCGAAACAGCAATGGGGATCGTCCCAGATGTTCTGGCCATCGTGACAGTACAACACCGGAAACCGCCGCCGATGATCGTGCTCCGCCAGTTCCGGAAGATACACGTAGATTGGCCGCGGCGCGAGATGGCCGAATCGAGGCTGAACCTTCGATTCGTCGATATAATGAAAGCGGGACGACTCGGGGAACCGGATCATGTGCGTTTCGGAAACAACGGCGCCACCGTCCCGATCTTCGTTCCCGGCGCAAGCCGTCCCCAATTGACTTCCTCAGCCAACAACCCCAGCCTGTCGCCCACCCCCAGTTGCGTTCGAATCGCGTCGCTCGTGGCCGGCATGAACGGCGTTACCAACACCGAGATCAGGCGCACCGATTCCGCGAGATTGTAAAGCACACCATCAAGTTGACGCGCCTGCGCCGGATCCTTGGCCAGTTTCCATGGGGCGCTCTCCTCGACATACTGGTTCGAACGCACCACGAAATTCCACAGCGCCTCCAGCGCCCCGACGAAATCCAGTCGGCCCATCCCCTCACGATAGGTCACCACCATTTTGTCCGCCTCGGCCTGCAGGGCCTTGTCATTCACCTCGGGCACCACGCCATTTCGATACCGCTGGATCATCGTCAATGTGCGATTCACCAGGTTCCCCAGCTTGTCGGCCAGTTCTGCGTTGTAAACATCGTTGAACCTGGCCTCCGCGAAATCGCTGTCGTTGATGCCCAACGGGCCATGGCGCGCCAAAAAATATCGCAGCGCGTCGAGCCCGAAGTTCGCCACATACTGGTCGATTTTCTCGATGTCGATAAAGTTGCCAAGGCTCTTGCTCATCTTCTGGCCTTCGCTGATCCAAAAACTGTGCGCGTACACCTGACGCGGCAACTCCCGCTTCAAGGCAATGAGCATCGCGGGCCAGATCACCGCGTGGAACCAAAGGATGTCCTTCGCGATCAAATGCACGTCCGCCGGCCAGAACTTCCGACGCTCGTCCGTGTCGACGGTCGAGAGATAATTGAACAGCGCATCGATCCACACATAAATCGTATGCTGCGCGTCGCCCGGTACGCGAATTCCCCATTCACTCGCGCCCGCGCGCGAAATCGGTACGTCGTTGAGACCTTCGCGAATGCGGTTCCGGACCTCATTGCGCCGCACGTCGGGATGGACGAACTCCGGCCGTTCCTCCAGCAGCTTCAATAGTGCGTCGCTGTACTTGCTGAGACGAAAGAAATAATTCTTCTCCTTCTTGCGGACCAGCGGTTTGCCATTGATCGGCGACTTGAACTCATATTCCTTCGCCTTGTTTTCGGGCAAATACTCCTCCTGCCCGGCGTCATACCAGCCTTCGTAGTCCCCGAGATACACATCGCCCGTCTTCAGTAGTTCGCCGACGTACTGTTGCACCTTGACCTTGTGCCGCTCCTGGCTCGTGCGGATGAAATCGTCGTTGCGGATCCCCAGCTTGGCAAATGTATCCTGAAACGCTTTCGCGTTTTGATCGGCCCACTCTTGCGCCGTCACGCCATGCTCCGCCGCGGAGTCCACCACTTTCGCCGCATGCTCGTCCGTGCCCGTCAGAAAAAACACGTCATCGCCACACAGTCGATGAAACCGTGCCGCGATGTCCGCAATCGTGGTCGTGTACACATGACCGATATGCGGACGGTCGTTGACATAATAAATCGGCGTCGTGACGTAGAATTTCATGGGCGCGGAATAATCGCAGCTTGGCACGCCCGAGTCAACCGTCTCACTTCCCGCCCATTCTCTCCAGCAGCGTCACGATCGAAACGATACACAGCGCCTGGACGATGACGATCAACGCGGCGGTCATTTGCGACCACAGCAGGATCGTCGCGCCCAGGCCCAAGGTAAGTGTAATGAGGTAGATCAGCGTCACCGCCCAACTCTGCGGCAGTCCCAACCGCACCAACCGGTGCGATAGATGGTTCACATCGCCCCGATAGACCGGCTGGCCGTGCCGAATGCGAATCCACGTCACCATCACGAGATCGAACAGCGGCACCGCCAGCACCAGCAACGGAATCAACACGGGCAACCAGGTCGGCGTCTTGCCGTGGTGGTAAAACGTCACGCAAATTGGCAGCACGGCCAGCATATAACCAACAAAATGGCTGCCGGCATCGCCCAGAAAAATCGTCGCCGGCTTGAAGTTATGCGGCAGGAATCCCAGCAGCGCGCCCGCCAGCGCTACCGCCAGAAGACACACGAAATACTCATGCTGTATCCCGGCAATGAATCCGAATAATGATGCGCAGACCAACCCGATCCCCGCGCAGAGCCCGTCCATGTTATCGAGAAAGTTCATCGCATTCGTGATGGTCACGATCCACAACACCGTCATCAGGTAGTTGATGAATTTGTTGGGGATGAACGCGGTGATCCGGATTCCCGCCAATGCCACCAATAAGGCAACAACCACCTGCGCGATCAATTTCGCCCGCGGGCTCAGCTCATACTTGTCGTCGTACATCCCCAACGCCACCATCAAACCACCCCCCAAGACGATCACCAGCAACTTCGGCCAGACCGAGAACGCGCCGTCGAGGTACATCTTCACGTCGGGCATGTCGATCAGCGGCAAATCCCCCCGACTTGCCAGCGGGAGTATGAATATGTAGTTGAAAATGACGTTGGCTGCGAACGCGCAGAAAATCGCCGCACCGCCCAGCAACGGCATCGCCTCGGTATGGATCTTCCGCTCCCGGTCCGGTTCGTCGACGTACTTCCATTGGAAGGAAAGTCGCTTGAACCCCGGCGTGAGAATCAGCGCCAGCACGAAACTGACATCGAACACGTATAAGTAGATGAGCAGCCAATGCATGTCAGTGCCGCAACGCGCACAGTCGCCGGTACAACTCGTCAAGTTGTTGCACCATTCGCGCCTCCGAAAACCGCTCCTGGACCAACTCCCTGCCCCGCACACCCATTCTATGCGCCACCGCGGTGTCCTGCAACAACCGAATCACCGCTTCGGCCAGCCCGGTCGCGTCCCCGGCGCGCACGAGCCAGCCCGTTTCGCCGTCGAGACACACCTCGCGCGCGCCATCGACGTCGAACGCGACGACCGGCTTGCCACAGGCCAGCGCTTGGGGTAGCGCCCGCGGCAACCCCTCGCGTAGCGACAAGTGCGCCAACAGATCCATCGACGCCACATACCGCGGGATCTCTTGCGGCGGTACCAGGCCCACAAACACAAACCGACTGCGCAACCCCATCTTCGTGACCCGCCATTCGAAGCGTTCGCGATAGACCCCGTCTCCCACCAACAGGAACTTCACATGCGGCTCGGCAGCCACGATCCGTGGCGCCGCTTCAAACAAGAACTCATGCCCCTTTAACCGAAATAACCGTGCAATTTTGCCCACCACCAGGTCGGTTTCCGAAATGCCCAGCGATTCGCGCAGGGAATCATCACGGCGTGCCTCCACAAAGGCATCGATGTCCATCCCGCTATGGATCGTGACGTATCGATCCGGCGTCCCGATCCCGGCGGCGAGGTATTGCTCCGACATCGCGTCGGCAACCGACACGAATTGTGTCGTGCACGCCCCCGCGATCTGCTCCGCCCAGCGAAACGCCCAGTTGCCCACCGGATTTTGGTAACGGTAAAAGGACGGGCCGTGAATCGTGTGCACAATGATCGGCACGCGCGCCCACCTCGCCGCCACCCGTCCCACCAGCCCCGCTTTCCCGCTGTGGGTGTGGACCACCGCGTATCGCCTGCTCGTGAACAGACGCCTCAAGGCCCGGCACGCGCTCACGTCCAACCACGGATTCGGCGTGCGTCGCAATTCCTCCACGATCGTGATCGGCACACCCGCTGCCCTGGCCTGATTGTAGAGCGAGCCTTCCGGTCCCGTCTGCGGACCAATCACCAGATCCACCTCGTGGCCGAGTTTCCGCAGCCCAATACACGTGGACACGGTGTTCTCCTGCGCCCCACCGACGATCAACCGCGTGATGACATGACAAATCCTCATTGCCTATTTTTTCAACTCATACACGATCCGCCGCCCGGAGATATGAACCGCCTTCGCAAATTGTCCCTGGTCCAGGACGTCGTTGATCAAGCTCCAGTTTGCGTCCGTCATATAACTGTAGCCGTGCTGCAGCCGATTCAACTCCGAAGAATTCACGTACACATGCGTGATACCCTGCATGCGCAACGCCGCGAGCAGTTCCTCTGGCGTTCTCGCGGCGCGTGACATCGCCGTCAACGGATTCTGGTCGAACGCCGTGCTGTACACGACCGATTGCTTCGCATAATACGCGCGGGCTTCCCCGACGTAGAGCACTTTGGCACCGGCCGGCAGGTTCTCGTTCATCCAGATGATTGGCTCCAGCACCCCCTTGCCCACACTCGCTACGAATTCGTCGCGGGTGAATTGACCGAATGCGTACTGTGCAAAACTCATCTGCGGCGGCATCCGCGACGGATCACCCACGTCCACCAGGTCATTCAACGCCAGTGTTGCCAGGCTCGAAGCCATGACAAGCCCGACGGAAAGGCGCATCGCGATTCGCACCATGGCATCTCGACCCAGTTTTTCCATGGCGAAGGCGGCGGCGATTGATGCCACGCCGAATGCCGGAAACAAAAATCGCCATGGTCGAAACGTGAAACAGAACCACCCGGCGCAGGAGCCCACGAACAACCATCCGGCACGTTTCGCCGCCGGTTCCGCGCGCGGGACCAGGAGCAGCAGCGGCATTGTCAGCAGCAACAATGGGACCGCTCCGGCTTCGACGAACGAATACTTCCACGGCAGCGTAAATATTTCCCCGACAGTCGCCAATCCAAACGTCGGCGCGTGTCTCTCCGAGAATACCAGCGCCTGTCCTGCGCTCCAATGCGGGTTTGGGAACCACCGATATAATAACGGATACACCGGGTCACCCGTCAGCAGCCAGTTCTTTGCCAGCCATGGCGCGACCATGGCGACAGCGACCAGGCAGAACCCGCCGAGCAGACGATACTTCCGACGAAAAACCGATCCTGCTGCCGCAGGAAGCAATACCACCGCGAGCGCTGGCCATTTCGTTGCCACTGCCCCTCCAACGCCAAGGGCCGACAGCCACAGAAGATTCCTCTTCTCGTCTTCCTCCGTCCACATCACGAGCGAGCCGAATGCGAGCGTCGCGAACAATGCCGTCCCTAAATCGATCCGCGCCGTTTGGCCAAGGTCCTGCACGAATGGCGTGCAATAGAACAGCGCCGCAGCCGTCAGCCCCACGGCTCTGGACCAGAGCCGTTGCCCCACGCCGTACACCGCCGCTGCGGTGAATAGACCGAACAACCAGTGCAACAGTTTCGCCGCGATGTCCGACGTCGTGGCTTTCGCCAGCAAGTACAACATTTCGGTCAACTGCGGCATGTTGCTGTAGAAATTGTGCGGCAGAAACACGATGCGGCCCGCACGCTGGTAGTCCGCCAGCGCGCCGAGGTGATACTCCAGTTCGTCGTACTCGAAAGGTGGCGCCAGTGCGCCCGCGAGGTTGAGCGCCGCCGCAAGGAGGATGCAGGCGAGCATCAGTTTTGCCCAACCGTCGGTGCGTTCCGTCGAAACATGGAAATCGCCCACAAACTTCCTCGGTGCTGGCAAGAGCCAGCATGCCAGTGTGAGAAACGTGTACGGGACTGTCGCGATGGACGCTGCCCCCACAACGAGTACCAATACCGCCAGAAACCACAGACCAACTCCCAGCGCGAACAGCATGCCGAGCAGGTCGCGGCGTGCAATCAGTCGGCCTGCCACCGTTGCGCCTAGGCCCAGCGACGCGGCTACAATGGCGACAAGGCATCCGACGTCATACATCCGTGCGGTCCAAAATTCACGGAAGTACGGGCCGATGCGAAGCACGGGCATCGATGTGCCGATTGTCCCCGCCAATTGTGGCAGAACAATCCAGCCCTCGTACCGGACGAAATAGATGAGTGTCAGCCCAACGACCCAAAGAACGGCGAGAAGTCGTGTGAATTCCGGGCGAAGCCGGGTGGACGCGCCACGATCCGAAGCGGTCTGCATTGCCCGCCATTGTAGCCGCCCCCGCCCCATGCGCAAGCCGACTGGTTATGGCACCGGCCCGAAAAGCAGGTCGCCGACTACCCCATCACCGTCCCGCACTTGACCGGGTGCCCACGCAAGAAGGCGTCGATGCGCATGCGTTTGCTATTGGCGGGTTGGAGTTCGAGGATGCGCAGGCCGCCGCAGCCGGTGGCGACGACAAAATCAGAGAGGACTTCGCCGGGGTTGCCGGTGACGTTCTCGACGACCACAGCCTTCCAGATTTTCAACATCAGGTCGCCCAACCGCGTGTAGGCGCTCGGCCATGGATTGAACGCGCGCACTTGCCGCTCGATCTCGACTGCGGACTTCGTCCAGACAATGCGTCCGTCTTCTTTGGTAATCTTCTTCGCATAAGTGGCAGAGGTCTCGTCCTGTTTCACGCGCGGGGCTCTGGCTTCGGCAACAAGCGCAACTGTTTCCACCAGCAACTCGGCCCCGAGTTTCGCGAGGCGGTCGTGCAGCGTAGCTCTCGTGTCGTCAGCACGAATGAGTTCCGACCGTTGCAAGATGGTATCGCCGGTGTCCATGTGTTCGTCCATGTACATCGTGGTGACGCCCGTTTCCGGATCACCGTGGAGAATGGCGTATTGGATCGGTGCCGCCCCACGCCAGCGTGGCAACAGCGACGTGTGGACGTTCACGCATCCCCGCCGCGGGATTTCCAAAAACGATTTCGGAAGTATTTGGCCGTACGCGACGACGATGACGAGGTCGGGTTGCAAAGCTCTCACGGCCTCGATGGTACCCGTATCGCGGATTTTCAGCGGTTGCTGGACGGGAAACCCGAGGCGTTCGGCGGCGACTTTTACCGGTGGTGGCGCCGGCCGGAGGTCACGGCCTTTCGGGCGGTCGGGCTGGGTGACGACGGCAACAACCTCGTGGCCGGGTAGTTTCGCCACGGCTTCGAAGCACGGCACGGCCAGTTCGGCGGTTCCCAAGAACGCGATGCGCATGTTTGCTTCTGTCAGCACTAGCAGAGCAACCAGTCAAAAACAAGCGCACACACAAAAGCGAAACGGACAGACACTTTCGTGCCTGTCCGTTCTCGTGTAAACTGCGATGGACTAGTTCGACGAAAGAATGCGATGCATCGTAAAATAACCGTTGGGGAGCAGGACCGTATTGGTCGAGCCATCCAAGAAGACAACATTGGCCAGACCAATCAGGTGTGCAGCACCAGATATGGTCTTGTCTGCTATCTTGTCGTCAGTATTCTTGAGGGCGCCGGAGTCGTTACAAACTTTATCGTCGCTCTTATCTGTATCGATTGTCACAACCGCCGGGCAGCCGTTGCTCGGAACCAGATAGATCCTGCCAGCAACCGTCAAGGAGCCGCCGATCAGGAACCCGTTGGTTTTGATGTCCATATTCATGACGAACCGCTCATGATTCGGTCCTGCAGCGCTGGGATTATCCTGTCCCGTCAACGCGGTCAAACTGGTGCTTTGTGCGATGGTCGCAATATTGCTCGAAGATAGCTTATCGAAAACCACCAGACTGGCAGTACTGGAACCGCAATCGAAATCCAAGGCCAGGACATTATTGCTTTGCACAGTCGTGAGCGGTGACCCGAGCGCGAGATTGACGAAGTCATGGCCCGCAAAGCTATCAAACGCCAGGATCTCCGTGTTGGTAGCCAGCGGGTTTGGTGTTTGATACACTGCCGTGATCGCCGCGTATGTTCGTAGCGTCCGTGAACCTTCTGTAAGGGCCCACGTCGTCAGCGCAGTTGCCATCGCGGCAACTAATCCTCCAACTATCCATTTCTTAGCTTTCATCTTCGTCCTTTATGCTCCTTGCTCGGCTTGTTCATTTTGGCGGACACCGCGCCAAGCAATAGTCACCCCAGCCTTTGCCTTGAGGTAGCGGCCCGCCGTGCAACAAGAGACGCAAACATTTTCAGCACTGTTTGTGCCAAAACGCCTTGCTCCCATTTCTCGACGTCTGCCCATGTTGCTTCAGCTATGCAACACCGCGAAACCAGGGTGGTTTCGCGATCGGGTGAACATATTCGGGCGAACCTGCGCGCCAAAATTGAACGCTATTTTGTGCTCGCAACCGCCGGAAGTCCAATCACATGCAGTTCTTGCGTCCGCCCCAGTATCGCACTCAGAATATCGTGGGCGACTTCGATGGGGGTTTGCAGTGCGTCCACATCGACGCGCAGCGGCTCGGGATAATACTCCAACACTGGACGCGATTCTCTGTCATAAACCTCAAGCCGATGGGCGATGGTCTTCTCATTCGCATCGTCGAGACGGTTTTCCTTCAGGGCGCGAGATTTCAGCCGGCGAACCATTTCGTCGCGATGGTGCGTCGCTCGCAACGCAATCAACTTCACCACTTCGATGTATTGATCGAGCATCCTCGCCTGATGGACGTTGCGCGGAATGCCGTCCAACACCAACACGGTGCTTTCGGGCCGGAACGCGCCCGTGTGAATGAGCTTGTCGATGTGGTCACGCCACAACCGCACCGTGAAGTCGTCGGGTACAAGTTCGCCCTTGCTCGAGTATTGCAGGAACACCTTGCCGACCTCGCTGGTGAGGTCGATCGAGCGGAACACATCCCCGCACGCAAGATGGCGAAAGCCGGGCAGTGTCCCCAGCATTTTGCCCTGCGTGCCTTTCCCGCTGCCGGGAGCCCCGAACAGCAAGATCGTCTTGATCTTGTCCATCTGTTGCTTCTCCTCTAGTTCAACAGTTCATACCAATTATTGCGTCGATGCGGCTCGTAACCGAGTTCATGGATCAGACGCCGCATCGTCTCTTCGTCAATGCGGAACGTGGCCCCGGCCTGTGACACGACATTCTCTTCCATCATCACGCTGCCGAAATCATTCGCGCCAAACTTCAGCGCAACCTGCCCGATTTGCGGCCCTTGCGTCACCCAACTGGATTGCACGTTGTCAAAATTATCGAGAAAGATTCGCGCCAAGGCCTGCACCCGCAGATATTCGTGCGAACCAACGGACGGCACCTTCAGCCGCGTGTTCTCGCTCTGGAACGTCCAGCAAATGAATGCCGTGAATCCATGCGTGCGGTCCTGCAGGTCGCGCAGCCGTTGTAGGTGCTCGACACGGTCTTCAATCGTTTCTACGTGTCCGAACATCATCGTCGCTGATGAGTTCAAGCCCATCCCGTGCGCGATCTCCATGACGCGCAGCCATTCGTCGCTCATGCACTTGAGCGGGGAGACGCGCTGGCGCACGCGGTCCACCAGAATCTCGCCCCCGCCGCCGGGAATCGAGCCCAGCCCCGCCCCCTTGAACCGGCGAATCACTTCTTCCACCGGCATCTGGAACACTTCGGCAAAATGATTGAACTCCGGCGGCGAAAAGCCGTGGATATTCACCTGCGGGAAATTGCGGCGGATGTACTGCAACAGGTTCAGATAATAATCAATCCCCAGCTTGGGATGGTGACCGCCTTGCATCAGGATCTGCACGCCGCCAATGGCCACCAGTTCCTGGATCTTCGCGCCCACCTGCTCGGGCGTGAGCACGTACGAATCGTCGTTCCGTTCTTCACGCATGAACGCGCAAAATGTGCAATATACATCGCATACGTTCGTGTAGTTGATATTGCGGTCGATGATGTAAGTGACTTTTCGCTCCGGATGCTTCCGTTCGCGGACGACATCCGCCAGTGCCCCCAGTTCGGGCAACGACAGCGCGTGATACAACCGTACGGCTTCTTCACCGGAGATCCGTGCGCCGTCAAAGACCTTGCCCTGAATAATGTCAAGCGACGTATCGTAGATCATGACTGCTGCTCACCAATCCCATTTCCTTCAAGTATTGCTGGAACCGCCGAATCCCCTGTTTCTCGGCATCCGCCAGGTTGTACCACACGCAGTTCGAGTAATAGTCCCGCAGAAATTCCGGCGTGGCCTCGGTCGCATCCTGTACAATTTCTTCAATGTGCGCCAGCCCATTGGCTTTGGCATTGCGCAGCAATACCGCCAGTTCCGCCTTCTCCACGTCGCGCTGAAACGCCCACGCCGCAAACACGAATGGCACCCCCGTCATCTCCACCCACGCCGCCCCCAGATCCCAAAGCGGCTGTTTCCCGTTGCGCGTCGCATACCAAATCGCTTCGTCTCCGATCAGCAACATGGCTTCGTGCTCACTCAGTTTCGCCCCGGGTGGCCGGGGATAGAACTCCGGCTCAATGTGGTATCCGACCTTCAACAGCACGCGGAGCAGCCACACGGACGTTCGCGATGCCGGCGTCACTGCCACCCGCTGGATTTTCTCGAGGGGCACACGGTGTGTCAGGAACACACTACGCACGGCCCCGCGCGCCGCGATTGCGATCCCATCAAGAACATCATACTGGTCGTGCAACAGCACCTCGGCGATGGGCACGATCCCCACGTCAAACTGTTTCCGATGCATCAGGTCCGCCAGTCGCGACGGTTCGCAATAGCCCACCTGATCTTCAATGCCGTACACCAGCGGCCGTACGTTCAGATACGAGATGCCTCCAATGCGTGGTTGTATGGTCACGCCGCTCCTCCTTCATTACTCGCGCCCGCATAGGCCGACGCGGTGGGTAGGGCGCACCCGCCGGGCTCACCGTCCTCCCGATCGTTCGGCATGTCTCCGCCCCCACCCTTCTGGACGACCGGTCGATACAAACTATCCCGCTGGACCGGTTCTCGTCCCGTTTCGCAAATCGCCTTCACCAATTCCTCCCGCACCATTTCTTGCGGCGTCTTCGCGCCGGCCATGTGGTAAATCTTTTCCTCGATAACGGTGCCGTCAATGTCGTCAACACCGTAGCTCAGTGACACCTGGGCCAGCTTCATGCCCATGAGAATCCAATACGCCTTGATGTGGTCGATATTGTCGAGGTAAATGCGGGCGATGGCGAGGGTCTTGAGCATATCGTAGCCGCTCGGCCCCGGCAGGTCCGGCAACTTGGTGTTCTCGGGGTGAAACGCCAGTGTCACGAACGCCGTAAATCCGTTGGTCTCGTCCTGCAGTTCGCGCAACCGCCGCAAATGATCCACCCGATGATGGTCCTTCTCCACGTGGCCGATCAGCATCGTACAGGTCGAGCGCCCACCCATCCTGTGCCATGTGCGATGGACATCGGCCCATTCCTCGGCGGACTCCTTCGCGTGACAAATCCTGCTGCGAACTTCGGGATCGAAAACTTCCGCGCCACCACCCGTCAACGATCCGAGTCCCGCCTCCCGCAATGCCGCCAAGGTTTCCGGCACGCTCCGTTTGCCTACCCACGAGAGGTGCAGGATCTCAACGGCTGTGAACGCCTTCAAGTGCAGTTTCGGATCGAGCGCCTTCAGCGACCGCAGCATCTCGACGTAATAGTCCCACTTGAAAGATGGATGCAGCCCACCAACGATGTGAATCTCGGTGATGCCCAGCTTGAGCGCCTCTTGCGCCTTCTCGATCATCTGCGGCAGGTTGTATTCGTAGGCCCCCGCGTCGCGCCGCCGACGATAAAACGCGCAAAAATCGCAATCGAGTATGCAGATGTTGGAGTAATTGATGTGGCGATTGAGGATGTAGTACGCCACGTTGCCGTTCTTGCGCTCGCGCACGGTATTGGCCATCGCGCCAATCGCGGCCAGGTCCTGCGAGCGATACAACCGTAGACAATCATCCTCGGTGATGCGTTGTCCCGCCTCCACCTTCTCGTAGATGTCCCGCAACTCCGAGCGTTCAATCAATCTGTTCATCGCCATATCACATCCACCGCAACTGATCCGAGGAACACGGCGCTAATAATCGCATTCATCCGAAAAAACGCCACATTCAGGCTGACCGGATCCTGCTTTCTCGCCAGAACATGCTGCACAGCAAGGCAAACCGCAATGATCGCCATCCCCACGTAGTATGGCACGTGAAGATTTGAAATCAACCCGAAAGCCAGCAACAATACTGCCGTGACTCCGTGCGCCGCCTGCGCCACCCGCAGACTGCCCGCAATCCCCAGCCACGCCGGCAACGAGTGCAACCCCTGCGACTTATCAAACTCGTAATCCTCCGTCGCGTAGATGATGTCGAATCCCACCAGCCAAAATACGACCGCTGCCGCCAGGACGCACGGTGGCCAGTCGAACTGTCCACGCACCGCGAGCCACGCGCCCAGTGGCGCGATTCCCAACGCCAATCCGAGAAAAAGATGTGAGTAGTCCGTAAATCGCTTGGTGTACGAGTAGAAACACACCACCAGCAACGCCACAGGCGAAAGATAAAAGCACACTTGATTGATAAACCATGTCACTACCAGAAATCCCACGACACTCAGGCACACAAGCATCCAGGCACCTGCCAACTTGATTTTTCCCGACGGCAAGTGGCGCTTCTCCGTGCGCGGGTTCAACGCGTCAAACTTTCGATCGACAATCCGGTTGAACCCCATTGCCGCCGTGCGGGCGCACGCCATCGCCGCCAGAATCAGCAAGAAAGTCCGCCAGCCTGGCCACCCGCGATTCGCGCGCGCCGCCACCACCATACTCGCCAAGGCAAACGGCAGCGCAAACGCCGTGTGCGAAAACCGCACAAACTCGAAGTATTTTCGGATGCCGACCACCCTCCCCTTTTAACACATGGGCGCGAATACGTAGAAGAACGAACTCGGTCTTCAACCACAACCTCCAACATCTTTGCTTCAGGCTTCAAATTTCAGGACGTTGACACCGTCTGCGCATTCATTGATTATCAGTCTTGATGCGCAGTGTTTTTGATCAGTACGAGCAACCCGAAAACAAACCGACACACGCATTGGTCTGTTCACTCGAATCGGATCGCGGCCTTATTCGTCCATTCCTGAAATGGATCGGCGTTCATGGGGTTCCACCCACAGAGGAAATTGAGATTGTCGAGCAGCAGTTGCCCGGGGAATCCGAATCCGGTGAGGAAGGCAGATCGAGCAGTCTGCCGGATGCCTCCTTCTTCGCCAATGACAATTGGGCGGTCGTCGTCGAGTCGAAGGTTCAGGCAGGAGCGAATTATGACCAATTGAAGCGACATAAGCACAACGCTCGTGGTTTTGAGAAATCGAAGGTCGTCCTCATCTCGGTCGACCGACAGGCGCACCCCCCCAAAGGCGTCGTCGCCATTGAGTGGCGCGAGGTATATGCCTGGTTCAAGCAGCAGAAGAGCCATTCAGAATGGTCGCGTCGATTCGTGGAGTACATGGAAGTCTTTGAATCAAAGATGATCGAACAAGATTATCAAATCCGAGGTACCATCACTATGTTTGGCGGCATTCATTTCGATGAGGAGCATCCCTACAACTACAGAGACGCCAAACGGCTGATCAAGTTGCTTGGCAGTGAGTTGAAGAAGAGGAAGGACCTACGCAGACTTGGGGTCGGTCCCACCGGAGAGGGGCGCGGGGCAATTACTGGCACCGGTGGCGATGCAGTCTGGGACTATCTGCCGCTCCGAGTAGCGCGACGGGCAGGTGCGTTCACCGAGTTCCCTCATTTCACCCTCTCCCTCAACCGCGAGTACGCTTCCGCCGCGATTACGGTGCCCCATGGCGTAAAGGGTGGCTTCAAGAGAAGATTGACGCGTAAGGGACGGGATGACTTTCGCACCTTGATCGTCGACATCGAGAAGCGCCTAAATCGGAGCGTCCTTCCGAAGGACGCCAAGCCGTTCATCTATGCGTTGCAGCGTCACTATCCCAGCCGCCGCTCACACGCGGAGAAGGATGCTGGACTTGATGCTGACATCCGAACGCTGACCCGCACGTCCAACTCCCAAGTGAAGTACCAGCCCCAATGGATCGACGCCATCTACGAAGTGGTGTGTCACAAGAAGTCTAAGAGCGTGTTTGAGAATTGGTCATGGGGAGTCAAGGCACCCTGCGTAGGACGATGTTGATCATCGCCAGTTGAATCATGGCGCGACTGTGGGAGGTCAACCGTTCGTAGTCGGAGCGCAGACGACGGAACTTCATCAGCCAACCGAAGGTGCGTTCGACAATCCAGCGCTTGGGCAGTACGTGGAACCCGCCGCGCAGTTCGTTGCGCTTGACGATGTCCAAGTGCACGCGCCGTTGGGGCCGCAAGCCCCACACCCAATTGACCAGTTCGCCCGCATAGCCGCCATCGGCCCATACCTGTGTCAGCCGTGACCAGTTTTGGCGTAGACTACCCAACACACTGCGGGCTCCGTCGCGATCCTGCACGGCGGCCGAGGTCACCGCAACCTCCAAGATCAGTCCCAGCGTATCGACCAACACATGGCGCTTGCGCCCCACGATATGCTTGCCAGCATCGTAGCCACGCACACCGCCTTGTTCGGCGGTCTTGATACTTTGACTGTCCACGATGCCGGCGGTTGGAGCCGTGCGGCGGCCCGCTTGTAGTCGCCCCCACGCCCGCAGATAGTCCCACAACTCGTCCCACAGACCGATGCGGGTCCAGTGCCGAAAGTATCCGTACACCGTGCGCCAATGCGGAAAGTCATGGGGCAATTGTCGCCACGGGCAACCGCTGCGCAACAGATACAACAGGGCGTGGATGACCAAACGGCGATCTACCGGAGGACGACCCCGTTTCCGGGGAAGCGGCAACAGCGGTTCGATCTGCTGCCATTGTGTTTCGGTCAAATCGGTCGGGTAACTCTTGGGCGTTTGCATCCCAAGCCTGAACCAAATCCCATGCGCTACCGGAAGCCCAAACTCACTTTTTCAAACACGCTCTAACATACAATTCGGTGTGGAAGTCCGATTTCCATACAACTGCAAGGAGATTGGCTCTCGTAAGTCCGTCGATCTTTTCGCCCAAGCGTGGTTGGCAATGTCGCCGCTGCTGGACTTTGTGCTGGACGACAAATAGTGGCGTGTCCCCGAGGGTTAATAACAGCTTGCGCTGAGCCGTCGCGCCGTGTTCCTTATAGAAACTAAACCCCGGACGCTACGCCTCCGGGGGCAGTCCGCAATCACCGCCATCAACCTCACAGTCATTCTTGTATGTCTCTCACCCACCGTGTCGTTCGGTTGATACATCAATTACTGATGCATCATTATGTGATGCATTTTTGTAGCACTCGCCTCTCGGTTTCCGTGCCTCCAGAAATGGCAAAATGTTCTGTCCGCGGGACAATCCAATGGCGCATTTTTGTTCCAGAGCCGCCACCCGGCGGGCCGTCTTCGAATTCTCCGCGACAATGCGCCGGCGTTTCGTAAGAGTCGGGGCGTCTGGCAGACCCCTAACGCAGCAACGCATCCACGGACTTCACCAGATGAGACCATTCGCGTCGGGCGAGCTCCAGTTCCCGCCGGCCCTTGGTGGTAATGCCGTAATACCGCCGCCCCCGCCCCTTCACCTCTTCGCGGCGCGCGCGGACGAGTCCTCTTCGTTCCAGCGAATGCAAAAGGGGGTACAACGCCCCCTCGTTGATCCCGAACAGCCCTTTGGTCTTGCGATATATGTCCCGCCGAATCCCGTAACCATACACTTCCCCGCGCTCCAGCGCCGATAACACGGTTAATACGGTCGTACCTTTCTTAAGCTGCGCCAGCAGATTCATTGATGCATCGGATACTGATGTATTATCGATCCCACCACTACGATCAAGTCAAAAACGCACGTACCGCTGGCTGTACACAGGTATCGGGGTCTGTTGACGGTTTCGCACGGCAACGAGCATCGCCGCCGAGTTCGGGCTGACATACGTTCGTCTCGTGTGGTAACCTTGGCAATATGCAGCAACACAGCTATGCCATTATCGGCACGGGCGCGCTGGGAGGATTCTATGGGGCGCGATTACAGCACGCCGGTTGTGAACTGCATTTTCTGTTGCACAGCGATTACGAACACGTACGCCAGCACGGACTGATCTGCGAATCGAAGGATGGCGACTTCACCCTCCCCAAAGTGAACGCCTATCGCGATGTGCGCGACATGCCGAACTGCGACGTCGTGTGCGTCTGCCTCAAGACGACGCAGAACCATTTGCTGCCCCAATTATTGCCGCCGGTTGTCAAAGACGATGGAGTCGTGCTCGTGATGCAAAACGGCCTCGGCATCGAGGCGCAGGTCGCTGAGATCGTCGGCGCGCAACGCGTGATGGGCGGCTTGTGCTTCCTTTGCTCCAACAAAGTCGGTCCCGGCCACATCCGCCACCTCGACTACGGACACGTCGGACTTGGCGAATTCGCCGCACGCGGCATCAGCGAACACATGCGCGCGATTGCCGGCGATTTGAACCGCGCCGGCATCCGCACCCAACTTCACGAAGACTTGGCTGTTGTCCGTTGGCAAAAACTCGTCTGGAATATTCCCTACAACGGGCTTTCCGTTGTCCTCAATGCGACGACCTCGGAGTTGATGACGAACCCGCATACCCGCCAGTTGGTCGAACAGCTCATGCAGGAAGTGGTCGCCGACGCACGCGCCTGCGGCGTAGCCGTCACCGATGACGTCATCGAAACAATGCTCGCATACACGGACAAGATGACCCCGTATCGCACCAGCATGAAGATCGACTGGGATGAACGTCATCCGATGGAAGTAGAAGCCATCTTCGGAAATCCGCTCCGCGCCGCCCAACAAGCGGGAGCCAAATCCTCCCTGCTCGAAGAACTGTACCGTCAACTCAAGTTTTTGGACGCAAGGAACGCCGTGCCGTCGCGCTGAGTCTTCCCGTCGCTATTTCTTCGGGTGCCGAACAAAGAAATCCCACATCAAATCCGTCGCCGAAATCTCTCTCGTCGGTTCTGTCCCGAGTAGATAAGCCTGGCCTCCGGGCCATGCGTGCCCGCCGCCGTTGACCGTGTACAGAACAACCTCGGCGCCGCCTTTCCCACCGCCGTAAATATCCGTCCGAACGCTTCCCTTCTCGCTTCTCTGGGGAGTTTCCGAGCAGCCGTCGTGTTTCACCCAAAACGAGACAGCATATGACACCGATTTGTCTATTCGAAAATGCCTGTCGACCTTTTGAATCGGCTCGCCGCCGTTGTACAACACGTGTTCGTCGGACGTGCCGTGGAAAATAATCACCGATACGGGATTGGTCGGTTGACAGTTCTCGACGTTCAATGCCCCGGCGACAGGCGCGATGGCCGCAATCTTGTCCGACAATTCGCATCCCAGCCGATAGGTCATCATGCCACCATTGGACATGCCCGTCACATAGACGCGCCTGGGATCGATGGCTCGCGTCTTCACCAACTCATCGATCAACGCGCGGATGAACCCGACGTCATCGACGTTACTGTCCATCGCATATCCGCAGCAGTTGCCTGAGTTCCAGGTGAGCAGGCGGGTCTTCAGCCGCCCCGAGCCGTTTGGATACACAACGACAAATCCCCCTTTGTCCGCCTTTTCGCTAAAACCGGTCATCCGTACGGCACCCGGCGCGTTTCCGCCCCCGCCATGCAACACAATCACCAGCGGCAGCAGCCGCTTCCCATCATAGACAGGCGGGAGATGCAACAAATACGTTCGTCCCTGCTGTCCAACGGTCAACGCCAATACGTGATCGCCGGGCTTTAACTCATCCGCATGACTTGGCATTGCCAGAAAAGATAACACACAAACCGCCAGCGCCGTCTTCACCAATTCCCATCGTCGCATAGTCCCTCACCTCACACTCATGGAGACGGAACCGCGCGCCACGAAGTTACAACCGCTATTCCACGCCCTGCCATCGCTTCACGAGCGTGTGTTCGATACCGAGATGATCCAACACACGCGCGACAATCGTATCCACAACTTCCGTAATCGTCTTCGGCTTGTTGTAGAAGGACGGACTGGCGGGAATAATCGTCGCACCCGCTTCGGTCAATGTCGCCATGTTGCGGAGATGAACGAGGTTGTACGGTGACTCGCGCGGAACAAAAATCAGTTTGCGCCGCTCCTTGAGAAACACGTCCGCCGCTCGGGCAACGGTGGTATCGGATACTCCATTCGCCACGCGGCCAATCGTCCCCATCGATGCCGGAATTACCACCATCGCGTCAAATTTGGACGACCCACTCACGAACGGGACAAACATCGATCCGTTCTCGTTGTATTGGATCACCGACGGCGCGATCTTCAACTCACCTTTCGGCAATTCCAATTGCCCGACTTCGCGGGCGTGTTTTGTCGAGATGAAGTGAATCTCGTGCGCCTTCGGGTCGAGGTTATCCAGCAGCCGCTGCGTATAGATCGCACCGCTGGCACCCGTCATCGCCACGACAATCTTCATAGCGTCTTTACCGCCTCTGTCGCCGCCCGCAATGTCTGTTCGATGTCTTGTTCCGTGTGCGCCAAAGAGACGAAGCCCACCTCGAATTGTGACGGCGCCAGGTATATACTGCGCTCCAGCATCCCATGGAAGAACCGTCCGTAGCGCTTTGTGTCACTTGCTTTCGCGCTGGCGTAATCCACCACGTCACGATCCGTGAAGAACGTGCAGAATAACGACCCGATGCGCGCTTGATGTCCCCTCACAACCTTCTTCCACTCACCGCACAACGCCGCAGCGAGCCGTTCCAATTTCTCGTACGTCCCGGCCTGCGCAAGCTCCTCCAACGTCGCGATTCCCGCGGCCATTGCCAGTGGATTCCCCGAAAGTGTCCCGGCCTGATACACCGGGCCGACAGGAGCAAGCATGTCCATCACATCCGCCCGGCCGCCAAACGCACCGACTGGCAATCCGCCGCCGATGATCTTGCCCAGCGTGGTCAGGTCTGCCTGAATTCCATACAATTCCTGCGCGCCGCCTCGCGCAACTCGAAAACCGCTGATGACTTCATCCAAAATCAGCAGCGCGCCACTCTCTCGTGTGAGTCTGCGCAACTTTTCGAGGAAGCCGGACTTCAGCGGGATCAATCCCATGTTCGCAGGAATCGGCTCGATGATGACACAGGCAATCTCGCGCCAGTTGACCGTGCCGAGTGCCGCAAAATCGTTCAAGGGCAGTGTGACCGTGTTCCGCGCAAAATCTGCCGGCACGCCTGCACTGTCCGGCACGTCAAACGTTGCGCTGCCCGAGCCCGCTTTCACCAGCAACGCGTCCGCGTGGCCGTGATAGCAGCCCTCGAATTTGAGAATCTTGTCCCGTTTCGTAAACCCGCGCGCCAGTCGAATGGCCGACATGGTCGCTTCCGTCCCCGAGTTGACGAAGCGGACTTTCTGAATCGATGGGAACGCCTCGCACACCAACTGCGCGAGCCGCACTTCGCGCGGATTAGGCGTGCCAAAACTGGTTCCGTCGCGCGCTGCCTCCTGCACCGCCCGCACCACCTTCGGATGCGCGTGTCCCAGAATCATCGGCCCCCACGAGCAGACATAGTCGATGTACTCATTGCCATCGACATCCCACAGGCGCGAGCCCTTGGCGCGCTGCGTGAAAAATGGCGTGCCACCCACTCCCCGAAACGCGCGCACCGGCGAATTCACCCCACCGGGAAGATAATGCAGCGCTTCCTGCCAGAGTTTCTCCGAGTATTCGTGTGAGGGATTCATCTGCGCAAAAACCTAGCAGGTTTCCTTGTCCGAAGCCACTTTCATCGCCACTCGTGCTTCGGGTACTTGCGTTGGAGTTCTTGCTTCAATTTCGGATATGTCTCCCGCCAGAACGTAGCAAGGTTTTCCGTCACTTGCACGGGACGCTGGTTCGGCGCGAGCACCTCAATCCGAACCGGCACCCGACGTTGTGCAATCCAGAGGCCTTCCTTCACTCCATATAGGTCCTGAATGCGCGCCGCCAATGTCGGTGGGCCGTCCATCGTGTACGTGACTTTCGCCTTTCGTCCGCTTGGCAACTCAATCCGCTCCGGCGCGTATTCCTCGACCCACCCCTGCTGTTGACCCGACAACCAAGCCTTCACCACCGGCCACACAGGCTTGTCCTTGATCTCTTTGTAACTGGTCGCGCCGTGGCAAATCTGTTCGACAAGCGCTTTTCGGTCGTCGTCGCCGACCGCGGGAATTCCCAATTCCGGCATCCACTCATGGAGCCAATTCACCCGCAGAATCCATTGTTCCACCGCCTCATCCCAATGTTTCAAAACGCATCGACCTGCGAGCACCTCATCGGCGAGAATCCGCGCCGCGTCATCCAGCGGCACATCCTCCATGCGTCCCGCCTCCAGCACCAAATCGCGAAACCGTGTCCGCCGCTCCGCAAACACTCGCCGCTGCGTCGCGTCATACACCACGGTTTGTGCCTCCGTAAAATCGCCCGGGAAAAGTTCCCGCAACCATTCCTTCTGGATCGCCGTCGCCATCGTCAACAGCACATTCAATTCCTTGTCCTTGCCCGTCCCGCTTTGAATCTCATGCACTTCGGTTACCACCAGCAACGGCGAATTCTGCACCACGCTCTCGCGAGCCAGCACCCCGCGCCGGCCGTGGACCAATTCGCATCGCAACGTCCCCACGTCGAGACGCCGCCCCACGTGATCGGAAAACCCGAGTAGGATACAGCGTTGGATCGCATCCACGGTCGCGCGCTTTTCGCTCACGTCCAACCCTTCGCGCTTGGCAATACCCAGGAACTGCTCGAACAACGGCCCCACTTGGCGCGCTGACTGCACGTGGATGCCCAGCCGTCGGCATCGGTCGAGGTTGTATCCGTTGCGGTCCGCATACCGCCACGCGCGCATCAATACAAAGAAATCCGATTGCGTTTCGCCGCCAAACAAATCGTCACGTGCGTCCTCGACCTGCCGGCCTTGCCGCCGCACGAGCAAATCGCGTCCCTGCGTGAGCGCGGCGATCAATGCCACTTGTCGCACGCAACCATACTCCTGCGCCGCCAATAGCATTCGCGAATACCGCGGATGCAGCGGAAACGCCAGCATCCGCCGACCAAGTTCCGTGATCGCACTGCTTTTGTTTTCCAACGCGCCCAAATCCTTCAACAACAGCTCCGCCCGCTCCAACGACTGACGGCTGGGCGATTCCAACCAGCGAAATGAGTGCACGTCGCTCACACCGCTTGCCTTGAGCGTCAGGACGACTTCCGAGAGATCCAGCCGCTTGACCTCCGGCAATTCCTGCGCAGGTCGCTGCTCGTGTTCATGCTTCGTCCACAAGCGCAGGCACACACCCGGCGCGGTGCGACCGGCGCGACCGGCCCGCTGGTCGGCCGATGCGCGGCTGATTTTTTCGACCAGCAACGTGTTGATGCCGCGATACGGGTCGTAACGCGGGATGCGAGCTAACCCGCTGTCGATCACGATCCGCACACCGTCAATCGTCAGCGATGTCTCGGCGACGTTGGTGGAGACGACGACCTTGCGGCGGTCGTATTGGGCGACAGCCGCGTCCTGGTCGTTGGTCGGTAAATCACCGTGCAATGGCAGGACAATAAACTGGCTGCCCAACGCATCCTGCGCTGCCTGCACCGTCCGGCTGATCTCGTAGCCGCCGGGCATGAATACCAGCGCGTCTCCGTCGTGTTGCGCCACGAGCCGCTCCAATTCCTTGACCGCCGCCTCCCAAATCGGCCAGTCCCCCACGGGTTTGGGGAGGTAATCGATCTCGACCGGAAACGTGCGGCCCTGCGACGAGAGCACCTCGCAAGGTTCCAGATACTTCCGCAACGGACCGACATCCAGCGTGGCTGACATCACCACAATGATGAGATCCGGTCGCGCCGTTTCCTGAATCTGCAACGCCCGCGCGAGCGTGATGTCCCCGTACAGATGCCGCTCGTGGAATTCGTCAAAAATGATTGCGCTGACGCCGCGTAGTTTCTCATACGATAGCATCTGCCGGAGTAGCACGCCTTCGGTGACGTACCGGATGCGCGTCGCACGCGAGGTAACGTCGTCGAGGCGAATCTGGTAGCCGACCTCCTCGCCAAGTTTCACGCCGCGATCCTTCGCCACCCACGCCGCCAACATTCTGGCTGGCAACCGTCGCGGCTGCAAGATGACGACTTGTCCACCTTGGGAGGGCGAGGCTCCCGCCGAGCCGAGTAATCCACCATCCAGCAACATCTGCGGTACCTGTGTTGACTTACCCGATCCC
>JBEKLM010000037.1:0-45076 GCA_050010195.1 Verrucomicrobiia bacterium
GCTCCTCGTCAGTCTTCTGTAGCGGCGGTCTATGACCGTCGGTTGCTCTGCCATCTCCACACCCCGGTCGTAACCATCCCCGTCGTTCGTCGTCCCCACCCCGCTTCCTGTCTCCTCGCCCCTTGGGGGAGAGGATTAAGGTGAGGGGTCCTCTCGCTTCCCGCCGTGCGCGTTGTCGCCACTCGGCCTGCCTTTTTGTCAAAGAACAACCCCCAAAACATCTCCCTATCGTCGCCAGTATATCGCACGCCAATATGACAGTCAAATATAAAATCAATGTGCGATACACGATCAAACGTCACGCAACGAGGGCGAGGTTACACCGATTCTGGGGACTGGGTGGCCTGCGTCACGCCAGTCGGATGGCCGAATTCGATGTGTTCATCGCATCTTAACGACATCACAGTGGTGCACGAGAACCGCACCCGCGTTTCATGGTGCTGGAAGTTTCGCGCCGAATCGCTATACTCATTGCCGCATGCCATCAAACCGCACACTCCGAGAGCTGAACGCTAAAGCACAGCAAGCCGTAGCCCACTACTGGCAGACGCGGACGTCACAGCGTCGCCGTCAGGAGCAAACGGGTCACGCAGACCAGGGTTTGCGGAGTGCCGTAACCGGCGGCGCGCAGATGGACGGTTTCGTCGATCTTTTCACCGACCTGATTGCAGACGCTGGTATTCCGCGAGAGTTTATCTTCCGCAAGCGGGCGGTTGAGCTACCGGGCTTCTTTCGCCCGACCAAAGAGTGGGATCTGCTCGTCGTTCGGGAAAGTAGTCTGCTTGCCGCCATCGAGGCGAAGTCTCAAGTCGGCCCGTCTTTCGGCAACAATTTCAACAACCGTACCGAAGAGGCGATGGGTAGTGCACTCGATTTGTGGACGGCGTTCCGTGAACGTGCCTTCCTAAACAGTGCACAGCCGTTTATCGGTTACTTCTTCATGCTTGAGAACTGCGAAGCATCGAGGCGTCCGGTGAGCGTCCAAGAACCGCACTTCGAGGTGTTTCGGGAGTTTCGTGGCGCGTCATACATGCGCCGCTACGAACTCTTCTGTCGGAAACTGGTGCTCGAACGCCACTACACGTCGTCGGCTTTCATCACCTCCAGCGGCACCGGGACCGGTCTCAAGGGCGAATTCAATACCCCGGCCGAGGATCTCTCTTTGGAGCGATTCGCAAAAACGCTGTCCGCACACATCGCGGCGCAGGCTTGAGATTATGCAACAAACCGTCCACAGGCTGATTAACGGTGACGCCCGAGACCTCTCGTTTCTGCCGGACAAGTCGGTCCACCTTGTCGTGACCTCGCCGCCTTACTGGAATCTGAAACGATACGCCGAGAACCCCGACCAGCTTGGCCACATCAAAGACTACGAAACATTTCTGGCCGAGTTGGCGAAGGTTTGGACGCACGTTCTTCGTGTTCTCGTTCCCGGGGGCCGGCTTGTCTGTGTCGTCGGCGACGTGTGTGTGGCCCGTAGAAATTTTGGCCGTCATCTGGTATTTCCGCTCCACGCCGACATCTGCGTTCTCTGCCGACGGCTCGGCTTCGATAACCTGAACCCAATCATCTGGCACAAGATTTCCAATGCCGTCTTCGAGGCCAACAAGACCAGCAAATTCCTCGGAAAACCCTACGAGCCAAACGCGATCATCAAGAACGACATGGAGTTCATTCTCATGCAGCGCAAACCCGGCGGCTACAGGCAGCCGACCAACGGCCAGCGCGAGGGAAGCCGCCTCGGTAAGGAAGACTTCGACGCGTGGTTTCAACAAATCTGGAACATTACCGGCGCCTCGACCAAACACCATCCTGCCCCATTCCCGATTGAGCTCGCCCTGCGCCTCGTGCGCATGTTCTCTTTCACCGGCGACACTGTCCTCGACCCGTTCTGCGGCTCCGGGACCACGCTGGTTGCCGCCCTCAAAACCGGCCGCAACAGCATCGGCGTCGACATCGAACCAGAATACTGCCGCATGTCCGCCCGGTACTTGAAAGCGGAGAACTCCGATTTGTTCGCGCCTGCCCGGCTTCAATTCGAGAAAGCGACCGTCACCGGAGAATCATGTACAGTTGCGGAGGACAAGGCGCTCTACACCGTGCATCCGGCAAGGAAGCGATTGGAGTAGTAGGCTAAGACGTGGCTGCCCGTCGAGAATCAGGTGTTTATCGCGGCAGTTAGCCCGAACCTAGATCGCACCACTACCGCCTCACCGCCCACAAATCAGATGGCGACGCCTCCCCGTGCCTACAGCCCCAGCTCTCTTAACAGCTTCATCCCCTCGACCCTCACCGGGTCCGGCAGGGAATCGACGGCGGTGTCCTTCATCGCCGGCGGATCCATCGGGACTCCGAGGTCGGGGCGGTCGCGTCACGCCACCCGAACAGCCGGCTTGGGCCAGAACCCTTGCAAGCCGATGTCGGGAACTCTTACACAAACCAGAAACGCGAAAACATCAATGAAACTGATTGAAACGGGCGAGAAATAAGTTTTGAGGACGGTGGAGAAAGATGAGCGCGTCGGAAAAGCGTACAGAAACGAATACTGCGGGCCGGCCACCAAGCTGCCGGTGATAGGAAGCAAGTCGTTGGCAACATGAATGTTGCGATTCATAAATCGCAGAGCACTAGTGATTGGCACTAATGTTGCTAGCCTCAAAAAAAGGAGGATTGCACGTATGATGGCGAATTCTGTTGTCAAAATGCTAGTACTAACCGGTTTGCTGGCTTCTGCGATTTCGGCCAAGGCAATTCCCATCTACAATAACCTGGCAGCAACCTCAAGCGGCATCGATCCTGTAGGCTCATTCGGACCGCTCTATGATTCCTTCACATCAGCAAGCTCCGTCCAGGCGATCACCGGCCTCGAGCTCGCATTGTATGGTCCGACCGTATCAGTCGGCCCCTCATTGACTGCTCTGAACGGAGTAGGCCCAGCCACCATTACGGTGGGGCTGTACAGCGACTCCAGCACGACACCGGGAGCATTGATCGCCACGTTGGGAACCATCAGCGACGCATCCATCAGTGCCGGAATCAGCGATTACACCGTCTCGCTTCTTACCGACCCGGTGCTGGCGGCCAGCACGCGCTATTGGATTGGTCTCTCCGACACTGGCACAACTACCGAATGGTCTTATTCGTCTGATTTGTCTGGAACAGGGGTGTCCGGGCAGTATTTCGCAAATGTAAATGGCGTTTTTCCCAACACCGATTCGCCATACCAGATGCTGCTCACCACGGCCGCCGCGGCGGTTCCCGACGCTGGTAGCACGGCTTACCTCTTGGGACTTGGCGTTGCCGGGCTCGTTGTTCTGCGGCGCAAGCTGGCTTGACCTCCGGTCTCGACCCCCGCCCCCTCCAACTGAAGCCAGTTTTTTAAGAGCGTGGCTCTTTCTGATTGAGCCGATCCCGCCTCCTGCCTCCCATCTCCTCGCCCCTTGGGGGAGACGACCCTCTGTTGGAGATCAAGCCCAATCGCAGGAATGGCAGTTGTTTTTGGTGGATTTTTGGCGGCCTGGGTACTGTGGCGGCGGCGCCACAGGGGACAAACAAGAGGGGAGTCGAGGCTCAGACTGGTCTGGGGTGAACGCCCCATATCGCCCGCCCGGTTCCGGGTGTATTCTTCTATGCTGAATTCAATCAGCGTCAAGTCAACCATTCAAACAATGGCGGACGGCGATGAAGAAAAGAAATATGCCAGCGATCGTATTCCTTGTTGTCGGTTTAGCTTTCGGGATTGTATCTGTCGTTCACGCAGTTGCCGCAGAGCCTGTCCCCGCTCAGCCGGTACCCGCTGAGCCTCTACCGTTAAAGCCGGTACCCGCAAAGCCTCTGCCGTTAAGGCCTGTACCCGCCCAGCCTGTACCGCAATGGGATGATGGTTTCGCCAGAGCGTAATGACAGCGGCATGGTAATATTCTCCGGCGAACAACCAGACTGTAGTGGAAGGAGACGGAGCCATGGACGCACCAGACAGACAACGAGACCATCTCCAGAGCCTTGGAGGTCTCAGATGGACGGCCATTCTGTTGGCGATTCTTGGCATTGGCTGGCTTGTTTACGAAACCGTCACGGCCAGTGCCGCAATGCTCGCTAATTAGTCATTTGGAGCCGCTTCTTCTGAGTCGCTTTGATCTTCGCCCGTCTTGCTCGTTGGGCCACGGTGCTGCATCTCCACAACCTACGCCGACGATGCTCGACCGCTTTCTCTGCCTATAACCCCAACTCCGCAAACAGTTTCGCGCCCTCGACCGTCGCCGGGTCGGACAGGAAATCGACGGCAGCATCCTTCATCGCCGACAGGTCCATCGGCACCTGCTTGCACGTGGCGCGGACGCACACATTGCCGGCCTCGTCGCGCAACTCCGCTTCGGATTCCCAGAGCCGACCGCGATCCGTCTTCAACCGCGCGACGCACACCAGCCGTTGGCCCACGCTGACCTTGGTGATAAACCGCACATTGAGTTCCGCAGCCAGGCAGAACCGCTTCTTCGTCGATGCCGCCGCCCAGAACATCGTTTCGTCGAGTACCGTGGACAAGATCCCGCCGTGGACGATCCCGCGGAAGCCGGCGTGTTGCGGCTGGGGCGTGAAATCGGCGTGGACCTCATCCCCCTCGCGCCGAAACCGGAGATGCAGCCCGTGTGGATTGTGCGCCCCGCAGACGAAGCAGTTGCGCGTGTAAGGCAGTTCGAGTTTGCTCATTTGATGAAGACCTTCAGGAGACGGCCTACCAGATAGATGAAGAGCCAGGCAGGCAACGCAAAGATCAGGACGGACGACAGCGATAGCCAATTCCATCTCACCAGTCCCACCTGCATGGGATACAACGTGATCAGAAAGTAGCCCGAGAACCGTGTGTGGCCGAGAATCTGGCACAGCGTGCGGTCCTTCTTGCGAAAACCCAACACAATCGTGAAAATCCCCAGCCCGACCGCACACGCCGCCACCAGCCAGGCAATCGCCGTGCGGCTCTTGACGTCGCCCAGATACGCGAAGAAACCGAGGTTCGACAGGTGCAGCGCCCAGTTCACGCCCGCCCAGAGCATGATGAAGCCGTTCGCGACCGCGTGGCCAAACGACACCTTGCTCTTGTACAACTCGCCGAGCAGCAGCGAGACATAGAGTGGGACAATGCCGAGCCACACCGCCCCAAAATCGCGAAACGGCGCGACGATCAGCTCGACCAACCTGACGAGATATCCCTCCAACGGCACGGACCGCACCTCCTCCGCCCATTTTCTAGCACAGGACGCGATGGGTCGGCAAGACTGACCGCTGCCTTCCACTTTGACGATTCCCGTGTCTGTGGGTATACTCCTGTCGTGGTTTTGGACATCGTCAAATACGGTCACCCGGTCTTGCGCCAGAAGGGCAAACGCATCGAGCGCGTCACGCCGGACATTCGCAAGCTCGCCGACGACATGCTGGAGACCATGCACGCCGCGGAAGGGCTCGGGCTGGCTGCCCAACAGGTCGGTCAGGCGCTCCTGCTCACCGTCATCGATGTCGCCACTGCCGAGCGACCATCCCAGTTGTTCATTGATGGCAAGCCCCAGGACCTGGCCTCCTCCATGCCGTTAAAGCTCATCAATCCCGCGATCCTCAGTACGGAAGGGGAACAGGTCGGACCCGAAGGCTGCCTCAGCATCCCGGACGTCAATGCGGACATCCGCCGCGCCGAACGGGTGACTGTCCGCGCCCAGAAGCTCGACGGACAGGAGATCGTTTTCGAATGCACCGGGCTGCTGGCCCGCGCCGCGCAACACGAGATCGACCACCTGAACGGCATGCTGTTCGTTGATCGCATGGACGCCGCCACCCGCGTCAGCTTCGACGGCAAGCTCAAGAAGATGCAGAAGGAAACTCTCGCCGCGCTGCCCAAGACCGCGAAGCCGCGGCGATCGCTGGCTCGGTTGTGAGCCGGCGGCGCCACCGCCTTGAGCAACGCCGAAAATAACCCATGAATTTCCTTCGTTCCGTTATCGAGTTGTGCAGCGGGTTTGCCGCGTATCGCCAGTACCGCGATTTGCCGGTCACGACCGCCCTCAAACACCTGGTGAAATTGATCACCTTGTTGGCTCTGGTGCTGGTCATCTGCGCCGTTCCGCAGGCGCTGGACGGGATTGATCAATTTGCCCGTCTCTTCGATAATCACCGCCCGGACTTTTCCATTCAGGAGGGGAAAGTCATCACGCACGCGCCACAACCCGCCGCGTGGGGCAATAACGATTTGCGTTTCATTCTCGACACCACGAGCGCTGTCGCCTCTCCCGACTCCAACGCGACCTTCGGCGTCCTGTTCACCGCCGACAGTTTTCTCTACTGGATGACCCCGTCGAACGCGCCCACACCCGTCAGCACGCATTTACAGAGCTTGCGCGGGTTTCCGGACGGCGCGGTCACTGGCGACTATTTCCGCCATCTCATCCGCGCCGTGCTGTGGTTGCTCGTGCCGATCGGATGGCTGGTGCTCGCGCTGTTTGGGATGCTCAGTTGTCTGCTACAGGCATACTTGTTCTCGGTGGTGGCGTCATTCCTGGAACGCTCGATGCCCTCGCCCCTGCAACTCTCGCAATTGCTGAACATCGCCATCCACGCCTGCACACCCCCCGCCATCGTCGTCACCGCCTACTCCGCCATGCGCCTCCACGGCCTCAATCTCTGGCTGGTCTACCTGATCGTGTATGGGATTTTTCTCGTCGGCGCCTCCAACGCCTGCCGCGATCACGTACAAAAAGCCGAACCGCCGCCCGCACCGGATGATTTGCTGTAGCCGCATCCTTCAGGGTGCGCGAGTCGCAAGTAAGATTTGGGACTACACCGAAAAACTCTCACCGCAGGAACACGTGGCCGTCGCATTCGGATTATGGATCTTGAACCCGCCGCCGATCATCGCGTCCTTGAAATCGATCTCCGACCCGCTCACGTACAACGCGCTCTTCACATCCACCAGCACCCGCACGCCCGCCGACTGGATCAGGATGTCCTTCGGCGTCGCCGGGTTCTTCTCGAAATCCATCTTGTACTCCAACCCCGCGCACCCGCCCCCGACGATCTTCACCCGCAACGCCCCGTCCGCCACGCCATCGCGTCGCATCAATTGCGACACCTTCCGCCCCGCCGCCTCGGTCAGCTTGATCAGCTTCTCCGAGCCGGTCCGCGGCACCGCTTGTGCTGGAGTTTCGATACTCATGTTCGCGAAATATGGTACCGTAGATATTGTGAGATTGCGACTAGCGAACCTCTTTGCCCTCCGCGGTCTGCCCGACAGTGAGGAACGTCTTTACCAGTTCACCTTCACCGCAGACGGTCATGCCGGGGAATCTCCTGTACCACTTGCCATCGTGAATATCCGGATGCCCGTCAAGCCACTCGGCAAGCAACCCCAATTGATCGGGGCTAACGTTCCGCTTCTCAATTCGATCCAACAATGGTGGAGCAGCCCTGGCGGAATGTTGCGCCGCCGAACCTTAGGCATGAGGTTCCCCGCCGTAGAACCCACGAACGATGGCTTCCCGCACGAGCGCCGCTTCGGCTGGGTCAGCGGCCCGCGTCATCCGCTCGGCCAGCGCGGACAGATCCTTCCCGCTCAACTGGCGCTCCGCATCCAAGCGATAGGCAAAGTGAATCACCTCCGCCTGCTGCTCGGGCGGCAACTTCTTGATTTCCTCAATAATCTTCGCGGCAGTCACAACAGAACATTACTCCAGCCGACCGCGAAACTCAAACTCAACTTCCGCCGCATATGCCCGAATTTGCCGCCGCGTGACCATGACGCAAGCCAAACTACAAAGAGTGCCGTGAAATCACAATCCCCGGTTGTGCGAGGGCTCTCGCGGGGCGTGTCGCACGCGACTGCCTAGACATCGAACCAACTGTCACAGTTCGACAACCAACGACAAGCATTCATTTCAACCCAACGGGCGGGTCCGGAATCGCCGTAAATCACCACGTGCGAGTAACTCTTGTTTTTTGTGGCGGTGAGTATGGGTCGGATACTTCGATGGGCAGCGAACCGAAGCGATATTTGTATTACTCCCCGCCCTTCCCCCGAATCCCCGGCTCGGTCAGCGCATGCAGGTTGAAGATCTCGTCGAGTTGTTTCTCGCTCAATCCCGAAACTTCGCGGGCAACTTCGCGGACCGTTTTGCCTTCCTTGTAAGCTTTCTTGGCGATCTCGGCGGCCTTGTCGTAACCAATCACGGGCGCCAACGGTGTGCACATGGCGAGGCTTTGTTCGACGAGCGACTCGCACCGTTCCCGGTCGGCTTCGATCCCCTTGACGCATGCATCGGCGAAATTGCGCGACCCCGCGGCCAGCAGATGGACGCTCTCCAACATCTGCGCGCCGATCAGCGGCATGGCCACATTCAATTCGAAGAAGCTCTGCAGTCCGCCCAGCGTGATCGACACGTCCGCACCGATGACCCACAAGCACACCTGAATCAGGCTTTCCGCGATAACCGGGTTGACCTTGCCGGGCATGATCGAACTACCGGGTTGCACGGGCGGAATCTTCAGCTCGCCGATCCCGCATCGCGGCCCGCTGCCCAACAGCCGAATATCATTGGCGATCTTCGCGAGGCTCACCGCGATCGTTTTCAACCGGCCGCTCGCCGCCACGCACGCGTCACGTGTCGCCGCCGCCTCGAAATGGTTGTGCTCTTCGTGCAACGGAATCCCTAATTCCCGGGATAGTTTCTCAATCGTCCGCTTGGCAAACTCCGGATGGGCGTTCAATCCCGTCCCGACCGCCGTTCCGCCGAGCGGCAGCGTGTCGAGCGTCTCAATCGCTTCCTCGGCGCGTTCGTACGCGTACGCCAGTTGCGCCGCATACCCGGAAAATTCCTGGCCGAGCCGAATCGGCGTCGCATCCTGCAAATGCGTGCGGCCAATCTTCATCACGTCGTCAAACTCGCGCGCCTTCGCCGCCAGGGTTTCCTGCAAATGTTGCAGCGCGTGCAGCAGCTCTTCATGAATGGCCGCGATCACACTGATGTGAATCGCCGTCGGAAACACGTCGTTGCTGGACTGGCAGAGATTGACGTGGTCGTTGGGATGCACCGGCGATTTGTCGCCGCGTTTGCCACCGAGGATTTCATTGGCGCGGCTGGCGATCACCTCGTTCGTGTTCATGTTCGTCGACGTGCCCGATCCCGTCTGGAAAATGTCCACGGGGAATTGGGGATCAAGCTTGCCGTCGACCACCTCCGTCGCCGCCTCCACGATGGCGTCGGACACTTTCTTGTCGATGAGGCCGAGGTCGAGGTTGGTCTTCGCCGCGGCGCGTTTGACGCGGCCCATCGCGTGGATGAGCCGCGGCGGCAACGGCCAGCCGCTAATGGGAAAATTCGTCACCGCCCGCTGCGTCTGGACGCCGTAATACGCGTCCGCCGGCACTTCCAGCGGGCCCATGGAATCTTTTTCGATGCGTGTGGTCATGGAATCTCCTTAACTCTCAACGTTGAACGTTGATGGATCCGTCTTCTAATTCACGGCCCAACTCTAATGCAACGAAAAGACCTTTGCAGCCATTATCGACGCGTGAACCAGCGGCCGCTGGAAAACCCCGATCCCGATCATCGCCACCATGCACACGATCAACCCGAACCGCATCGGTTTGCTGACTACGATCGGCGTGGCGTCCTCGGCTTCCTGCAGGTAAATCGCACGTCCCACACCAAGATAGAAATACAGCGAGATCACGACCGCCACCGCGCCGATGGCCGCCAGCACATAATACCTCGAATCCGTCTGCGCCCGTTGGATCACGGCGGCAAACAACTGGAACTTGCCGAAAAACCCGCTCAATGGCGGTATGCCCGCCAGTGACATCATCGACAGGAACAGCGCCAAGCCGAGAATCGGGGAGCGTTTGCCGAGGCCCGAGAAACTCGGGATTTCATCGCTGCCCGTCGCCGCCGTCACCGCGATGATCGCCAGGAACGCGCAGAGATTGGTGAAGGCGTATTGGCCCAGATAGAACAGCACCGCGCCCGCACCGAGTGCGTTGACCGCCGCGACCCCCATCAACATGTAGCCCGCGTGTCCGATGGACGAATAGCCCAGCAGTCGCTTGATGTTGTGTTGCGGAATCGCGCCGAGATTTCCATAAAGCAGGGTCGCGCCCGCCAGTACCGCAATCAGCGCGTTCCAAGACAGGCTCACAGGCAGCAGTCCCGTGTACAAGACCCGCAACAGCAGCGCAAACCCCGCCGCCTTGCTGCCCACCGCCAGAAACGCCGTCACGGGCGTCGGCGCGCCCTGATACACATCGGGCACCCAAATCTGGAACGGGACGCCGGCGATCTTGAATCCGAGACCGGTCAACACCAGCAGCATGCCGAACACGAACGCCGACGACGGCGGTCCCGCCTGGGATTGCAGAATCTCCGCGAGTTTGTCGAAGTTCGTCGTGCCGGTCGTCCCGAAGATGTACGCGATGCCATACACCGTGAACCCGCTGGAGAGTGCGCCGAGGATGAGGTATTTCGTTCCCGCTTCCAGGGACGGGACCTGCCGTCGCAAATAGCTCGCGAGGACGTAGAACGTAATCGTGACCAGCTCCAGCGACACGAACAGCAGGATGAAATCATTTACGGACGCGATCAGCAGCATTCCCACCGCGCAGAACATCAGCAACGCGTAGAATTCGGCCACGCCCGATTCGATCCGCGGCGAGAACTCCGCCGCCATCAGGAGCACTCCCGCCAGCGCCAGCAAAAACAGCCGCTTGAAATACAACGCAAATGGGTCGAGACGGAACATCCCGTGAAAGAACGCGTCCGGCACCGGCTGGATCGCAAAGCTGTACAGCAGCGCCGCGGCCACGAATCCGGCCGCCAGATAGCCCACCATCCGCTTGTCCACGATTGGCTTGAACGCGTCCACAAGGAGAATCAGGATTCCCCAAATCGAGATCAGGCACTCCAACTGAACGCCATACAGGCTCATCATGGCGTCGTCCCGCCCTTGTAGGCCGCGTCCGTGGGCGCGGCGTTCGCTTCGTTGCCCGTGGAGAAGCGGCTGACGATGGATGTTGCCACGCTCTGTTTGATGATGTCCGTCAGCACCCGCGGATAAAAGCCGACCGTGAGCAGCACGGCCAGCAATAACGCGTACGGAAACTTCTGCTTGAACGTCACCGCGTCCTTGAGCATCGACCATTTCTCATCGAACGGCCCGAAGAAACTCGTCCGCACCGCCCGCAGCAGGTAGGTCGCCGTCACGACAATGCCCCACACGGCGCAGATTGTCGCCACGCGAAATAGCGTTGACCCCTGCTGCCACGAACCCAGGAATACCAGCACTTCGCTGGCGAAATTGGCAAAGCCCGGCAATCCGCTCGACGCCATTATTGCCATCACCATGCACACGCCGATAAACGGGATCTTCCGCGCCAAACCGCTGAGGTCGGGCACGAACCGATTGTGCGTCTGATGGTAAAAAAAGCCGATCAACGCGAATGTCAGCGCCGCCATCACGCCGTGCGCAAACATCAGCAGCACCGCGCCGGTCACGCCGACGACGTTCAGCGTGGCGATTCCCAGAAGGACATAGCCCATGTGGCTCACCGAGCTGTAGCCGATGACGAATTTCCAGTCCTTCTGCGTCATCGCCGCCCAGCCGGCATAGAGGATATTGAAGCACGCCAGGATCGCGAGGAGGTTGGCCCAATGCCGCGCGCCTTCGG
The DNA here is from genome assembly GCA_050010195.1 of Verrucomicrobiia bacterium. GTDB lineage: Bacteria > Verrucomicrobiota > Verrucomicrobiia > Palsa-1439 > Palsa-1439 > Palsa-1439. The sequence continues at coordinate 11,699 of JBEKLM010000037.1, forward strand.
GCAGGAGCGGCAACGCCAGACGGATGATGCCGTACGCGCCGAGTTTTTTCAGCACACCCGCGTGCATCATCGAGGCCGCGGTCGGCGCGGCGGCGTACCCCAGCGGCGACCACGTGTGAAACGGCCAGAGTGACGCGAGGAAGCCGAACCCGAACAACAAACATGGGAACGCCCACAGTTGCGTGCCCCGGGCCAGCCAGATGTTGTGTTGTAACTTCTCGATATCCAGGGTGCCGCCCACGAAGTAGACTCCCAGCAGCCCGATCAACGCCAGCACCGCCCCCGCCGTCAGGTACAGCGTCAACTTCATCGTCGCGTACTCTTTCGTGCGCCCGTGTTTGCCCGGCGGCAGCGATCCCCACATGCCGATCAGCAGGTACATCGGGATCACCGCCAGTTCGTAGAAGAAATAAAAGAAAAACAGGTCCATCGTGCAGAACGTCCCGCTGATGCCCGTCGTCAACGCGAGAAACAGGATGTAGTATTCCTTCTCGCGTTCGTGGATTTCGCTGGAAACGAACGCCCCGCAAAACGAGACGAACCCGACCAGCAACAGCAACGTCATCGAGATGCCGTCCACGCCGAATTTCAGCGAGCATCCGTAGCTCGGCAGCCACGGGATGCTGTGGACGAACTGGTATCCGCTCTTCGTCCGATCAAAATTCGCAAACAATGTCAGCGTGATCAGCAGCGATACGCCCGTGGCGAACATCGCCACCGCCCGAATCGCCTTCGGGTTGTTCGCCGGAAACAGGAACAACGCAAACGCCGCGATCAGCGGGAGCAGGACGGCGATGGTTAGTAGAGTATCCATCTCTAGTTCAGTATCTCAGTTTGCAATTCAAATTACCCAGTCTGTCATTCTTCCCGGCTCATTCTGAGCGCAGCGAAAGCCGAAGACCCCGCCTGTCGTTTGGCGGGAAATCTCTGTCGTTTTCCCGCTTCGCGTCTCCATACCAACCTTCACTCAAATCTCTCCAGTACTGATTCTTCTCCTCAATCAATGCGATCTTCCTTGCCCTCAACAAACCCTTGATACGTTTCTCACACGCAATCGCGTCCCGAATCTCCCTGAACTCCTCGAACCAAACCAGCTTCGTGCAGTTGTACCTCTTCGTGAATCCTTTGACTGTCCCCAGCTTGTGCTCCCAAACTCTTCTCTCCAGATCATTCGTCACCCCCACGTACAACACTCGCGAAACACTCGCCATGATGTACATCCAGTAACTGTGCTGCTTCGTCATCGACTGTTCTCATTCAGAGCCCGTCATCGTAACGTTGTCATTCCGCCCTCTTGTCCTTCAGAACTTCTCATTGCGAGCCTGTCATTCTGAGCGCAGCGAAGAATCTCTGTCGTTCCGGTTCACTGCTCATCGCCACAAACCTAAAATCGCGTGTACTGCCTCGGCGGGTTGCACCTCGCGTTCGGAGTACGAGTTTAGCCGAGTCAACCCAACCGGCTTCGCCACCTTTACAAATCGCTTGAAATCGACCGTTTTCGGATGCTTCTCCTCTTCTACATGCACAAACATACGAGGTTTACGAGTGCGGTCGAAGCTACGGTAGTGGGTAATCCGCAGAACACGCGATGGCGGATAGACGCGCGCCTTCCTTCCCTCGTTCCATATCTGAACCAACAAGTCTCCTTGTTTCACTTCTTTGGTGAAACGTGACCTCCGTCCAATCCAGCGGATCGACTTTACTTCGTATCGACGCCCGCTCTTGAGCTTCTTCGCTGCCCTCTGTTCTTCTTTCTCACACAAGGCATCCTCCATTCCAGAAAACTCCACCGGGGATACCCCAACAAGCCAGAGCCGCGAATGTGTGGGCGTCACCGATCGCTTCCGCCGCTTCTGGCGGCCAGCACCTCGCGACGGCGGATTGTACAGGCCCTGACATTTCCGGGCATACTTGAGCGAAATCGGTTCGACTTGGAGCGATCTGACAAAGCCGCGAGCCTGACTGACGGCTTGTTGGTCGGTGCAAAGCAATCCTGCCTCAACCAAATCCTCGGCTGAATGCCTCGACACATTGGCCGAGCCGATAATTGCCGCGTTGTCGTAAACGTAGACTTTCGCGTGCAAGTTGGTGCAATTGAAAACCTGCACTCCGTGTCGGAGGTACTTCACAACCTCACTCGGATTCGTCTGCCCCCCCTTGACCGTCGCTAGGCTCATATCCACGACCAACCTGTCACCGTCTTTCAGTTTGAGCAGCCTGTCAGCGCCAGTGCCGAGATAGGCCACCACCACCTCACGACGCCGGGACGTGCGCGCCAGTTTTCGGATGTTGGGCCAAAGCTGATCTGTAAGTAGTCGCGTGCTCACTGCTCCGCCCCCTTGCACGGATCGCCGGCAAACGACAGAGATTCTTCGCTTCGCTCAGAATGACAGAGGACAGAGTAGTGATTGCGCATTGGTTTCACCTCACCACCACGCAGTAAATGACCACCGTCACGCCGAGGCCGATGAGGAAGGCGTAACCGGAGAGGCTGCCGGTTTGCAGGAGTCGCACGGTGCGACCCAGCAGGCCCGTGCCGACCGACAGGCCGCCGATGCCAAGCCGCTGCAGTATCCAGCGGTCGAACACATCACACACCGTCGCAATCGTGCCCTGCACGTACTTGATGATCCAAGCGTACAACTCATCGAAATAGTATTTGTTCTCGACCCACGTCCATAGTTTGCCGAGCGCCGCTTTCACGGGCGCATCGCTTGGCACTGCCTTGCAATAAATCTTCGCCGCGACAAGGAAACCGAACAGCGGCACGAGGATCAGGCCGCCCGTCAACAACACGGAATGACGCTCGGCTTCGTGTGGCGGCCCTAGGAAATTGGGGACCTTGCTATACCAACCGCCGATGATGGAGAGCACTGCCAGGAAGATCAGCGGCAATGTCATCACCCACGGTGATTCGTGCGCGTGGTCGTAGGCGTGATGGTCGCGGGGTTTGCCGAAGAATACGACGAACACCTCGCGACCCATGTAGTATGCGGTCAGAAACGCGGTCACGGTGGCCATGATAAACAGCATCGAATTGCGTTCGAAGGCCAGCAGCAGAATCTCGTCCTTGCTGTAAAACCCGCTCAACGGCGGGACGCCCGCCAGCGCCAGCGTGCCGATCAGGAACGTCCAGAACGTGATCGGCACCTTCTTCCACAGCCCGCCCATTTTCCAGATGTCCTGTTCGTGGTGCAGCGCGATGATCACGCTGCCCGCGCCGAGGAACAACAACGCCTTGAAAAACGCGTGGGTTGTGAGATGGAACATCGCCTGCGTCGGCCCGCCCAAGCCCACGGCCATCACCATGTAGCCAAGCTGCGAGAGCGTCGAGTAGGCGAGGATGCGTTTGATGTCGTTCTGGGCAACAGCAATCGTCGCCGCCATCAGCGCGGTGATGCCGCCGATCCATGAAATGAACCACAACGCGGTTTCGCTCGGCAGAATCAGCCACGAAACGCGACAGAGCATGTAGACGCCCGCCGCCACCATCGTCGCGGCATGAATCAGCGCGCTAACGGGCGTCGGCCCTTCCATCGCGTCCGGCAGCCAGACATGCAACGGCACCTGCGCGCTCTTGCCCATCGCACCGGCAAAGATCAACACGCCGATCAGCGCCTGGGTGCCAATCGATAAACCGAGCGTCGGCAGTTTCGCCTGCAATTCAATGAAATTGAAGGTGTGCGCGTGCGACCACAGCAGCAGAATGCCCAGCATCATCCCGACGTCCCCAATGCGCGTGGTGAGAAACGCCTTGTTGCCCGCTTCGGCGGCACTGGGTTTTTCAAACCAGAAACCAATCAGGAGATAGCTGCTCACGCCGACCAGTTCCCAGAAGATGAAAATCTGGATGAAGTTGCTCGATATCACGATCCCGAGCATGGAAAAAGTGAATAGCGACATGCAGGCGAAGAACCGCGAGAAGCCGGGGTCGCCTTTCATGTAGCCGAGCGAATAGACGTGAATCGCCAACCCCACGCCGGTGACGACCAGCAACATCAGCAGCGCCAGCGCATCGGTCGTCATTCCGAACTCGATGCGCACGGTGTTGCCGATGACGAGCCACTCGAACGCATGCGGCTCGTGCTGGATGCCTTTGAGGGCAAACAACAGGAACAGCCGCAGCGACAACGCAAAAGAGATCAAGATGGCCCCGATGGACAATGCGGCGCTCAGCGCTTTCCGCTTTTTCGTGAGCAACGTAATCAGCGCGGCGGCCACCAGCGGGCTGAACAGAAGGATCCACACCGAGCAGATGGGAAACCGGCCCATGCCCCAGTCGGTGCCATACATGTAGGTCAAGTGATTCATAGCCGCATCGTCGTCAGTTGATCCACGCTGATGGTTTGTTTCCGGCGGTACAAGGCCACGATGATGGCCAGACCGACCGCGACTTCCGCCGCCGCGATGGCGATGATGAAGAACACCAGTATCTGGCCCTCGACCAGCTTGTTGAACTTGGAAAAGGCAACGAGCGCGAGATTCGCGGCATTGAGGTTCATCTCCAGCGCCATGTAAATAACGAGCGCATTGCGACGGATGATCACACCGGCGATCCCGAGCGCGAATAACAACCCGCTGACAATCAGATAATCATTGAGGGTGATCGCGCTGGTCATTTGAGTTCCTTCTTGGAAAGCAGGACCACGCCAACCATCGCCACCAACAGCAGCAGCGCCGTCACCTCGAAGGGCAACATGTAATTGGCAAACAGCGGCTTGACGACCTGCTCCAGACCGCCACTCAGCTCGTCGCGGCCGGCGGCCAGGGGCTTCAACGGTCGGGTGAGGATGATTTCCAATTCCCACACGAACGCCGCGGCCACCGCGATCCCGCCAAAGACGCTGAGTGCCCGGAACTTGCGGCGCTCGCTGGCCTTGATATCCAGCAGCATGATGACGAACAGGAACAACACCATGATCGCGCCCGCGTACACGAGCACCTGGATCGCCGCGATGAAGAACGCTTCGAGCAGGACAAACAGGCCCGCGAGAAACACAAACAGCATCACGAGAAACAGCGCGCTGGCGACGGGATTGCGGCTGAAAACCACCAGAAATCCGCACGCCAGCATCGCGATGCTGAAAACCCAGAATAACATGTCGTGAACAATCATCAGTCAGTTACGCCACAGATTCACACGGATGTACCACAGATACTCATCCGTGTTTATCTGTGTGCATCTGTGGCTTCCTCACGTTCGCACCCGGCGCATCCGGTGGCGGCGCCCCCTTGAATTTCCATTTCCAAATAGAGTCCGGTTGCACGCCTCCCAATTCCAGCAATTTCTCCTTGTGAAACTGCAATTCTTGGCGCGTGTAACCCGTGATCGCAAAATCCTGTTTCAGGAAAATCGCTTCTTCGGGACACACTTCCTCGCAGTACCCGCAATAAATGCAGCGCAACATGTCGATGACGAAATCCTCGGGCTCCTTTTCGACATTGGCGTCCGGAACATCATCCGGACGCGCGCCCGGCGTGATGCGGATCGCCTTCGGCGGACAGACGAACTCGCACAATTGGCACGAAACGCATTTGACCCGTCCCTCGGGGTCCTTCACCAGCGTCGGCGCGCCGCGATACGCGCCATGCAGCGGCGGCTTCTCCTCCGGATACTGACGCGTAAACTTCCGCTGCGGGATGTGCTTCAACGTCAGCCACAGCCCGTGCAGAATCTGCGGGAGATACGTCCGCTCCCAAATCGTCAGTTTTGGTCGTTTGACTTGCATGGTCATTTGGTGATCGCCGCCAGCACGACTCCGGAAATGAGAATGTTCAACAGCGTCAGCGGGATAAAGATCTTCCATCCCAAGGCCATCAGTTGATCATACCGGAATCGCGGGATCGTCCACCGCACCCAAATGAAGAAAAACAGGAAACAGCACACTTTCACCAGAAAAATGGCGATGTGAACCAACCCCACCTTCAAGGTCTGCGCGGGCGCATTGAACGGCGCGAACGGTAGCGACCAACCGCCGAAAAACAGCGTCGCCATCAGCGCCGACGCCACGAACATCGCCGCGTACTCACCGAGGAAGAACATCGCGAACTTCATGGAGCTGTACTCGGTATGGTATCCGCCAACCAGTTCCTGTTCCGCTTCCGGCAAATCGAACGGCAGGCGGTTCGTCTCGGCGAACGCGCTCACGAGGAAAACGAAAAACGACAGTGGTTGGGTGAGACACAACCATGTGTGCTGCGCCTGGTATTCGACGACCTTCATGAGATTGAGCGAGCCGACCTGCATGAACACCGGCACCACGCTCAATCCGAGGCAGACTTCATAGGAAATCATCTGCGCGCTGGAACGGATGCCGCCGAGGAACGGATACTTCGAGTTGCTCGACCATCCCGCCAGCACGATGCCGTACACGCCCAGCGAGGCAATGGCAAACACGAACAGGATACCCACGTTCAGGTCGGCAATGACACCCGGAATCGGATCGTGCGAAATACTGGGAATCACCAACTGGCTACCCCACGGCACGACCGCAATCGTGATGAGCGCGGGGATCATGGCAATCATCGGCGCCAGCGTGAAATAAACCTTGTTGACGTGATGCGGAAGCACGTCCTCCTTGAACACGAACTTCAAACCATCGGCGATGGGCTGCAACAGGCCGAACGGCCCGACGCGGTTCGGCCCGATGCGGTCCTGCATCCACGCGCAAATCTTGCGTTCCGCCAGCACGGTGTACGCCACGATGGTCAGCATCACCCCGATGACACAGGCAATCTTGATGAGATGAATCAGGAGCAAGGGAATCATGCTTTTGCTCCTGCGGCGGCGGTCTCGGACTTCGCTTCACCTTTTGTTTCGGGCGCGGGCTTCAGTTCGACGCCGAGATCGCCAATCTTGGAAAGATTCAATCCTGCCAGCGGCGTGAGCGTCCGTGCCATGTCGGCGAACACATCTTCAATCGTCAGGTAGCCGCCGTCACCGCCCAGTTCGTTCAGCAGCGCCGCAAACGTCTGCCATTCTGGCCGCGCAATTCCGGGCGATGGAATCGACGCGTTCAGCCGTTGCAAACGGTTCCTGGCATTGATGAACGTGCCGCGCTTCTCGGCGAAGGTCGCGCCGGGCAGGACATAGTGCGCCAGTTCCGTCGCCTTGTTCGGCAGGGTGTCGATGACCACCAACAAATCCAACTTCGCAAGCACGTCCTCGGCGATTCCGTATTTCGAGATGTTCTCGCCGTGAACGATGAGTGTCTTGATCTTGCCGGACTTGATCGCCTCGGCGATGACCGGAATACGACTGCCGACGGGCTCCGCAGCGACACCGGTAAGCTTGGCGCCGTTACCGTTCGGGGTGCGGTCGGCGTTGAGTAGGAATTTGTCACCCTCGCCAGTGTGTGGCACGCAATCCACCAGCTCCGCCCCCAAAACTTCCCGCACGAGTTTGTTGAACAGGAATAATTCCTCGGTCGTGGCGCGCGCGGTCCCGATGGCCGCGATTATCCCGCCTTTGCCTTTTTGCGCGCTCAACTTCTCGCCGATTTGCCGGCTTGCCTCGGGCCACGTCAACGCCAGTCGCTCGCCCATCGTCGATGACTTCACGGTCGGCGTAGCAATGCGATTTGGATCATTAATAAACTTGTAGTGCAACCGGCCCGAATCGCACATCCAGCATTGGTTGACGGCATCGTTGTCGCGCGGCGTTTGTCGATGCACGACGCCTTCCCGCGACCACAAGACGGTATTGCAGCCCGTGGCGCAATTCGGGCACACGCTCTTGTTCTCTTTCAGGAACCACACGCGCTGTTTGAACCGGAAATCATTCGACGTGAGCGCGCCTACGGGGCAAATGTCGGTGATATTGAGATCGTAATTCGTGTTCGGCTCCAGGCCGGGGTAACACGTCAGCGTGGAATAACTGCCGCGATTCACGAAGCCGAGGCAATCCTGTCCCGCCACGTCTTTCATGAACCGAACGCACCGCGAGCACAGGATGCAACGCTCATCGTCCAGCATGATCTTCGGGCCGATTTCCGTCTTCTTCGGTTTGTGGACCTTCTCTTCTACAAAGCGGCTCTGGCCTTTGCCGTAGTCGACGCTGAACTCCTGCAACCGGCATTCGCCGGCCTGGTCGCAGATCGGGCAATCGAGCGGATGATTAATCAGCAGAAATTCCATCACGCCTTCGCGCGCCTTGATCACTTTCGGCGAACGCGTATGGACCACCATCCCCTCGCCAACCGATGTATTGCAGCCGATGGTAAGTTTCGGCCCAAACATGATCACGGGTTTGCCGTTGGGTCCGATCTCGGGCTTCTTGTCCGGGCCCATTTTCGGCAGGCCGACATCGACGAGGCACATCCGGCAGTTGCCCACCACCGCCAGCTTCGGATGATAGCAATAATGCGGCACCTCGATGCCCGCCAGCTTCGCCGCCTCGATCAGGTTCATTCCCTTCGGAGCCGCGACCTCGTTGCCGTCGATGGTTAGTTTGATGGTTTGCTCGGCCATGCTTCAGTGCTTCTCCAATTGCTTGCGCGCAACCGTACTTACAACCTTGATTTCCTCAAACCTGAAATGAACCTTGCCTCCCCAAAGATTTCTTCGCATCGCAAGAACTGCCTTATAGAAGTTCCCTTGGTTTTGCTCGGTGATAAATGCTTGAGTTGTCCGAATGGCCTCGTCTGATGAGTAGAGAATCATATTGTGCCACTCGGCGGTTAGCTCATCAAGCAGGTCGTTGATGGTGCCGAACTTGCGTCCGTGCTCAGCTAGCTTCGGTCGTTCCTTCTCAAAATCAAGGCATGAATACATTAGCAGCAAAATGCACTTGTAACGCGTAAACTTGAATTCCTGCCGCTGAGACTGAGCGGTACTCTGTCTCTGCCATAGAATATTAAAATAACCAGTAATCAGGCCGCCTATGCCCATGAGACCTAGCACTGCGAGCACATTTTGAAATGTCGCACTCATCTTTGTGCTCTCTGAAACGGTGTCACCCTGAGCGTAGCGAAGGGTCTCTGTCGTTTCCCTTTGCGGCCGCAACGACCGAGATTCTTCACTTCGTTCAGAATGACAAGGAGTGTGATCATTGTCGCGTCCCATTTCTCCGCAGGCGGTACTTCGCTCCACGCTCCCGCACGTGGAAACCAATCTGCTTGCGGGGCGACTCCGGGGCACGCATCAACTGACGGATAGCCTCGAAGACGACCTTGAACTGAGTGTCATACTTCTTTTCCAGTTCTTCGAGTTTGCGAGCCAGTTCCCGGTGACTACCAAGCGTATCGCGCATTTTCACGAACGCGCGGACGACAAATAGACTCATTTGCACAGCCTGCGAACTGTTCAGCACCGTGGCCGCCATGATGGCCCCATGCTCGGTAAATGCGTAGGGAATAAACCGCACATTGCGTTTGGATGCGGTCGCAAATTGCGACCGCAAGTTTCCAACCTCTTGGCGCGTAAGCTGAAATGCAAAGTCAGAGGGGAAGCGCTCACGGTTGCGCTTGACGGCTTCGTTCAATCGTTTGGTTGTGACGCCATAGATCTTCGCCAAATCGGCATCGATAATGACTCGTCGATTGCGCACCTCGTGAATGCACATCGCAGCGCGTTGCAACGACACGATGCTGGTGGATTCAGTGGCCATTTTCCCCTCCGTTCTTGCACGCCTTCTCAAACTCGCCGCGGTATTTCGTTACAAAAGCTTTCACGGGCCAGGCCGCTGCTTCACCGAGGGGGCAAATTGTCTTGCCGTCGATGTTATCGGCGACGTCCCACAGCAAATCGACATCCTCAGGCCGGCCATGACCGTGTTTGATGCGGTGGAGCATTTTCTCCATCCACAACGTGCCTTCGCGGCACGGCGTGCACTGGCCGCAGGACTCGTGCGCGTAGAACTGCGCGACATTCAGCGTGCTCTGGACGATGTCGACCGCATCATCGAGCACGATGATGCCACCCGAGCCGGCCATCGTGCCGGCTTTGCGGAGTGATTCAAAATCCAGCGCTACGTCAATCTGGTCGGCTTTCAGCACCGGCATGGAGCTGCCACCGGGTACAATGCCTTTCAGTTGACGCCCCTCTTGGAGCCCACCGCATATATCATAAATGAGCTGGCGCATTGTCAGCTTGCCCATCTCGAATTCGTAGTAACCGGGACGTTTCACCGGTCCACTGACGCAGACCAGGCGTGTGCCGGTGGAGCCGGGCACCCCCATCTCTTTGAACCACGCCGCCCCGTTGTTGATGATGTGCGGAATATTCGACAGCGTCTCGACGTTGTTCACGACGGTCGGACAGCCGAACAGGCCGACCACCGCCGGGAAGGGCGGTTTGATGCGCGGGTACGCCCGTTTGCCTTCCAGCGATTCAATCAGACCTGTCTCTTCGCCGCAGATATACGCGCCCGCGCCGCGATGCACGTAAATCTCGCAGTCGAACCCTTTGCCGAGAATGTTCTTGCCGAGGAAATTCTTCCGGCGCGCTTCTTCGATGGCTTTGACGAGTATCTTCGCGCCGTAGGGCATCTCGCCCCGGATATAAATGTAGGCCGCATGCGCGCCGACCGCATAACATGAGACGAGAATGCCTTCGATCAGTTGGTGCGGATCGTAATGGAGAAGCTGGCGGTCCTTGAACGTGCCGGGCTCGGATTCGTCGGCGTTACACACCAGATAAATTGGCTTGCCGGTGCCCTTGGCGAGAAAACTCCACTTCATGCCACAGGGGAAACCCGCGCCGCCGCGCCCGCGAACCTCGCTGTTTTTGACCTCAGCGACGATCTCGTCGGGCTTCATGCCGAGCGCTTTCGGCAACGCCTTGTAGCCACCCTCGCGAACGTAGTCTTCGATCGCGCCCTGGTACCCGGGCTTGCTCATGTTGGCCAGCAGGACCCGCTTCTCGAGCGGATGAGCGGCCAACACGGGCGGCAATGGTTGCGGTTCCAGTTTGCCCGTGGTCTTGATCCGGTTGATGACCGCCTCGGCTTTGTCGGGCGTGAGGTTCTCGAACAACTCGTCGTTGACCATCATCACCGGGCCGGTGCCGCAGGCTGCCAGACATTCGACCGTGGAAATCATGAACAGACCATCGCTCGTGTTCTCGTCCAGCTTGACACGGAGTTTCTTCTGCAGGCGTTCGAGGATGCCGCCGCAACCGCCGAGTTCACACGACAGCGTGCGACAAACCTTGATATGGAACTTGCCGCGAGGTTTGGCCGTGAACATCGGGTAGAACGTGATCAACTCCCACGCGTTGATCGGTTGCAACCCGAGTTTTGTCGCGGTCCACTCGACCTGCTCCTTGCCAAGTTGGCCGAACTGTTCCTGCAAGAGATGCAACAGCCACAGCACTGCTGCCCGTTTGTGCTGCGGCGGGTAGTGCGTGACGATCTCGTCGATGTGCCTCTCGAGCTCGGTTGGAACGTTCAATGCCATGGCAAAATCCGAAATCTACCGGTCGCACTCTCCCATCACGAAATCGAGGCTGGCGAGGATGGTGACCATGTCGCTCATCATGTGGCCTTTGGCCATGATGGGCAAGGCCTGCAGGTTCACAAACGATGGTGCGCGAATCTTCAGGCGATGTGGCGTACCGCCCCCTTTGCTGACGATGTAAAACCCGAGTTCGCCCTTCGGATTCTCCGCGGAGAAATAGATTTCACCGGGAGGCGCGTTGATGCCTTCCGTGACGTTGATGAAGTGATGGATCAACTCCTCCATCTTCGTCAGGACGGCTTCTTTGTCCGGCAGCAGAATCTTGGCGTCGGGGGAATTCACCGGGCCATCGGGCAAATTGTCAATGGCCTGCTGGAGAATGCGCACGCTCTGCCGCATTTCCTCCATACGCACCAGATAACGGTCATAACTGTCCCCGACCGAACCAATCGGGACTTCAAAATCAAAATCCTCGTAGCTGCTGTACGGGTGGGACTTGCGGATGTCCCAATCCACGCCTGATCCACGCAGGCACGGGCCCGTGACTCCAATGTCGATCGCGACGTCCTTCGGGAGCACCCCGATGCCGCGGGCGCGTTCGCAGAAAATGCGATTGCGGGTGAGCAGTTTGTCGACCTCTTCAATGGTTGCGGGAAATTCTTTCAGGAACTTGCGCAGCATCGGCACGAATTCGGGCGGCATGTCCTTCGCCAGTCCGCCGATGCGGGTGTAGCTGGTCGTAAACCGCGCGCCGCTGATGCATTCGGCCATATCGTAAATCTTTTCGCGTTCGCGAAACGTGTACAGGAATATCGTCATCGCCCCGACGTCCATGCCAAAGCTGCCCAAACCGAGCAGGTGCGAGCTGATGCGCGCGAGTTCGGCGCAAATGACGCGGATGTATTTGCAGCGCGGCGGCACATCCATCCCCATCAGTTTCTCGACGGCGTAAGCATAGGTGACGTTGTTGGCGAGCGGCGCGAGATAATCGAGTCGGTCGGTGTACGGGATGAATTGCGTATACGTCATGTTCTCGGCGATTTTCTCGTCGCCGCGATGCAAATACCCGACATCCGGCCAGGCGTTGACGATCTCTTCGCCATCGAGTTCGAGCACGACGCGCAACACCCCGTGCGTGCTCGGGTGTTGCGGCCCCATGTTGAGGACCATCTTCTCACCGGCCATCTCTTCGTCCATCACCTGCTGGGCGCGCGCCGCGGAATCGATCAATTCCATTTCATGCTTCGTGGTCATGAACTAGACGGATTCCTTCTTGGTCGGGTGCGTCAGTTTCTCCTGTTGCTCCGCGAGGGTGTCGAATTGACGCGGCTCGCGGCGGATCGAGCTGCGCGTGCCACTGGAGGTCACGAACGGCCCGCCCAACATCGGCGCGGTGCGCACTGTGTCGGCATTCACCGCGGTTTCCGGCAGTTCGGCCGGGATGCCGGCGAGCGGGAAATCCTTGCGCAACGGGTGGTGCGGATAACCTTCCCACATCAGGATGCGCTTCAAGTTCGGGTGTCCGCGAAAGCGGATGCCGAACATGTCGAACGCTTCGCGCTCGTGCCAGTCCGCTCCCCGCCAGACGCTGGTGACGCTGTCCACGACCATGTCCTCCTCGGACACACGTACCTTCAATCGCAAGTAACAATGTTGAGCCAGCGAGTACAACAGGTAGTCGACCTCGTACCGCGGATCCTCGCCGTAATTGTCCACGCCCGAGAGGTCGGTCAGCATGTCGAAGCCGCCCTCCTTCTTGAGCAATTCACAGGCGGCGACGATTTTCTCGCGCGACACGGTGAGGGTGGTCTCACCGCGAAACTCGGCGGGGCTGGAAACCGCATCCCCGAGTCGCACCTTCAATCTGTCAATGGCGGTTTGCAGGTTCATCGCGTCGTCAACCCTTGAGTTTCGGCACGTATTCGCCGCGCACGATGATCGGTCCGCTGATTCGCTTGGAAATCCCGGGGCCGTTGCCTTTTTTCATGTTCACGACGGCTTTTTCGTGGGCGATCTTGCGCTGGATCGCCATCAAACCTTCCAGGAGCGCTTCGGGCCGCGGCGGACAGCCGGAAATATAGACATCCACGGGCAGAAAATGGTCCACGCCCTGCACGACGGCGTAGCTGCGATACATACCGCCGCTGCTGGCACACGCGCCCATCGCAATGCACCATTTCGGGTTGGGCATCTGGTCCCACACACGCTTGACCACGCCGGCCATTTTGTAGACGCAGGTGCCGGCCACGATCATCAGGTCGGACTGTCGCGGCGAGAAGCGCATCACCTCCGCGCCGAACCGCGCGATATCGAAACGGCTGGCGCCCGCCGCCATCAACTCGATCGCGCAACAGGCGAGTCCCATCGGCATCGGCCAGCAGGAGTTCTTGCGGACCCAATCGATCGCGGCATCCACGCTTGTGACAATGACGTCGCGGCCTTCCACCTTCGGGTCGAACCCTGTTTCGAGGTGTTGGGTCATGACGCCACCAACTTCGGTTTTTTCTCCACCTTCGCGGCAGTGGGTTTTGGTTCCGGCAGGTGTTCCTTGCGCGGGGCCCAGTCGAGAGCGCCCTTTTTCCAGGCGTAAATGTGGCCGACTTCCAGGATTCCGAGGAACAGCACCGCTCCCAACAACATTTTGATACCGATGCCGCCTTCGGCGACGGGTTTGATCATGTCGCGAAAGACCGCGCCCCACCCCAACATGAACACCACTTCGATGTCGAAGATGATGAACAACATGGCGATCAAGTAGAATTTCACGCTGAAACGCGTGTGGGCGTCGGCCATTGGCGGCAGACCGCATTCGTAAGCGCTGTCCTTGATCGGGTCGTGGACGCGGGGCTTGCCGAGAATCAGGGGCGCCAGCACCATGCCGGTGGCAAACCCGATTGCAACCAGCAATAAAAGCCCGACCGGCACGTATTGTTGTAATTGCTCAACCATGAAAACCGTACTCGGTTCGCCCGTCACGCCTGCGGGCGGACTTTGTGACATATTTCACAAGGAACCTACCAAAACCCGTACCGCTTGCAAGTGTTCTTTCGCCTTCATCCACGCGCACGGCTCGGCTATCGTAAGCCCGTGGAAGGCAACGGCAACTCCGATTTGGTTCGTGACATCCGGCGCGAAATCGACGCGAGCGGCGGGCGGATCACGTTCGAGCGGTTCATGGATCTGGCGCTCTATCACCCCCAATTCGGTTATTACACCAGCGGTCGCGAAAAGATTGGGAAACGCGGCGATTTCTTCACCAGCGTGAGCGTCGGGTCTCTCTTTGGCAAACTGCTCGCCAAGCAGTTTTTGCGTTTTCGGAAGGAATTGGGCAACCCAGCCGAGTTTGAGGTAGTCGAATTCGGCGGACACCGCGGCCAATTGCGGGCGGACGTGCTCGCGGTGGCGCCTGACTTGAGGTATCGCATCATTGAGGCGGGCGATTCACTGCCGGAATCGATTGTCGGTTGCGTGTTCTCCAACGAATTCTTCGATGCGCTACCAGTTCACGTCGTTCAGGTGAAAAACGGGGCATGGCAGGAGGTGTATGTGCGAACCGCTTCCCCCTCACCCGAACCCTCTCCCGCACACGACAGCGGGGTCTCGCGGACTCGGCTCCCCCCCAAGGGAGAGGGACCAGACAAGGAGCTGCTGGTGCCTGAGATTGTAGGGCAAGCGCCTCGCTTGCCATTTTCCGAACGACGGCAGGCGGAGCGCCTGCCCTACAATGATTTTACCGAGGTGCTCGGGCCGCTCTCGGACCCGCGGCTTGCCGACTTTCTGAGCGATCTGCCTGTCCAACACATGGAAGGCTATCGTACCGAGGTCAACCTGCGGGCCCTGGATTGGCTGTCGGACGTGGCGAAACGACTGAAACGCGGGTGGATCGTCACCATTGACTACGGTTACGAGCGGCCTGAGTATTTCGCGCCGCACCATCGCGACGGCACCCTGCTCTGTTATTACCAACACACCCGGAGCGCGAACCCGTACGCCCATGTCGGCGAACAAGACATCACGGCACACGTCGAGTTCACGTCGTTCATCGAACACGGACGGGAGCTTGGGCTTGACCCCGTCCTGTTTACCGACCAATCGCATTACCTGTTGCAGCTTGGAGAATCCGAGATCGCCGAGATTGTCGAACGTACCGCCGGCCAGCCCAGCAAAGAACGGGCCGCGATCCAGCAGCTTCTCCACCCCGAAATGATGGGACGGACTTTTAAAGTGCTGGTGCAGAGGAGAATCTGATGACCTCATCGCGCGTCAAAAGCGCGATTGGTATCGCGATCCTCATTCTCAGTGTTGTTGGGATTTTGGTGCTGTTGCAAGCGCCGATCAGTAATCCGGTCGATGGGCGACTGGCGCTGTGCATGGCCCACGAGAGGCAGCTGGGTCTCGCCATCGCCATGTTTGCGGAGGATCACGGTGGCACCCTCCCCGGAACACTCGAGGACCTCGCGCCCTATCACGGTTCAACCAACGTGTTGTTTTGCCCCTCGGCAAAAGATCGAATCCAATACAGTTATGTGCTCACGGGCGCGACAAACGTCTGGGGCGCCGGCACCAATACCATCATCCTGCTAGAATTTGAGGCGAATCATCGCGGCAAACGCGTCGTGCTGTTCGACGACGGGCATGTCGATTTGAAGGTGGATTCCGAGCTTTAGATTTCGGCGGCTTTCCCCTTCCCGCTTTCCACGTTTGCGACTATCCTTCCCGCATGTTCGTGGATGGAGCTAAGAGTTACGTCGAGATGAGCGATGACGGACGATAAACGAATGCGGAAACGACGGCTCACGTGCGTCGGCAGGTTGCTGGCGCTGGCTGTCGTCGGCGCGATCGTCGCCATTGCGATTGTACGAGCGATCGTGGTGCGTTCGTTGCCCGCGATGATCGTGACGACACCCAATGCGGATCGCACCTTTGATGCGCGCGACGACACGTCCGCGGGCGAATTGGCGGCGCTGGGAGTATCCCGGCAATTGCGCGTGGCGGTGGGTCCACCGGACGCATCGCTTTCGGTCTGGCTTGTTGAGCCATCGACGGGTGCACCGCACGCCACGGTCCTGATATGCCATGGTTTGCGGGATCAGAAGCGATCGTTGCTATCCGTGGCCAAGCAACTGGCAGCAGATGGGTACAGCGCGGTGTTGGTGGATTTGCGGGGACACGGCCGGTCGAGCGGCCGGTGGTTGACGTACGGCGTCGTGGAAGCGGCTGACCTCGGTCAGATATTGGATGCACTGGAACACGAGAACCTCCTCGCCGGTCCGGTCGGCGTTTACGGGACCTCCTACGGAGCTGCGTGCGCGATCATGTTGGCAGGACGCGATTCGCGCGCGCGCGCGGTGGTCAGCGTGGCGCCGTTTGCGACGATGCGGGACGAGGTGCCCTATTTTATCCGCCACTCGTCGAGAGTGCCGCCGTGGTTCATCCCCGATGCGACGATCATGCGCGCGATTGATGATGCCGGCAAGCTGGCCGGGTTCGATCCGCAACAGGCCAGTCCTTTGGCCGCGATCCAACACACCCACGCGCACGTCTTACTCATTCACGGAGAGCCTGATGAAAAAACACCCGTGGAACACAGCCGCCAACTTCATGCGGCGGCACCGGGTTTGAGCCAACTCATGATAATCCCCAGTGCCGAAGGACACGATTTGTTCTTCCGTGACCGGGACCGCGCCATCGCCCGGGCGACGCAAGCATGGTTTGGGCAGTGGTTGTGAGCCTGCCGTTGTGATCGGCGATGAGATGCGCGTTTACGGTGCTGGTGCAGAGGAAGGGTGCATGATAAAGTGCGATGCGGTTCTGATATGAGCGAACAGGTTCCACCCGTTCGGCCCACGACAAAGACCAGTCGGCTCGCCGTTGCGAGCGCGGTGTTTGGCATTTTCGCGTTTCCATTGTCATGGTTAGTCGCACTGATTTGTGGAGACCTAGCCCTACTAGTCCTTTTTCTACTGCCGCAAATCTTCGTGATCGCGTCGCTTGCTCTCGGAATCATCGCACTCAACCAAATCCGCAAGTCGGGGGGCAGAATTAAGGGGCGCGCGTTGGCGATTGTGGGTCTAGTAGCTGGAGGAGTTTCTCTCCTGTTCATAGGCTACTTGTATCTCCATCCCTTAAGTCAGGCAGAGGGACCAGAGAGACTTCGCGCTCGTGTGTGCCAGCAGAACGTGTGGCTGATCAGTGAAGCAATCGACATGTATGCTCAAGAACACGCGGGAAACATTCCTCAGCGGCTCGAAGACCTGCGGGTCTACCTTCCCAACCTGGACAAACTGCTAATTTGCCAATCAGCAAAGGATCAGACTCACTATAGCTATACTCTTACCGGCCTCACGAATGTCTGGGGAGTCAGCTCGCGCATCGTCATCCTCCAGGAGATTGAGCCGAATCATCAGGGCAAACGTGTCCTCCTGTTTGACGACGGGCATGTCGAACTGAAGGCAGAATCCTGGTTTTAGAGTCCGTCGGGTTTCCCCTTCCCGCTTGCGTTTTTTGCGGCTATGCTGACCGCATGTTCGTCGACAAGGTCAAAATACGGGTCAAGGCGGGGGATGGCGGGAACGGGTGCGTATCGTTCCGTCGGGAGAAATACGTCGATCGGGGTGGGCCGGACGGGGGCGACGGCGGCAAGGGCGGCGACGTGGTGGTGGTAGCGGACAAGAATATCACCGATCTTTCGGATTTCTATTACCTGCCGCGCCTGATAGCGAAGCACGGCGTTCACGGACGCGGGAAGAATTGTTTTGGCCGGAGCGCGAAGAACATCATCGCGAAAGTGCCCATCGGCACGCAGGTGTTTCGGCTGACCGCGCCGGTGAAACAGCGCGCGCCATCGAATTATCATCCGGCGGCGGCGACGGAGGAATTTGACCCGAGAGTAACCGTCGGGATGCCATTCACGCCGGGTCGGGCGAAGCAACTGGTGGAGGCCTCGCGAGGGAGTTTAGTTGAAGTTGTAGGCCGCGTGCCCCCACGCGGCGCAGACGAAACAGAATCGCCCACTGGGGGCAGTGGGCCTACAACAGCGGAACGCGAACTGATTGCCGATCTGGTGGAGGACGGCCAGCGGTTTATGCTGGCAAAGGGCGGACGTGGCGGACGCGGCAACGCGGCGTTCAAGAGTTCGATCCACCAGGCGCCGCGCGAGTTTGAGTACGGTGAGGCAGGCGAGCAGCTCGAAGTCGAATTGGAACTGAAGACGCTGGCGGACGCGGGGCTGGTCGGTTTTCCGAACGCGGGCAAATCGACGCTGATCTCGAAGATCACCAACGCGCACCCGAAGGTCGCGCCGTATCCGTTCACGACGTTGACGCCGAACGTGGGAATCCTCAACTACGGCGATTTCGAGCGCATTCGGATTGCCGACATTCCCGGGTTGATCGAGGGCGCGCACCGGGGCAAAGGCCTGGGACACGATTTCCTGCGGCACATCGAGCGTTGCCAACTGCTGGTGGTGTTGCTGGACATGGCGGGGGTCGACGGCCGGAAGCCGCAGGATGACTACCAGCAATTGCTCGACGAGCTGAAGATGTACAACCCCGAGATCCTGAAGAAGAAGCGGCTCGTCGTGGCCAACAAGATGGATTTGCCCGACGCCAAGAAGAACCTGGCCGCGTTCAAGCGCAAGCTGGCGGGGCGGTCGTCCCGTCCGTCGAAGAAAACGCCAACAAGCAAGGTCGCTCCCCAAAAGGTATTGCAAATCTCAGCGCTGTCGGGAGAGGGATTGGAAAAATTAAAGCTGGAGTTGCGCAAGGCGCTGGCGTAGCGTGGCGGTGTCAATCACGTACTCTTACGATGAGATGGGAAATCAGACCCCTCACCCAACCTCTCCCCCAAGGGGAGAGGAGACGCTTCTTCAACCTGCGGCCTGCGGATTTCCTCTCCCCTCCGGGGGAGAGGATTAAGGTGAGGGGCAGTCGAGAAACAGCAAGGTCATCTCTGTGACACTACGCGAGAAGGAGCGAGTCGGCTCATGTTCAAGATAATTGGTGGTGATGGCCGGCCCTACGGCCCTGTCAGCGCGGACCAGATTCGCCAATGGATCGCCGAGGGACGCGCCAATGCACAGACGATGGCCCAAGCCGAAGGCAGCGTCGAGTGGAAACCGCTCGGCCAATTCCCGGAGTTTGCCCCCTCCGCGGTTCCGCCCGTGATGCCGTCGACACCGCCAACACCGACGGCAGCGCCCGCGCCAGCGTTTCAGCCGCGACCAGACGTGCCCAATTACCTCGTGCCCGCCATCCTCAGCACGATCTGTTGCTGTCTGCCGCTTGGCATCGTGGCGATTGTTTTTGCGGCGCAGGTGAACACCAAGCTCCAAGCGGGCGACATCCCCGGCGCGCTGGAGGCATCTCGAAAGGCAAGAATGTGGGTTTGGCTGGCTGTCGTGCTTGGCCTCCTCTCGTTTGGCCTATTCTCGGCGCGCTGGTGTCTGCCGCTCATGCACCATCATGCGTTTCGGATGTATCGGACATGGTGATTCGACTCAAGACGATCCTGCTGGGCCTGGCGTTTGGAGCCGTGGCGACGGCGGTGTTCGCCTTTGATCCCGAACGTGTGCGGATCTATCCGGTCTGTCCCTTTCATGAATGGACCGGTTTGTGGTGTCCTGGTTGCGGGACGACGCGCGCGCTTCACCAGCTGTTGCATGGGAATCTGGCGGCGGCCTTTCGATTCAACGCGCTGTCGATGGCCCTGCTGCCGGTGGCCGGCTACCTGATCGTGCGCGGCGATGCCAGCACGTTGAAACCGACCTGGATCTGGTTGCTGCTCGTGGCGATTGTCGCGTTTGGCGTGCTGCGCAATATTCCCACATACCCGTTCACGTTGTTGGCGCCGTAAGGGCGATACTCCACAAGATATTACGGAGGTTAACATGTACAAGATCATCGGAACCGACGGACGAGAGTATGTTCCCGCAAGCGCGGAGCAATTGCGGCAATGGGTTTGGGAGGGCCGCGCCAATGCACAGACCAAGGCGCAAGCCTCTGGCGAGACCGAGTGGAAACATCTCGCCGACTTTCCAGAATTCCATGCGGCACTCGGCATTTCGACCGGCGCGCCTCCGCCGATCTCGCCGCCGGTGCAGGCACACCTCGTGACGAGGCCACCCGGAGCGGACAAGAAGATCGTCGCGGGGGTGCTGGCCCTGATTCCGCACACGGGATGCCTGGGCATCCACAAGTTCGTCCTCGGCTATACCGGTGCCGGCATCACGATGTTGCTCATTACCGTGCTCACCTGTGGTATTGGCGGCGTAGTCATGTGGGTGATCAGCCTGATTGAGGGGCTCATTTATCTGACGAAGTCCGACGAGGATTTCGTCCGGACATACATTCTGAACAAGAAGGAGTGGTTCTGACATGTATAAGATCCTTGGAGTTGACGGACACGAATACGGCCCGGTTACGGCGGAGCAACTCCGACAATGGATTCGCGAGGGGCGGGCCAACGTGCAGACCGAAGCGCAGGCTGAGGGCACCACAGAATGGAAACCGATTTCCGCGTTTCCCGAATTCGCTGATTTGGCGGGTGGACCCACTCCGTCCTCTGGAGCACCCCCTGCGGCCGGGTCTGTTGATGCCGACACACTGGCCGCCCAAGTCACGGCCCGAGGTTATGAAGTGGATATAGGCGCGTGCATTAGTCGCGCTTGGACACTGTTGACCGGCAATTTCTGGCGATTGGTGGGCACCACGCTGTTAATTCTGCTACTCGTCGGTGGCGTGGGCGTCATGCTGCGGTTCGCGGTTAATTTCGCTCTGGGCGCGCCACTGGTTGCCCATCGCGGCCATCCGTGGGAGGCGATGGTGGCTCAGTGGCCGGGCTTCCTGGTCAACATCTTGTGGAATCTGGTTGTGAGCGGACCACTGCTGGGCGGACTTTACAATTACTACCTGAAGTTGATGCGCGGGCAGACGGCGGACCTTGGCGATGCGTTTGCGGGGTTTGGCAGCGCGTTCATCCCGCTGCTGCTGGCCCATGTTGTCGTCGCCGTGTTGAGCTGTTTGGGATTTCTCTGCTGTATTCTGCCGGGCATTTATTTGGGCGTGGCCTGGAAATTCACGTTGCCGTTGGTGATCGACAAGCGAATGGGTTTCTGGGAGGCGATGGAGTTGAGCCGAAAGGTTGTGACGCGGCAATGGTGGATCCTGTTCGCGCTGTTTCTCGTGGCGGGCTTGATTAGCGCGGCGGGCGTGATTGCCTGCTGTGTGGGAGTGTTGGCCACGGTTCCGATCGGGATTGCGGCCGGTTTGTACGCGTACGAGGATATCCTTGGATCCCAAACCACCGCCCAAGCTGGCTGAGACGCAGCCCGACCGCGGCCCGGCGCGCCAAGCTGGGTGGACCTGCGTGCTGAGCAATCTCGTGCTGCCGGGGTTGGGGACCTTTGTAGCGCATCGGCGCGTAACCGGGATTCTCCAGTTGGTCGTCTCGCAAGCAGGCTTCGCGCTATGCCTGCTCTGGGCGATCCTGTTCGTGCGCGATTGGGTTCACCAGGGAAGCATGCCCGAGGATATCACACCTGAGCTGGCGGTGGGGTTGACCGGGGCGACGCTTTTTCTGTTTGCGTGGATTTGGTCGCTGGTCAGCAGCGTGGAGATTCTAATCAATTCCCGAAAGAGCGGTTTGTAATCACGTCCGGCTGTGAATAGGATTGGTCTCGCGCATGGAAACGCCCACACTCCAACCCGGTCAACGGCTCGAACTGGACATCGCGACGGTCGCGTTCGGCGGCGACGGCATCGGGCGCGTGGACAATTTCGTGGTGTTCGTGCCGTTCGTCATCGAGGGCGAGCGCGTCGAGGTCGAGATTGTGGAGGTGAAACGCCGGTACGCGACGGCAGACCTCGCGCGCGTGATTACGCCGTCGCCGAAACGCGTCGAGCCGCGATGCCCGTACTATGCGAACTGCGCCGGCTGCCAATACCAGCACATTGAGTATTCGCATCAACTGGAATTGAAGCGCCGTCAGATTCGCGATGTGTTCGAGCGCATTGGCAAGATCGCCAATCCGCCCATTGAGTCGGTCGTTGGTTCGCCGCGTGAGTACCACTATCGCAACAAAATTGTCGTTCACGGGCCCGGTAAGCCCGGTTTCTGGAGCGTGCGCGGACGGTCCATCATCGGTATCGAGCAATGCCCCATCGCCGGCGAAGAAGTGAACGCGAAGCTGGCGGAGGTCAGCCAGCAACCGCTGGAGAATGTGCACTTGACGATTCGCGCCAACTCCGAGCGGCAGGTGTGGACGTACACGGAGACACGACGAGCCAGCGTGGATCCGCTCGACGCCGAAGAGTCAGCGGAAATTGCGGTCGTCGAAACAATCACCGAGAACATTCTTGGCAAAACGCTGCA
Organism: Verrucomicrobiia bacterium; assembly: GCA_050010195.1. GTDB lineage: Bacteria > Verrucomicrobiota > Verrucomicrobiia > Palsa-1439 > Palsa-1439 > Palsa-1439. The sequence goes on from JBEKLM010000037.1 coordinate 34,465, forward strand.
CGTGCCGCTCGGCTCGTTTTTCCAGGTCAACCGCGAGGTCATCGAGCTGGCGCTGAAGCACGTGCGCGCGATGTTTGCGGCCAGCGGGTGCAAGACGCTCGTCGATGCCTATTGCGGCGTCGGTTTGTTTGCCCTGATGCTGGCCGACCTCGCCGGGCACGTGTACGGAATCGAAGAGGACAAGAAAGCCATTCAGGCCGCCAACGACAACGCGCAGCGCCTCGGCCTGAAAAGCTACGATTTCTATCCCGGCAAGACCGAGCGACTGTTGTTCTATACATTGCGTCAGTGCAATCTGGATGAGACATGCCTGATTCTCGATCCACCGCGGTCGGGCTGCGCGCCGGTGGTTCTCAAGACGTTGCGCGAACAGAAACCGCGCAAGATCATCTACGTGTCGTGCGCGCCGCCGATGTTGGCGCGGGACATCAAGCAGTTGGTCGCGCACGGCTATCGGTTGGAGCGCGTCACGCCGTTCGATATGTTTCCCCAGACAGCGCATTGCGAGGCGGTGGCGGAATTGACCCGCACCGCGCCGGTTAGTGCGGCGTGAAGGTGATTGATAGCGGCGTGTTGTTTGTGACGAGGTCGGAACTGATCCACGCGACCATTGTCGGTGACGACGCCATGACGATGGCCGGCTCTTCGGGAGCATACCGCGCCAGCGTTGCGCCCGGCGGCAACAGCAGACCGCGCGCTTCGATTCTGTCGGGGGAATAGCGCAGGTTGCCGAGTCCGACCGTCTTCGGGCCTGTGGATTTTGTCGCTTTGGGATCGGTACGAATTTCCCGTCGGATCAGGAACAGGCTGGCACCGGGAGAGATCGGCGTGTCGGCATGGACCGTCGCGATCACGTGATCGCCGCCGCCCGGCATCCCGCGGGTGGCGAAGCCCAGCGGGGTGCCGTCGCTGGTGTAATAGCCGAGCAGGAGGGATGGTTTGAAGAAGAACTGACGCTCGATATTGGGCATCGGCCTGAAACCCTCGTTGGGAATGGTCTCACCCCACCAATACGTCGTCGTATGTACGTCTTTTCCCAGTTCGGTCACCCAAACCGTGTAATGGTCAATATGCTGTGTCTCGGCGGCGGCGCGGGTGGACTTCAAGAGTTCCGAGAACTGGAACCAGGCGGAATGGATTTCGTGGATATCGGGGATCCGCTGGCTGGCGTGTTCCTGCAAATGCATCCAATCGGGCGGATGCGACACAAACGCGGATCGGAACTGGCGCACGGCGAAGCCGATGACGAATGCAAAGAAGACAACGGCCAGCCAGGTTTTCCATTTTCCGTCGCCAAACACAGGCATCGGGCCTCAGGGCGTGGGAATGGTGGATTGCCAGTTGGCCATGACGGAATACCAATAGGTCATTTGCTGGGTGTCGAAACGGCTGAAGGCGGCGACGTGACCGTCCATGAAGAGGAAATTGGCGGTATTTCCCGAGTGGAACGGCGGGTAACAGCCGGTGCCGCCGCCGAAGCCGGTGCGGTCGCCCACTTCATTGGACGGATCGATTTCCTGCAGGGGATTGGGGCAGAGATCGCAACTGAGCAGGATGAAGGCCGAGGGGAATTTGATCAACCGCGTGTCGATCGCGTAGGGGCCGGCCACGCGGTTTGTCGAGACGAGGAACGCGTTCAAGAGGTTTAAGTAATAGTCCACCGAAGCCGAGGCCATCCACTGGGGGCGACCCGGATCGAGGAACACCGAAGTGGTTTTCACGTAGGGATAAAGTTCTTCCGTCCACGACAACGGGCCGTTGGTGTCGCCCCACGTCGGAAACACGTCGTACAGGCCGCAGATCTTGCCATCATTGTCGTCCAGATACATCTCCGCCGCCATGCCGAGTTCGCGGAGGTTGCTGACGCACGCCATCGATTTTGCCTTATTGCGGGCTTGGCCCAAGCTCGGGAGGAGCATGGATGCCAGAATGCCGATGATGGCGATGACGACGAGGAGTTCGATCAGCGTGAAGGCTGACGTGCGCTGCTGCGAAGCTGGACCGCGATGCCGGCTCATCACTCAATACATCCTAGTTGGCTACTATACTGGTGCGAATGCGATTGGCGAGGGAAAAACGGGGGCTTGCTGGGTGCTTGCCGCGCTCATGACGAGCGGATTTCGGTTATGAACAAACCGACGTTCCCTGCCGGCTGCCTTACGGCGTAATGACAGCCCGGTAGAAGCGTTGCGGGGGCAATGGTTCCGCGAGATCGATCAACACCAACGGGCCGCCGATGCTGGTGAAGGTGCCGCCGGTATTGAGCCAGTTGGTGGGGGACATCGAGTCGGTGTATTGCAACTGATACGTCTCCCCGGCCACGGAGGGGATCGGGAGGGCGACAATCGTGCTGTCCTGAACATTGAAGAACTGAATTTCGGAGATCTGATTGGCTGGAGGGTTGAGGCGAACAGTCAGTTTGAATACAACGCCGTCGTTGCTCGTCCCGCCTCCGTACGTCGTCCCGTAGAGATTGCCGTCGCTGCCCTGCACCAGGCTAGCTGGACTGCCTCCATCGCTGGGGGAGCCGCCAAAGGAGTAAAGATTCGTGTAGGCGCCGCTGGGACTGATTCGGAACACGGTGCCGACGCCGTTCGTCCCGCCGTATTCGGCTATCCCGTAGAAATTGCCGTCACTGCCCTGCACCAGCGCAGCTTGTGGATTGCCCCCATCGCCGGGGGAGCTTCCAAAGGAGTAAAGACTCGTGTAAGAGCCGCTTGGGCTGATTTGAAACACGGTGCCGCCCCAGGTCGTCCCGCCTATGACGGTCGTCCCGTAGAAATTTCCGTCACTGCCCTGTACCAGGTTAGCTCTTGGAAGGATACCATCGTTCGAGAGGCCGCCAAACGAGTAAAGAGTCGTCTCCGAGCCGTTGGGGCTGATCCGAAACACGCTGCCATCCCCGATGTCAGGTATGCCGAGTGTCCCGCCGTAGGCGGTCGTGCCGTAGAAATTGCCGTCGCTGCCCTGTACCAGCCCGGCTTGCGGGTAGCGTCCGTCGGTGGGGTAGTCGACAAATGAGTGGAGATTCGTGTAGCTACCGCTGGGACTGATCCGAAACACGGTGCCGTAGTTGTTCGTCCCGCCGTATTCGGTCGCTCCGTAGAAATTCCCATCGCTACCCTGTACCAGCCCGGCAACCAGATAGCGCCCATCGTTCGGGACGCTGCCAAAGGAGTACAGATTCGTTTCGCTCCCACTGGGGCTAATCCGAAACACGGTGCCGGCGTTGCTCGTCCCGCCGCCGGCCGTCCCGTAGAAATTGCCGTCGCTGCCCTGGACCAGCCCGTTCGGGCCGGATCCGTCGCTTGGGGAGCCGACGAACGAGTAAAGAGTCGTGTGGGTGCCGCTGGGACTGATCCGAAACACGGTGCCGGCATTGCTTGTCCCGCCGGAGCTGGTCGTCCCGTAGAAATTACCGTCCCTGCCCTGCACCAACCCGTTCGGACTCGATCCATCGTTTGTGGAGCCGACGAAGGAGTAAAGAATCGTCTCCGTCTGTGCGTCGGTATTGGACGTGCGACCAGCCAAGACCAACAGAATAACCGGGATGACAAGGCGAAGTGGATTCGCCAATGCAAGCCCGACCCAAAACCGCTTGTCCATACCCGACGCATCCTCTCCCAGTCGTTGCCTCGCTACGATCAGGACCCGAGCGACTCTCGCCGATGCAGAGATCAGACTAGCATTGTCTCCCCGGCAAATCGAGCCAAATCCAGCCGCTCAATCCACCCGCAGTCCTGCCGTCGTTGGCCCTCACAGCTATCACCGTGACGGTATCACGGTTTTTCAAGAGTTTAGCCCGGAGACAGACGCAACACCTTGATAATCGCCGGGCTGGCAATGCCCTCGGGCCGGAATTGAACCGTGGTCGTGGAGGTTGTCGCTGTGAACGTCTGCTCCTGGCAACGCTCGCCACTCTTCTCGCTGAGATACACTTCGTAAGAACATCCGGACTCCGTAACGATGGTTGCCTCCACGATTCCACCGTCTCCGATTCGGCAACCGCTGACTGTTGCGTCCTCTGACACCGGCGCAGACTGTGACATGGACGATTGGGTCATGGTGCCGGCGTTGTTGACGAGATTAGAATCCTGCTGTGTGGCCACCAGTGCCAGACGAAAGACGTTACCGTACGCGTCCAGTGGAACGGCGGATGTCCATGTGGTTGAGGGCGGCGACCCCAAAGCGTAGGCAATGTTTGTCCAGTTCACAAGGTCGGTGGTTCCTTGTGCCAAGACCGTGCTGTCCGTCGCCCATGAGAAGGTGAACCCTTGAACGTGATTGCTGATAACCAGAATGCTATTGATCGCCACATCGGGGAAGAGTTCAACTGCGTCAACCAAGTTGCTCGGAGAGCCATCGGCTTGCTCGGGTGGACAAGGAATGAGGCATGAAAGCGGATACCACCCGGCAATGTTACTGAAATTGGGCGACCAAAGGTAGCTTTGCGGATACAACAAGAAGAGAACCAGTGCTCCCTCATTGGTGGTGCAATACGATGTGTACTGACTTTGCACCAGAAAAACCGTCTGGTATGGACGGTTTTGCGGGGTTGAACCTGTGAAGTTCCAGCCGACGGGCGAGAGACTTTGCCAGTCCACGGGGTCGGCTCCATAGGCGAGAAAGTTTGTGAATGCGTTTACATAGAATGAGGTGAAGTCAGCTTCCTGAAAGTATGGGTTTTGAGGATTGGTAAGCGTGTATTGAAACCACCCATCCCCAAGATACGAACTCTCCAGTATTATGAAGGGCGTGCCGGACGCAGTCAGAGTGATACAGCTCAGGCAAACAGCACTCAAACACCATACCCTGCACGATGCTTTGGCTCTCCTGTTCACAACCGCCGCTCCTCTCCCAGTCGTTGCCTCGCTACGATCAGGACCCGAGCGACTCTCGCCAATGCGGAAATCAGACTAGCACTCTGGCCCTGGCGAGTCGAGCCTTTCCGGCATCCAAAACCAAGGCGATCCCGACCTCGGAGGCGGGTCGGATGGCGGCACGGCGACAGAGCGCCGTGTCTACAAGAGGCGTGCGGAAACGACGGCGAGCGTGACTCGCGGCCTCCAACCGCCATCTCCGAGCCTCGCGAACAGGTTTTTTATGAAAACAGTGTGATTGCGACGGGAGGACGGAAACGACAGAGATGCTTCGACAAGCTCAGCATGACACCGTGAGAGGGCGCGGGTGAGGCTACGGGCAAGCCTTCTAGGGGCGGATACCCCAACCGCAGGTGGCCACGACGGAGCGTGGCCCAAACAACTCGGCACGCCCCGACAGAGCGGGGCGGCTACAACGGACGGTGCGGCAGGATACCTACACGACAGGGATGTCGCGAAGGAACGGAGCGGCGTCTCGCGGACTCGGCTCCCTGCCCTACAAAACGGACCGCGCTTGGCAAGCTCAGCTACAACGCTGGCGGGACGCGGGCTGAAGCCCGCGGCTACGGAGGGAAATGGAATTTCGGCTAAGACAGCCGACGCTACACACGGCGACAGAGTGCCGTGGCTGCATGCGCAGGCTGAAGCCTGCGGCTACGGGAGGCGGGACGGCGACAGAGCGCCGTGGCTACAAGCGCGGGCAGTTTATCGAGATGTGGAATTGACGTGTTTATCTTAATTTGATATGCTCCGTGCGTTATGGAGTATGTTGAAATGACCTTGCGCGCCGTCTGTCGGCTCCCCTTCCGGCTCGCGAGTCCGACTGGATTTTGGTATAATGCGGACATGAAAGGGTCGTTAATGGGTCGAGGGGTTTGTGGGGTTGGAGGGGCAAACGTGGAAGCCCAGCCAGTTTCGGAGGGGGGGTAGGCCCCCAAGGGTAAAACTGCGAAACGAACCCAATTTTATGCAAGCCGGTGTGGAAAAAGTGATTTTGGAAAGCCAAAAACGAACCCAAATTTGGCCCCCAAAACGGGTGCGGAAAGGCACGTTTGAGGTGGATTGCGACCGGGGCACGGCGTGGTCGCGTCTCGTCCGACTCGGCTTAGCCTTGGTACGACTCCGGGGGTGCCCAAACCCCTCAATTTGCCCAACATGCTGAATTTGCTACCATCCCCACAGGGCACACGCCGATGACCTCGTCGGAGCCAATACAGACCGTTGAAGGCACGCTGGAGCATGTCATTTACTCCAACGAAGAGAACCATTATACGGTCGCGCAACTGCTGCCGGAAGGCGGGACGCGGCGCACCGAGCCGATCACCATCGTGGGCAATCTCGCGGCGCTGAACATCGGCGAGACCGTCCGCGCGCAGGGTCACTGGGTGAACCACAAACAATGGGGGCGGCAGTTCGCCGTCGAGCGATTCGAGTCGGTGCTGCCGCGAACGGTCGTGGGCATCAAGAGGTATCTCGGCAGCGGCCTGATCAAGGGCATCGGCGACGCGTTTGCGGACCGGATTGTCGAGAAATTCGGCGAACGGACGTTTGAAATTATCGACACGTTTTCGGCGCGGTTGCGGGAAGTGGACGGGATCGGACCCGAACGCGCCAAGCGGATCAAGGACGCGTGGACAGCGCAGAAGAGCGTGCGGGACATCATGATTTTCCTGCAGGGGTACGGCATTGGCAGTTCGCATGCGGCGAAGATCTACAAGCAATACGGCGAGAACGCGATGGCGGTCGTGCAGGAGAATCCGTACCGGCTCGCGAAGGACATTTCCGGGATTGGTTTTCGCACGGCAGACGGCATCGCGTCGAAGATGGGGATCGAGCGGGATTCGATTCATCGATTGAAGGCGGGGGTGGTGCACGCGCTGGACCGCGCGACCGACGACGGTGACACGTGCCTGCCGCGGGAGAAATTGATCGAAGCCGCGCGCGAATTGTTGGAGGTCGAGATCGCGCCCATTGAGAAGGCCATTGAACAACTGTCGGTGGGCGGCGAAGTGGTCATCGAGGATGATTACGTTTACCTCGCGCGGTTGTGCCGGGCGGAGCGCGGAGTCGCCACGAAGATCCACGAATTACGCTGGGCGCCGCTGACGCTGCCGGCGATTGATTTCGAGAAGGCGCTTACATGGGTGCAGCAGAAAACCCGTGTCGCACTGGCCGCGGCGCAGCGGAACGCCATTCAGACCGCGCTCACGTCGAAGATTTCGGTGATCACGGGCGGTCCCGGCGTGGGCAAGACGACCATCGTCAACAGCATCGTCAAGATTTTGCGGGCCAAGAACGGAAAGGTATTGCTGGCCGCGCCGACGGGGCGCGCGGCCAAGCGAATGAGCGAGGCGACCGGCGCGCCCGCGCAAACGATCCACCGGCTGCTGAAGTTCGAGCCGCACGAGGGCGGGTTTACGCACAACGAACGGCGTCCGCTCCAGGGAGACATGATCATCATCGACGAGACATCGATGCTGGACATTCCCCTCGCCTATCATCTGTTGAAGGCGATCCCGCTGACGGCGTCGGTGGTGTTCGTCGGCGACGTGGACCAGTTGCCGTCGGTGGGCCCGGGCAATTTCCTGCGCGATGTGATCGATTCCGACCGCGTGCCGGTGGTGCGGTTGACCGAGATTTTCCGGCAAGCCAAGAACAGCTTCATCATTACCAATGCCCACCTCGTCAATGAAGGCAAGATGCCGGTATTGGATGCCCAACAGGAAGCGGATTTTTTCTTCATCGAGGAGGAACAGCCGGAAAAGGTGCTGGCGACGATCAAGGCGTTGTGCGGCGAGCGCGTGCCGAAGAAGTTTGGGTTCGACCCGATGCGCGACGTGCAGGTGTTGACACCGATGCACAAGGGATTGTGCGGCTCGGAGAATCTGAATCGGGAGCTGCAGACGACGCTGAACCCGAGCGGGCCGAACGTGCAGCGCTGGGGGCGCACGTACCGCGTCGGCGACCGGGTGATGCAGATCCGCAACAATTACGACAAGGACGTGTTCAACGGCGATTTGGGCCGCGTGAAGAGGATCGACCTGATCGAGCAGCAGGTGATCGTCGAGATCGATGAACGGGAGATTCCCTACGAGTTCACGGACATGGACGAACTGCTGCCCGCGTACGCCATCAGCGTCCACAAATCGCAGGGCAACGAGTACCCGTGCGTCATCGTGCCGTTGCTGACCCAGCATTTCGTGCTGCTGCAGCGGAACCTGCTGTACACCGCCATCACGCGCGGCAAGAAACTCGTGATCCTCATCGGCTCGAAAAAGGCGCTGGCCATCGCCATCCGCAACAACAAGACGGCGGCGCGCTACAGTCGGTTGAAGGAGCGGCTGCGAGGTACGATCCAGTGAACGGACTAATTCCCGCCTGGCTGGCCTTTTTTCGGACTCGGCTGCGAGGCAGACTGGCTTTGTTTCTCGGAGGTACGTTCGTCGCGCGACGGCTGACTCTGCGGAGCCGGCTCGCGGGAGGTACGCTGGCGGGGTTGGATGGAATCGGGCGCGGTGGGGGAATACGGCGACGAGCCGCGCGTGCCAAAATTCTGATACGTTGCCGGCGCGGGACGTTCCGGTTTTTCGATCGGCGGTTTGATCACGGTCGGTCGGGATCCGACGCGTTGATTCGCGGGCGGTTTGTTCTCATAGCCGCCCTGGCCGGTTCCGCCGCGGATGACTTGCGGCTCGCCTTTGCTGGCCTGGCCGGCTTTCACCGGTTGGCGGACGGGCTGACTGGCGTTTGGTCTGATGATTTCGGGCAAGGTCCCCCTGGACTTGCCCGTGGCGCCGCGGTCGAGGGCGGCGCGCGGTGGCGCCTCGGTCAATTTGCGGGCGCTGACCTTTTGGATTTCGTCCACGCGCGGGCCGTGGTTGACGGCCACATTGTTGACGCGGGTGATCCGGGTGATGTTGACGGTCTTGTTGATGATGACGGTGTTGTTGACAATGACGTCGCGGCGATGAATGGGCTCGGAGAAGTGACCGAGTTCGACAAAGACGAAGAACCTGTCCGGAACAGGACCATTGCGATAGACGATTTCGCCCCCCGGCCCAAACACCGCGCCGGGCGGGAGCGGCGCCCAACCACAGTATCCGCCGCCTTCGCGCCAGCAGACCCAGGACGCGCCCCAGTCGGTATCCGGCACCCAGACCCAGCCGTCATAGGGGTCGTACGCCCAGCGACCGTAATGGTACGTGGCCCACGCCCACGGTTCGCTGCTGACCCAGTACCAGCCGCAACTCGTCCACATCCAGTAGCCCTCGCAGTACGGGTACCAATTGGACGAGACATAAGCCGGATGCCAGCAGCGCCCGTACCCGGGCCGGTTGTCCCAGTGACCGCACGCTCCGAGCGGGCCATCGAAGATGCTGACCGACCAACTGACACCCGCGCTCGACTCGCTGGCCGCCAGAGACAGCAGCACCAGCGCCGCACTTACTGAAATGAATGCTTTTGTCTTCACAATCGACAGCGATCCTTCCTCCTCGATCGAGTTGAACAATCCGGCACGGCCGACGTTCAACGTCAACAACCAACGCCCGGGCGCGTTCCCGTCGAAGTGTCCCCCCGTCTTGCAAAAACCTGATACACGGGGAGCGAAAATTCAATCGCAAAAATCAAAATTGACTTGGCGGGGGCAACCACGCATCATGCGGGCCACGTTGGGATAGTTGTCACGGAGAATGCGGAATGCCTAAATTGCACATCCTGTCGGGCCAATTGGAGGGGAAGGTTTTTGATCTGCTGGAGGAACGCGTGGGTGTTGGGCGCGCGTTGGACAACGCGATCCGCCTGGAGGACAGTACCGTCTCGCATCATCACGCGATGTTTGTGCTCGATGGCGACGGCTACAGGCTCCGCGATCTCAATTCCACCAATGGCACGCGCGTCAACACCATGCGCGTCACCGAGACGAAGCTGACCAATGGCGACCAGGTCCGCATGGGGTCCGTCGAGATGCGGTATGAATCCGACCTCAAGAAGACGAGTCAGCCATTGCCGCCGTCGCAAGCGGGCGTGGACATCGCCGAATTGGGCAAGGGCGAGGGTGCGCCTCCTACGTTCGGTTCGGCCTCGCCGTTTGGACGGAAAGCACACGGCGGCGGGGGCTCGAAGGGAGCCGTGTGGGCGATGCTTGGCCTCGGGCTCGTCGCCGTGCTCGTCCTCGCGTGGTTCGCGTACAGTTACTTCCAGATGAAGTAGACGGCGCCTGCCCCACAATGCGGCCTTGAAACGCGCGTTACTCCGCCAGCCACTGGGCGGCTTGTTGAGCCCAGTAGGTGAGGATGATGTCGGCGCCGGCGCGGCGGAAACCGGTGAGCATTTCGAGGACGACCTGTTTTTCGTCGAGCCAGCCGTTTTGGGCGGCGGCCTTGACCATCGCGTATTCGCCGCTGACGTTGTAGCACGCCAAGGGGCAACGGAATTTCTCCTTCACGCGCCAGATCAGATCCTGGTAGCCGAGCGCGGGTTTGACCATGACGATGTCCGCGCCCTCCTCGATGTCGAGGGCGACTTCGCGCAGGGCTTCGTCAGCGTTGGCGTAATCCATCTGGTAGGTGCGCCGGTCACCGAATTGCGGCGGCGATTCGGCTGCTTCGCGGAACGGACCGTAGTAGGCCGACGCGAATTTCGCCGCGTAACTCATGATCGGCGTGTCGGAAAAACCGGTCTCGTCGAGGGCGGCGCGGATGGCGGCAACGCGTCCGTCCATCATGTCGCTC
>JBEKLM010000038.1:0-44827 GCA_050010195.1 Verrucomicrobiia bacterium
TGAGAACCCGGTAAAACGCATTTGTCCAGCCCGGCTGAATCGTGTCCGACCAATTGGTCGAGCTACCGGTCGCCACAATGTTCGTAACCGCGGTCCAACCATTGGTTGCCAAGGTAAACGATCGCTCGATCGTATTGGTCACCCCAACCGTCAGGTTGGTGATGCCAAAGGAAATGGCCCCGCCCGAGATTACCACATTGAACACCGTGGGCCGGACCGTTAAGTGCAGGGACGGCCAGTAGGCCGGGGTGTAAGAGGGGTCGTAGGCGCTGGTAAACGGCGCGCCGATGTAGCCGCTGGTGGAATTCGGGGTTTCATCGATTCTCAGGATCGCCCCGTAACGTTGGAGTTCCGCCCGGCTTGCCGGGTTCTGGAGCAACGCAGTGACGTCCCAGGTAAAGAACCGGTCGTTCTCGTCGGAGAGGATCGGCCCTTTGACGGCAATGACCGAGTAATTCGTGTCGAAGTCGCCGCCGGGATGGGTCCACGGATTGACGCCGTCATAGGTCAACCAGGTCGCGCCGTCGGGCGGGGACGGGTATGATGAACCGTACTCCGTTCCCTGTACGAAACCCCTCGTCAGCGGATAGATCGTGACATTTCGGTTGGTCGTGTTGTCCTGCCATACATAGAAGGACACACTGGCCGACACAATGTCGCCTGGCGAATAGGACCAGAGTTGCGGGGGGAATTGAAACAATCCCCGGCAGATGGAGCCATCGCTGGTGACGTCGCTATCGATGAGCGCTTTGACGGTATGGGCCTCACCGTAGTTGTTCGTTTGGTTTGAAACCCGACTGTCGAGATACGTCGTCGTGAGAATGTTTGTGACAAAGGTTTGGGCTTGTGCCGTCGGGCCAAGGAAGGCAATTCCCAGCGCGATCAGCGACGCTTGTAAACAACGTAGCCACCCGGCCAGCCGACCACGTTGCGTTCCGGTTTTCATCAGTAATAGTAAGGGAACCATGTCAAGTCTCCTCGCGTGGGGATTCGGGGGTTTGTGAGGGCTCTGTTCCACAGGTCATTCCGCCAGTCAACGTGTCCGTCGAGGTAAAGGACATTGCTTCCCAGCCCCCCTTGGTCGCGTTTGTGCCGTTCGCCCTCGGCGCGGGCATCTTCGGCGGTGTAACAACCGGCGATGGTGAACCCTCCCGCCTGGCCGTAGCCCTGGCTCGGATCGAGCGTTTGCTCGAACATGAGGATTGTCTTCGATGTGGAGGCGCAAATCTCCAACTTCAGAAACGGGGGCTGCAGACTGTCGCCGAAGGGCAGCCCATAGAGGAAATCCTGCTCCACGTAGGAGTTCATTACGTAGCTGTGGTACCCTTGGCTGGACGGCTTGAAGGAGGCGCTGTAGGCCGAATCCGGCAGCACCCTGGCCGACGGACATTGCCAGATCCCGCCGGTCGGTTTCTGTCCGGCGGGATAACTCCGCCAGGGAGGCAGGCCCATGTAGGGGGGCAGGACATCCACATAGCAACATTCGCGTTGCGGGTATTTGGGGTTGTAGGTGAACGGCGGATCATTTCGTCCCTCATCATCCGTGTGCGGCAGATAGCTGTTGTAGTCCACCGCGTAGAGGTAGAACGCCTGGCCCCAGGAACGCAGGTTGGCGGCGCATTTTGCCTCCATCGCGACGGCGCGGGCTTTGGACAGCGCCGGCAACAGCAGGCCCGCCAGAATGGCGATCACAGCGATGACAACCAGCAATTCCACCAGCGTGAATGCCGGAGACTCCGGCGGGACCCGTCGCGTTTTGTCTTTGATGAGGTTACCTCGTCGAATTCCTTCTCGCCGCGTCGTTTTGCCCTAGCACCGCGCCTAGCGCTTCTTCCGGAAGCAGGCGAGTCCGGCCAGGCCGGTCAGGGCCAGAATCAGCGAGGACGGCTCGGGCACGACTGTCACGTCGAGCAGCGGACGGTAAGCCGGCGTATCGCTGGTTTGCGTCGTGTCGGCGCTCACGAACGTGACATAGCTTTGGGGGCTGGCGCCACTACCGATGATCAGTATCGCGCCGTTGTCTTGCAGTTCCGTGTCGGTTGTCGAATTGGCCAACAGCGACGTGATGTCAAAGGTGAAAAAAGCGCCGCCAGTTCCTACGTCGCCGGGTTGGACCTGAGCAACCGACCCATTATAGACGATGGAGGAAGTGGTGATATCGGCCACGAAGTTGGCGGCATCATAATCGCCACCCGGGGTGGCCCAAGAGTTGGCCCCGTCGTACGTATTCCATGTGGCGCCGGCACCGGCCGTGCCGTTCTTGGTGCCGGTCCCCGGGACAAATGCTTGCGTCAGGGGGTAGAGGTACACCGTGTTGGCGCCCGGCTGAAGAGCGGGACCAAACGCATAGAAGGACACAACGGCCGATTGGATGGTACCCGGCGAATACGAGAAGAGGCTCGCGGGAAGCTGAAAGAGCGTGTTGCAAGGGGTGGTGCTGTCGACCACCTTGTCCGAGCCGGAAGTCCCGAAATTCAACGTGGCGCTTCGGCTGTCGAGATACGTGTCCTGGGTGATAGAATAGCTGTTGGTGGTTTGCGCCAAAGCCGTCGACGCCGCAGCTAGAACCGCCAATAAGGCGGCAATAATGAAGTACTTCGCGTTACGCATGTCCGATCCCTTTCTTTTCCGATCCCATTTTACTTGTTTGTTCGATTTCTGTTACTGGCGTTCCCTCGCACTTCAGGCGCGGCAACGACACTCGATGGCAGGGGGAAACAAAACGACTCGTTCGGTCAACCGGGCCGGAAAGCCCGCCTCTGCCTCACGTTATATTTACAGAAATATATCGCAGGGCAGGGGGCGTCAAGTGAAAAGTTTCACAATCTGGTTGCACCTCTCGCGCAGCCGTTGGTGGCGGGGCTGGTCGGGGGGATTGACGCGTGAGATGGGAAGGCCCGGACAGGACCAGCCGGATGCGGTAGTAACGGGCGGAGTCGGTGGTGTATGCGGTCGTCGCATGCGACTCAAGGCCTCCGAGAGCGGTGTCTGTCGCCGGACGGAGCATTCCGTCACAAATTGACATTCCCGGTCGCGGGGGTGTACTGTCAGCAAATAATGATGCAAGTTCAAACCGGCACCAGAGAATCTCTCCGGCAGGTGTTCGGAGGCCCTGAGATTGACCGCAAGCTGACCGCCCCAAAATCGCAGGGTATACGGACGATCGTGAAGACACGGAGGCTACATTTGTGAGACTCTCGGCGAAATCGAGAAAAGCCAAGGCGCGCGCGTTCGCGAAACAAAGCTTTTCGCGGGGGAAATCGAACGGGGAACACCTGTATCGACAGGTCGCCCAGAGCATCGGGCAACAAATCCGCACGGGCAAACTCAAGCCCGGTGAACGCCTCCCCTCGATGGATGATTTGGCCGAGGTGTACGGCGTCACCAAAATCACGGTGCGGCGGGCGTTGTTGGAACTGAAATCCGAAGGCCTGTTGTACACGCGCCCGGCTCAGGGCACCTATGTGGCCGATGCCCTGCCGACGGACAAGGCGCGGCCCAAAAGCCAGGTGCTGACCATTGGCGTGGTCTCGCACGTTCTCCTGCCGGAAAATCCCGGGCCGTATCACTCGGAGATTCTGGCCAGCCTGCGCGTCGAGATCGGCAAGCGGAAGGGGAACCTGGTCGTGCTGCCGCGGCCAGATCCGAGCACCGACGATATCTCCGAACAAATGCGGCATTCCAATCTCGACGCCGTGGTCTATCTCGGCGCGTTTGACAATGAATCGCTGCGTCGCATGGTGCGCAATGGCCCGCCGGCCGTGCTGGTGGATTTTCTCGCGCGCGGACTCCACGTGGACACCATCCTCGTGGACAATATCGGCGGCGGCGAACTGGCCATTGACCATCTCCTGGCCCAGGGACACAAACAGATCGCCGTCGTGCTGGGCGATGACGACGGCACGACGACCAAGGACCGCTTGACTGGCGTCCACAACGCGTTGGAGCGCGCCGGCATTCCCGTCTCCTCCGTCCGAATGTTGACAGGCGACTTCAAGATGGAGAGCGGCCTGAACGCGATGGCCGAACTTCTCCAGTCCAGTCCTCTCCCGACCGCCGTGTTTTGCATGAACGACGAAATGGCGGTGGGCGCCATCCAGGCGATCCACCGGCAATCCTCGCTGGAAGTGCCGCGAGACATTTCGATCATTGGATTCGACGACATTATCTGGGGCACCGCCACCCATCCGCGGCTGACCACCGTGCGCGTCGACAAACGGCTCATGGGACGATTGGCCATGGAACGGGTGATGGCCGTCCTGGAAGACCAGTCGCACACGGTCACCTCGACCACCATCGCCACCGAGCTGGTCCTCCGGGAATCCACGTCCCGGCCTCCCGAGCGGGCTCGCCCGGTTGTTGCCTGAGGGAGCCAATCTGTGGCTCGGTGGGGGATTCTGCTCCATTATTCGATTGACTTTGCCGGACTCGAACTGGTAGTGTTTTCGGTAATTGGGATAAGGCAGTGAGGTCTAGGCGTAAGAGGAGACATGGGTAGCTTGGGTGCGCGATTAGCCGCAGTAGTCGAGACGCTGAGCGAGGACGGTGCCTTGCAGGGCATGTATCATGTAGGTGAGGGGTTGCGAGCAGCTTCCGACGTGAGAGATATCAGCATTTTTTTGGACAAATGCCGAAACGGTTTACCACTCTTTAGACGGAGAACTTCTATGAACCAAATTAAATGGCTTGCAGCTTGTGGGCTCGTCACAACAAGTACACTTTTTTCCGCCCTGGCACCGCAGGCGCGGGCTGCGGCGCCTGCCAACGACAACCCGTGCAATAGTGGTACGAATATTTACAACAACCTCAACACTGGCACCGGCTTCGCTGCCTGGACAGGCGTCAGCGGATCCTTCTACTATGGAGGCAGCGGCATGAGCGGTGATGCGTGTAGCGGGCATGATTGGGGCATGTACGACAGCGGCGGCGTAACGACCTGCCAACGCCCATTCACTGCGGCCAATGGTGTGACAAGTTTGCAGGTTGGCCAAACAATCACCAATGACATGGAGAATGGTGGCGTTCAAAATGGCGATACGGAAGGGTTAAGCCTCTGGAACGCGAGCGGTCAAAATGTTTTTGAGATGTACTTCATCGGTGGCGGGAATAACTGGACAGTCGCCGATGGGAGCGGCACTTCGACCAATGACGCTATTCCCTACGCCGGCAGCGGTTGTCGGGTCATATTCACGCTTACTTCCTCAACGACCTACTCTCTCACAGTTTATGTCGCGATCGGGGGCACAAAGCACGGTCCATTCACCGGCACGCTCTCAAATCCTTCAGGCGGCCAAGCAATCACCCAATTGCGTTGGTTTACCTCCAATATCGGCGGTGGTAATAATCTCCAAGTCGGCCAAATGGAGGTCACTTGCCCGGACGCGCTGACGTTGACGGAACAACCGGTGTCGGAGAGCGTGCCAACCAATCAGGTGGCCGTGTTCACGGTGGCCACCACGGGCGACACGGTCAACTATCAATGGCAGTCGAGCTCCACCAGTAATGGCACGTATACTGCCATCAGCGGGGCCACCTTCGAATCCACCATCAACGCCACGAATTATGAATCGAGTTACGCGGTGGCCGCCACAACCGCGAACAATAATCTTTGGTACCGCTGCGTCGCGACCGATGCTTGCAGCAATACTGTGACGTCCGGTGCGGCGCAACTGACGTTGTCACCCGCGACCGCGCCCGTCATCACGACGCAGCCGGCGAACACGACGGTGTGCAGTAATTCGGCCGCGACGTTCAGCGTGACGGCTTCGGGCACAACGCCCGGCTACGACTGGCTGCAGCACGCGAATGCCGGCTGGGGCAGCGGATCCGCGTGGAGCGTCGTCGCCAGCAACGCCGGCAGCGGTGTCTACGTGGGTTCTTCGACCAATAACGATGGCATCCAGGCGGATTGCACCGGCTTCAACAGTACGGGGGATATCAACAGCCCGTCGGGAAGCGCCCTCGGCATGTACGGGCCGAAGATCGCGGTTCAACGTGTCTTCCCCGGCACCTTGTCGCAGGGACAGTGGTTTAGCATCGACATGGACAACGGCAACGTTGATACCGGCGCCCAGAATGGATTCGCCCTGCACACGGGCTTGCCCAACACCAACGGCTTTTTGTTGTCCTTCTATTTTTTTGGCGGACATGCGAACTACAAGTTCTCCGATGCCACGGGCGAACATGACACGGGGGTTGCGTTTACACGGACCGGTCTCCGGGTCCAGATGCTGGTGGGAAGCGCGGTGGGAGGAACCAACACATATTCGTTGTTCCTGTCAACGAACCAGTGCGGCGCCGCCACGGCCCTCACCAACGTGTTTTCGGGCACCTTCGCGACCAACGGGCCTCCGGGCGCCGTGGTGCTCTTTAATAATGATGCGTCGGGTGGGTCCACCAACGATCTGTTCTTCAACAACATCATCGCCGGCGGCGCGTACGACAACGCGGGCAACTACAATGCCCCCACCAATTGGGCCGCCGGAGGTAACGGGGGCGATCTGCCCATCACCGGCGCGACCAGCGCCAGCGACACGATCAACAACGCGGACAGCAACAGCGTGCCGTACTACGTCATTGTCACGAACGCCGTGGGCGCGGTGGTTTCCAGCACGGGGACGCTGACGATCAACGCTTTGCCGACACTGTACACGGTCGGCGGCGGCGGCGGGTACTGCTCGGGCGGCAGCGGTGTGGCGGTGACGCTGAGCGGTTCGGCGTCCGGTGTGACCTACTACTTGCAACTGGGCGGCAGCAACACGGGCGCGACCCTCGCCGGCTCGGGCAGCAGTTTGAGTTTCAACAATGTCACGGCTGTGGGGACCTATACGATCCTGGCCAGCAACACGACGACCGGGTGCACGCAGGCGATGACCGGCACCACAACCGTCACCATCAACGCGATTCCAACATTCACGTACACCAGCCAGAATAACACGCAGTGCGGCGGAACGAATGGCAGCATCACGGTGACGGCTTCGGGCGGCAGCGGTTCCGGGTACCAGTACTCGGACAATAACGGCAGCACATTCCAATCCAGCAATGTGTTTACCGGCCTGGTCAGCGGCGCCTATGAGGTTGTTGTCAAAGACAGCAATGGCTGTGTCAGTAGCGCAACAATGGTGACGATCAGCGATCCGAACGGGCCGAGTTTCACCTATGGCCAGGTCAACGAAACGTGCAACGGACAATCGATCGGCAGCATCACGGTGACAGCCTCGGGCGGCAGCGGCGGCTACCAGTATTCGGACAATAACGGCAGCTCGTACCAATCCGGCAACACGTTCAGTGGTTTGGCGGCCGGCAGCTACACCATCGTGGTCGAGGACAGCAACGGTTGCAAGAGCGGCGGGCAGATCGCCACCATCACGCAACCGAGCGCGGTCACGTTTACAACCAGCCATGGGAATGTGTCCTGCTATGGCGGCGCCAACGGCAGCCTCACGGTGACGGCCTCGGGCGGCAGCGGTTCCGGGTACCAGTACTCGGACAATAATGGTTCGAGCTTCCAATCCGGCAACGTGTTCAGCGGGCTCTCGGCTGCCACCTACGAGATTGTGGTCAAGGACGGCAATGGCTGTCTCAGCAGCGCCACGGGCGTGACGATTACGCAACCGTCTTCTGCATTGAGTTGTTCCGTTACCCCGTCGAGCGCGACGCTGTGCGCGGGCAGTTCACAAACCGTTACCGCCAGCGCCAGCGGCGGCACCGCCGGCTACAGCTACAGTTGGACCGGGCCGAACAGCTTCAGCGCGAGCACAGCCGCGATCACGATCAACAACGCGCAGTCCGCCAATGCCGGCACCTACACGTGCACCGTCACCGACGCGAACGGCTGCACCTCCCAATGCACGGCCACGTTGACGGTGAACTCGGCACCGTCGATCAGCGCCAGTCCGACCAACCTGACTGTCTGCTCGGATTCGACAGCGCAGTTCAATGTCACGGCCAGCGGCACGTCGCTGCAGTATTTCTGGCGGCAGCGCGGCAGCGGCTGGGGCGCAAACAATGGTTGGTCGTTCAATCTCAATGGCGGAGGCGACGGCACCAACGGGACATTCATCGGGGACTCCAGCTCCAATGGCCCTGGCGGTCATAGCAACATCGACTCCAGCGCCGGCACGGCCTTCGGTATGTATGCCAACAGCGGCGTGGCGGTGGATGCGTATCGCGCGTTTGGGTCGCTGGCCGTCGGTCAGACCATCCAGGTGGATCTCGGGAATGGCTGGGTCAATTCGGGCGGATCGGAGGGCGTTGGTATCCAGAACTCCGGCGGCACGAATCTGTGGGAGTTCTTCTTCGCGGGCGGGAACAACAATTACACGATGAACGATGCCAGCGGGGCGACCACAAACAACATGCCGGTGCTCACGTACAACGGCGTGCGGGTCACCTTCACGTTGACGTCCTCGAACACGTATTCGGCAACGATCACCACGCCCGCCACCAGCGGCACGGCCACGACCTACGGGCCGTTTACGGGCATGTTGATGACGGCCGGCAGTGAGGTGCCGACCCAGGTGCACTTCTGGAACTTTAACGCCGGTTCGGGCAGCGCGAATGACTTCTTCTTCAACAACCTGTACGTGGGTGGGGTGCCCGGGACGGCGTCGATCGCTCTGTACAGCGACGATGCGGCCAATTACACCAACAGCAGCGCTTGGACGGGCGGCAGCAACTATGGCCAGGGGCCGATCGCGAACGTCCTGCCGGGCGCCACCGAGTTCTCGGGTGTGAATACCGCGACGCTGACGATCGATCCGGCCACCAGCATCGATGCCTCCAATTACGATGTGGTCGTGACCAACTCCTGCGGCGCGGCGCGCTGCAACGCGGCCTTGTTAACGGTGAACGCGTTGCCGAACATCTACAATGTCACCGGCGGCGGTGCGTACTGCGCAGGCGGCAGCGGTGTGGCGGTGACGCTGAGCGGTTCGGCATCCAACATTGCTTACTGCTTGCTGCTGGGCGGCAGCAGCACGGGCACGAATTGGACCGGTACCGGCAGCGCCCTCGGCACCAATGTCACGGCTGCGGGTGCCTACACGATCCTGGCCAGCAACACGACGACCGGGTGCGCGCAATTGATGGGCGGCACCGCCACCGTCACAATCAACGCGCTTCCCACATCTAGCTATAGCCAGGCGAACGTGACCTGCAACGGCGGCGCCAACGGCAGCATCACGGTGACGGCCTCGGGCGGCAGCGGTTCCGGCTACACCTATTCGGACAATAACGGCAGCACATACCAATCCGGCAACGCGTTCAGTGGTTTGGCGGCCGGCAGCTACACCGTAGTGGTCAAGGACGGCAACGGATGCACGAGCGGCGGGCAGGTTGTCACCATTACGCAACCGAGCGCGGTCACGTTTACAACCGGCCAGGCGAACGTGACCTGCAACGGCGGTGCCAACGGCAGCATCACAGTGACGGCCTCGGGCGGCAGTGGCTCCGGCTACACGTATTCGGACAATAACGGCAGCACATACCAATCCGGCAACACGTTCAGTGGTTTGGCGGCCGGCAGCTACACCGTAGTGGTCAAAGACGGCAACGGATGCACCAGCGGCGGGCAGGTTGTCACCATTACGCAACCGAGCGCGGTCACGTTTACAACCGGCCAGGCGAACGTGACCTGCAACGGCGGCGCCAACGGCAGCATCACGGTGACGGCCTCGGGCGGCAGTGGCTCCGGCTACACCTATTCGGACAATAACGGCAGCACGTACCAATCCGGCAACGCGTTCAGTGGTTTGGCGGCCGGCAGCTACACCGTAGTGGTCAAGGACGGCAACGGTTGCCTCAGCGCCACGACGCCGGTCACCATCACCCAGCCGGCGGTGCTGAGTTGCTCGGTGAGTCCGTCGATCGTGACGAACTGCACGGGCAGTTCCCAGAGCTTCACGGTCAGTGTCAGCGGCGGCACACCGGGCTACACGTACCTGTGGAGCGACGGCTCGACCGGAACCAGCATCACCACGAACGCGGCGGGCACGTACTCCGTAACGGTGACGGATACCAACGGCTGCACCTCCACGTGCACGGCGACCTTGACGCTCAACGTGGCGCCATCGATCAGCATCGAGCCGACGAACATCGCTGTCTGTGCGGGCTCTTCGACGAGCCTCTCGGTGACAGCCAGCGGCTCGCCGCTGAATTACGTCTGGCGCAAGCTCGGCTCGGGCTGGGGCGCCGGCGGTTGGAGCTTCACCAACTCGGGCGCGGCCAGTTCGGAGTTCCTCGACTCCTCAACCAATAATGATTCGGGTGATACCGCCTCGAATGGCGGCAACGACATCGATACCGGCGGGCAGGCTTGGGCCTTGATCAACAACGGCGGCGTGGCGGGCGCTCGGCGGCCGTTCAACACTCCGCTGGCGGTGGGCCAGACGTTTGCGATCGACATGGACAACGGCAACGTCCAGTCAGGCGGGACGGTCGGCTTTGGCCTCCAGAACACGGCGAACGACAACAACCGTCTCGATGTTTTCTTTGTGGGCGGCAGCAACGATTACACCGTGAGCGACAACGCCGGCCCGAACGATTCCGGCATCGGGTTCACCCGCACGGGCATTCACTGCGAGATCACGCTCACCAGCACGGATACGTATTCGATCACGATCATCCGCTACGCGGGCAGCGTAACGGCGGAGACCAATACGCTGACGGGCACATTGAAGGGCACTGCGGGCACGGTAATTGATCGTCTGCAGTTGTTTAACGCCAACGCCGGTGACTGCGGGGTCGGGTGCGATACCGACACGCTGTACTTCAATAACATCAGCTTTGGCTGCAACGACGACAATGCCGGCAACTACACGAACTGGGTGGCGGGCAGCGACCTCGGTCAGGGGCCCCTGGCCAACGGTGGCGATGTTTCGGGCGCAACCACGGCGACGCTGACGATCAACCCGGCCAGCACCAATGACGCCGGCGGCTACGATGTGTTCGTGACCAATTCCTGCGGGGTGGCGATCTCCAGCAACGCCACGGTGACCGTCAGCTCGTTGCCGACGCAGTACACGGTGAGCGGCGGCGGCGCGTATTGCTCGGGCGGCAGCGGCGTGTCCGTGACGCTGAGCAATTCGGATATCGGGGTCAACTATCAATTGGAATTGGACGGCAGCCCGGCCGGCTCGCCGGTCGCGGGCACGGGTGGCGCCCTCACGTTCAGCAACCAAACCGCAGCGGGCACGTACACCATCGTGGCCGATAACGCCACGGCCGGTTGCTCGTCCATCATCATGAGCGGCAGCGCGACCGTTACGATCAATCCGACCCCGAGTTGCTCGATCACGCCGTCCAACGCCGTGATTTGTGCCAGTGGTTCCCAGACGTTCACGGTGACTCCGACCGGCGGCACCCCGGGCTACACGTACCTGTGGAGCGACGGATCGACCGGCTCGACCCTCACGACGAACGCGGCGGGCACATACTCGGTAACGGTGACCGATTCCAACGGCTGCACGACGACGTGCAGCGCCACATTGACCGTGAATCCGCTGCCGACGGTCAGCGTCAACTCGTCTGCCATCTGCGCTGGCGGCTCGGCGATCTTGACCGCGACCACCGGAGCGTCCGCCCCGAGCTACCTCTGGAGCCCGGGCGGTGCGACCACCGCGTCGATCACGGTTTCGCCGGCCTCGACGACCACCTATACCGTGACGGTCACAGATGGTTCCACGGGCTGCGCCAACAGCGGCTCCGGCACGGTAACGGTCAATCCGTTGCCGACAGTCAGCGTCAACTCGGCTACCGTCTGCGCTGGCGGCTCGGCGATCTTGACGGCGACCACCGGAGCGTCCACCCCGAGCTACCTCTGGAGCCCGGGCGGTGCGACCACCGCGTCGATCACAGTTTCGCCGGCCTCGACAACCACTTATACTGTAACGGTTACGGATGGTTCGACGGGCTGTGCCAACAACGGTTCCGGCACGGTGACCGTCAATCCGCTGCCGTCGACGCCGACGGCGGGCAACAACGGGCCAATCTGCGCCGGCAGCACGCTCAACCTGAGCACACCGACAGTGGTGGGCGCCACGTATAGTTGGACGGGGCCGAACAGCTTTGCCTCGTCGCAGCAGAACCCCTCGATTAGCAATGCGACCACGGCCGTGAGCGGAACGTATCTGGTCACGATCACGGACAGCAATGGCTGCACGTCCGCCGCCGGGTCAACGTCGGCAACGGTCAACCCGAATCCGTCGACGCCGACCGCAAGCAACAACGGGCCGATCATCGAAGGCAACACACTGAATCTGACGGCCAGCACCGTGGACAATACGACATACAGTTGGACCGGCCCGAACGGCTTCGCCTCGACGAACCAGAATCCGTCGATCTCGAACGCCACGTCAGCGGCCAGCGGCGCGTATCTCGTGACCGTGACGGACAGCAACGGTTGCACGTCCGCCGCCGGGTCAACGACCGCGCTGGTGACGGCGCTGCAGATCACGTCGATCACGACGCAAGGTGGTGACATCCACATCACGTGGTTGACGACCGGCGGAGTGACGAATGCGGTCCAAGCGACGCCCGGCACCCCCGGCTACAACACGAACTTCGTCGATATCAGCGGACCGCTCCTCATCCTCGGCAGCGGGGACACGAGCACCAATTACGTGGATGTCGGCGCAGCGACCAACTCGCCCGCGAAGTTCTACCGCGTGCGGCTCGTGCCATAATCGATAGGATAGGCGTTTCGCCCGTCCTATTGATGATTCGCGGGCGGACACGGTGTGTGTCCCTGCAATCCGTTCGTCGCGGTGGCGACGACTGCCGGCGCCCCTCGGCATGCCGCTGTGGCGGGACAAGATCGGCGAGGCCTCGTCGAATCCCTGATGAGCCTCATGCCCAAGGGCGAAACGACCAGGTTCCAGCCCGATTGGCTGGGTCAGTGGGGGACGACGTTCCTTACCTGATTTGTAAATTGTGAAGGGATGAGACCGTCTGGGAAGTCTGATCTGTAATTGTAAAGAAGTCGTTGACCCCTTCTACAAATCTGCGGCACGTGTCGTCGGACTCCGCTCACCGGCGAGTTTGCAGTTGCGCGAGCGCGGTTTGCGCTGGAGTGGAATCCGGCTTAATCCGTAGCGCCTCCTTCAGATGCCCGATCGCTTCGGGGATCCGGCCCGCCTGCCCCAGGGCGATTCCCAGATTGCAGTGTGCCTCGGCGTAATTCGGGTTGATCCGCAGGGCCTGCTCGAACTGCTCGATGGCTTCCGGCATCCGACCCGTTGCCATCAAGGCAACCCCGAGGTTGTAGTGCGCCTCGGCGAAATCGGGCTTGATCTGTAGCGCCTCCTTCAGATGCCCGATCGCTTCGGGGATCCGGCCCGCCTGTCCCAGGGCGATCCCCAGATTGCACTGCGCCTCGGGGAAATCGGGTTTGATCCGTAGCGCCTGCTCCAAATGCCCGATCGCTTCGGGGATCCGGCCCGACTGCTCCAAGACAACCCCCAGGCCGTCCTGCGCCAGCCAATTGTCCCGGGTCACATCCAGAGCACGCCGAAACAGTGTCTCCGAGTCCTTCCAGTACCTGACCTGAACTCTGGACAGGGCCGCACAGGCCATCACTGCTGCCGCCGCCGCGACGCCGGCAATCACTTTCCGGTTGCGCCGCTCGATCGCGCGGGCCGGCACGCTCCAGCACAGCATGATGAACAACCCAATCAACGGCAGATATGTATACCGGTCCGCCATGGACTGGCCCCCGACCTGCACTAATCCAATCGCCGGCACCAACGTCCCCAAAAACCAGAACCACCCGACGGCCAGATACGGTTCGCGCCGCGCTCGCCAAATCACCACGCCCGACACTGCCATCAGGATCGCGCCCGCCACGACCACCGTCTCCGGCGACCACGCCCGATACGGATAAAAAACCGCCAGTCCACTCGGCCACACAGTCTCTTTCATATACCGCACATACGACACCACCGCGTTGGCCATCCGCGGCCCCAACGGCAACCGCTCCAACGAACTGATCGCCCCTCCACTGTGCTGCGCCCAGATGGTCACGCCGCACGACACCGCCGCCAGAGCGAAAAATGGAACCTTTTCCCTGACCAACGCGCCGAAACGCAACGGAGCGTGATGATCGACAACTGACGGAGCCCACCGCGTCCTCCCCAGCGGCCAATAATCCAGCAGCAGCAGCACAAACGGCAGCGTCACCACCATCGGTTTCGCCATCAATCCCATCGCGTACCACCCCACCGCCGCCGCATACCGCCCCCGCGTCGGCTGCTCCACATACCGCGCATACCCCCCCATCGCCAACATCCAGAACAACCCGCTCAGCACGTCCTTCCGCTCCGCCACCCACGCCACCGACTGCACATGCAACGGATGCACGCCGAACACCGCCGCCACGCACGCGCTCCGCCACGTCGCCCCTGTCATCCGCCGCAACACCAGGAACAGCAGCACCGTACTCGCCGTGTGCAACACCACATTCACCGCGTGATACCCGCCCGCGTTCATCCCGAACCATTGGCAGTCCAACGCGAGCGACAGCCACGTCAGCGGAAACCAGTTCGAATCGTGATACGCGGTGAACGCCCACACCACGCCCGGAACCGTCAACCCCCCCCGCACATGCGGATTCGCGGTCACATACAGGTCGTCATCGTAGGTGAGGAACCCGGCGTGCCCCACCGGCCAGTACACGGCGGCGATCAACACCGCCAGGCACACGCAGATCAGGATGGCTTGTTGCCGTTGGCGAGATGTACTCATTCCCAGAGAATGCCCTGCATTCTACGCGCGGGACCGTCGATAAAAAGCAAAATAACCGCGGCGCGGTGAATGCGAAAGGTGGAGGCGGCGTAGCGTTGCGGACGCCCAAGCGCCGGGAAGTGTTCTCGATTGCGTCTGGGCGGGACGTGTGGTTGGATTTGTTCGCATGAACGTCAGCCGGACAAAGTTGGTTGGAATCGCTCTGGTGATTTTTGCGGTCACCATCTGGTTGTATTGGCCGAGCACGCACGGTGGGTTCCTCAACGGCATGGACGATGACGAGGAACTGCAAGACTCAACGCGGCTCAACGGCTTGACGTGGAACGCCGTGAAATGGGCATTTACGGCCACCGAACCGGACTACTATCCGTTGCAGCGATTGACCCACCTCTTGGACTACCAGCTATGGGGAACGAATGCGGCGGGTCACCACGCGACCAGTGTCATCTTGCATGCGCTCAATGCGGCACTCGTGTTCGGGTTCCTGTGGGCGCTCTTGGGGGCGACATCGCTGACCACGGGCGAACGGCTTTCGGTGGCTGTGGGTGTCGCGGCGGTGTTTGCGATTCACCCGTTCCAAACGGAGCCGGTGGCATGGATGTCGTGCCGGACGCACCTGCTGTGCACGACTTTCCGGATCGGCTGCGCGTGGGCGTACGTCACCGGCGCGCGTCGGTGGGTGGTGGGGGGGCTGTATGTGGGGGCGCTGTTGTGCAGCCCGATGGCGGTATCCTTTCCGTTTGTCATGCTGGCGATGGATTACTTTCCGCTGCGGCGGTACGAGCAATTGGGCTGGGGCCGGCTGGTACGCGAAAAGGCGGTGTTGATCGGTCTCGGCGGGGTGATGACGGCGGTCACAATGATCACCGAGTCGCAGACGGGCGGCATGATGGTTAGGGTGGGGTCCATCCCACCGCTGCAACGCGTACTCTTGATGTTCCAGAGCCTGGCGTTTTACCCGTGGCGATTGCTGTGGCCGATGCACTTATCGGCGTTCTATCCGCTGGGGTTGGGGCTGGTGCTCAACCGGTGGTGGGCGCCGGTGATCGGGGTCGTGATTGTCACGACACTGGCTGTGTGGGGCCGGTCGCGTTGGCCGGCGTTGGCGGCAGCCTGGGGGGCGTATCTGGTGTTGGTTCTGCCCGCGTCGGGTCTGATGCAAAGGGGTTCGCAGGCGGTGGCGCTGCGGTACGCGTACCTGGCGATGCTCCCATTGCTTTTATTGGTGGGCGGTGCGGTGGTCTGGGTGTGGCGGCGCTCCGCGACCCCGGCCCGAGTCGCGGTCGCCGGTGTGCTGGTGTGCGAGCTTTGTTTCTTCGGACTGCGTACGCGCGCCCAGATCCCCGTTTGGCGCAACGACGAGACGGTGTGGCGATCTGTGCTGGCGCAGTTCCCGGATTCAGAAATGGCCAACAGGTATTTTGCCGCGACACTATCGCGTCAGCATCGGTTTCGGGAGGCAGTGGAATACGGGCAACGCGCCGTCAGAATTGAGCCAGAGGTTGCCGTCACGCAAATGAATCTAGGGGTTGCCCTGTTCCTAACGGGCAAACCTGAAGAGGCCATCGGACACCTCCAGCAAGCGGTGCGGATCAAGCCCGATTCCGCTGAAGCGCACTACAACCTCGGGTTGGCCTTGGAGCGACTGGGCAAGGTTCGGGAGGCGATTGCGCGCTACGAGGAGGCGCTACGGATCGACCCCGATCTTGTGGAGGCGCACTACAATCTGGGGGTCGCCCTAGAGAAGGCAGGTAGAGTGCCGGAGGCAATGCAGCACTACCAGCAGGCGTTGAAACTCCAACCAGATATCACCGCAGCAAGGGACGCCCTCGCGCGGCTGCGGGCAGGTCAGTAAGTCCCACGAGCTTGCGTCGCAAGGGCTCGTGGAGGGGTTATGAAGGCTCGTTCACGATTTCAGCGCCTGGGCGATGAGATCGATGTTGCGGGAGGTGGCGCCAACGTTGGATTCGATGACGCAGCGGGCCGCATCGACGATGGAGCGGCGGCGTTCAGGATCCTCCAACAGCTCCTGGACGGCGCGGCGAAAGCCGGCGGCGACCGGGACCTGGATGCAGGCGCCGTACGAGTTGCCGAGGTTCGAAAGAGTCTCGGCGGTTCTGTTGTGGTTCCCGGTTTCGCTCCTCAATTTCCAACGTGACGACAGGTGATACCGAACACTATGATGCGGTCAAATGTTGGATCTCTCGCGGAATCTTGAATCCAAGACCCTGTCCAATCTGACGGCAGCGGTAACGAACCTGATCAATCGTGACTCGCCGCGAGCTTCGAGGATGTGTTTCTCGCTGCTACTCCTTCTCGTGCTCTTGACGGCTGGCTTCCTGGCGAGAATGGGTGCGACCATGACGCTGATCGTCCCTTGGGACGTGACGATCATCCTTGACTGCGGTTGGCGAGCGATCAATGGCCAAATCCCGCATGTGGACTTTTATAGTCCGCTGGGACCGGTGACACATCTGGTCGTGGCGTTGGGGATGCGCTTGGCCGGCCCGCGTGTGAGCAGTATCGCCTGTGCGAACGCCTGTGTGTTGCTCGTGCTGGCGCCGTGGGCGTGGACCATTGCCCGCACCAGGATGTCCGCGGCCTTGAGCTTCCTGTTTACTTTGTATGTCGGATTTATGGTGGCAGCGACTTCCACGTACGGGCACGCATTCAACCAACTCAGCTACAGCGCCATTTACAATCGATGGGGCGTTGCGCTGACGGCGGTGGTGCTCATCGAGTCCCTCGGACGCCCCCGACAGCAGCTCCGGCGACGGTCCTCCGTGCTGCTGGGCGTGTCAACGGGGATCAGCCTCGCGGTCACGTTCTTCTTGAAGGTCAGTTTCTTCGGCGTTGGCGCGATGGGCCTACTCGCGGGTGTGATCCTGATGCCGCAGAATCGGTATCGATGGTTTGGGCTGTGTCTCGGCGCGGCTGTGGTCTCGCTTCCCCTGCTGGCGTATTTACGATTCGACGTTGGCGCGGTCGTCCGCGATCTAAGCATGGCCGCCAGGGTCAGGAACGTCGGCTTGGGCCGCAGCGTAATCGACATGGTGACGACACCAGCCGCGTTCGAGTCCGTGTATTTGATTGTTGTTCTGTGGTGCGTCGTTCCCAGCGTGGCGGGCTATTACCGGCCATGGCTCGCCCCAAAGGTCGGGCTGGGAATGTTCGTTTTGTACCTGATTTTCGCGCAGGCGATCCTCTCGCTGACCAACACCCAACCGCCACTCGCCACTCTGTTCCCCGTGGGATCGCTGCTGGTTCTCGAGGCAGCCCGGCGAGCCA
The DNA here is from genome assembly GCA_050010195.1 of Verrucomicrobiia bacterium. Lineage (GTDB taxonomy): Bacteria > Verrucomicrobiota > Verrucomicrobiia > Palsa-1439 > Palsa-1439 > Palsa-1439. The sequence continues at coordinate 18,028 of JBEKLM010000038.1, forward strand.
TTCTTCGACAGGAAGCCGCCGATTCGCGTGTTCTTATCCACAATTCCACGGGATGGATGGTGACGCTGCTGATCGCCGTGTATTTTGTCGCGTCGATCCTCGTGCCGGATATGGCGAGTCTGCCGTACTCCGCCTTCCTGTGTGTTACGGAGGGGCCGCAGATGAAAACCAGTCAAAAATTCGCGGCGCCGCCGCTGGCCGACCTGCTGGCTCCCCGCGCCCCGCAGTACGTCCGGATCGTCAACGATGGTTGCGAGTTGCTGCGGTTGCACTCCGGGCCCGCGGATCGAATTGTGTCCATGGATCTTACCAACCCATTCTCCTTCGCGTTGCAGCGTCCGCCCTCCACCGGAGATGCGCTATGGTGGGAGAAACACTCGTTTACAGAACGTGTTCACCCCGATCCCGAACGGGTTTTCGAACGAGCCGCCATCGTGATGGTGCCCAGGAATCGCAGACCCGCGCCGCCGGACCAGCAACCGATCAGGGTCTACTCAGGATTCCTGGAAGCCCACTACACCCTTGTCGCCGAGTCAGCCTTCTGGAAGCTGTATCGACGACAATCTTAGCCCGGACCTGTACCGCAATATAGGGGACATGGGGGGAACAGGGAGCGGTAAGGGGGGGCCACGTGATGGCTGAAAGGGTTCAGCCAAACGTGGGCTTCGCCGGGAGCGGGAGGCGGAACGACCGACGCCGCTACAGGGAGAGGGTACTGCGCAAAAAAGGGTGTTTTTGCGAAACGAACCCAATGGGGCCGAGTCGAAATCAGGCGTTTAGGTGCTTGAGCGACGCGTAGTTGGAAATATTGGGTCGGCGTTTTTTCGTTGGGTTCGTCTATGGTTCGCCTGGGTTCGGTCGGGGTGTTTGATGCGGCCGTTTTACTCCACGGTCACGCTTTTGGCGAGGTTGCGGGGCTTGTCCACATCGCAACCGCGCAGCACGGCGATGTGATAGGCCAGCAGTTGCAGCGGGAGAACCGTGAGCAACGGCTGCAGGCATTCCAGCGTGTCGGGGATGTAGATCACGTCGTCCGCACGCTTCGCGACTTCGGCATCGCCCTCGGTGGCGACGACGATCACGGGTCCCTTGCGCGCTTTCACTTCCTCGATGTTGGCCATGACCTTGTCGTAGACCGGGTTTCTCGGGCAGATAAACACCGACGGAGTGCGCGGGTCGACCAGCGCGATCGGGCCGTGCTTCATCTCGGCGGCGGGATATCCTTCGGCGTGGATATAGGAAATCTCCTTCAACTTCAATGCGCCTTCGAGTGCGACGGGGAAGTTGCCCTGGCGTGCGAGGAACAGGAAGCTGTTGGCGTCGCAATACTTCTTCGCGACGGCCGCAATCGCGTCGCTCTGTTTGAGCACCCGTTCCATTTTGGCGGGGATTTCTTCCAGCCCGCGCAGTATCTCCGCACCCCGCGTGGACGCCATATGTCGCATCCGGCCCATCAACACCGCCAGCAACGTCATGATCGTCACCTGCGACGTGAACGTCTTCGTCGCCGCCACGCCGATCTCGGGTCCGGCGTGCATGTACGTGCCGCCGTCGACTTCGCGGGCGATGGTCGAGCCGACGACATTGACGATGGCGAGGGTCTTGTGCCCCTTGCGCCGCGATTCACGCACCGCCGCCAGCGTATCGATGGTTTCGCCCGACTGGCTGATGGCGAACACGAGCGTGTGCTTCTCCACGGGGGCGTTGCGGTAGCGAAATTCGCTGGCGTAATCGCACTCGGTCGGGATCCGCGCGAGGTCTTCCATCAAAAACTCGCCCACCATCGCCGCGTGCAGGGCCGTGCCGCAGGCGATGTAGATGATCCGGTCCACCGTGCGCAACTCGGCCGGCGAGAGATTCAACCCGCCGAGACGCGCCGTCGCTTCCTCGTGGCTGATGCGTCCACGGATGGCATTTTGCACCGCGCGCGGCTGCTCGAAAATCTCCTTCAGCATGTAGTGCGGAAACTTCCCGCGCTCGACCTCTTCCGCCGCGAATTCGACCTCGCGAATCTGGGGGCTGACCGTCGCCGCCTCGATGGTGGACACCTGGAAATCATCGCGGGAAAGCGTGACGATCTCGAAATCGTTCAGGTACACCACGCGGCGCGTGTGGGCGATAATCGCGCTCACGTCGCTCGCGAGAAAGTTTTCGTCGCGGCCCACGCCGAGGAGCAGGGGGCTGCCGCGGCGCGCGCCGACAATCTGGTCGGGATGATCCGCATGGACGACCGCGATGCCATAAGTGCCGACGACGTCCTTGAGCGCGCGGCGCACCGCTTCGGTGAGCGTGGAACCGTTGCCGCCGGGATGCTCCGCTTGGACCTGCTCGTAATGGTCGCCGACCAGATGAGCGAGAACTTCCGTGTCGGTCTCCGACGCGAACTTGTGTCCCTTGGCCAGCAGGCGTTCCTTCAGAAGCTGGTGGTTTTCGATAACGCCGTTGTGGACGAGCGCGATCTTGCCGGACTGGTCGAGGTGCGGATGCGCATTGGCGTCGGTCGGCGGGCCGTGCGTCGCCCAGCGGGTGTGGCCGATACCGACTTCGCCTTTGGCGGGTTGTTTGGTCAGGACGGCGGCCAAATCATTGATGCGCCCGGTCTTTTTGCGGAGTTGGAACTGCTTATCATTAATGATGCACAGGCCAGCGGAATCGTAGCCGCGGTATTCGAGACGGCGCAGGCCTTCGAGGATGACATTTTGGGCGGGCTTCCTGCCGATGTAGCCAATGATGCCACACATGGTGGTACTGTCCTTATCTGAAGTCGCGCAACGGCGATTCAACCGCCCAAAACATCCGGGCATCGGCGGCGATGGCGAATCACAGTGGCGTGGACTTCGTATCGCAGTTTTTTTTATTACCGCCGATAGGTAGTAGTTTACGCCGAAGCGGGGAAATGTCAACACGGCCGGGAGAGCCTCTTGCCACCTGCCCGTTCGAAGCCGGTCTGTAGCCGCGAATCTCATTCGCGAGAATGTGTACCCTGACGACCACGGTGCCGCGAAAAGGTTTCGCGGCTACAATTGGAGGCTAGCACGTCACCTACCTTTTCCGGCTCGACCTTTCGACCCGAGAAGGGTAGGGAACAGACGAGAAGCGCGTGCGGCCTTGATGTCTCCGTGGTCGCAGGTCACCTCAGACCTGCATGGCTTCCGAAGAGGAAGCATTAGCATGAAAACTTCAAAATGGACGGCGACTGGTCTCCTGCTTGCGGCTCTGAGTTTCGGAACGGCCAATGGACAGATGATTTTGGGTATTGCGCTAACGAACGATCAAGTCCTGTTGTATTGGCCGTCAAGTTATACGAACTGGGTTTTGCAGAGCAGCACCGATCTAACCTCGACCAACTGGGGGTACGCGACTGATGCCGCTCCGGCAACTTACGGCTCGCTGACCGCCATGACCGTCAGCAACAACGTGCCGGCGAAGTTCTTTCGGTTGATTCAAGTCCCACAGACCACCACAGATGGCATGACCTTTATTCCGGCAGGATGGTTCACGATGGGCGACACGCTGGATGGCGACAGCGTTGCCATACCAACGAACGTATACACGTCAGCGTTTTACATGGACATTTATTTGGTGACGTACAGCCAATGGCAAACGCTCTACAACTGGGCCACGAACAGCGGGTACGCCTTTGATAATGCCGGCTCGGGCAGAGGGGCGAATTATCCGGTTGAGAGCGTAAACTGGTACGATTCTGTGAAGTGGTGCAATGCGCGGTCGCAACAGTCGGGTCTGACGCCGGTCTATTACACTGACGCAGGGCTTACTCAGGTTTATACCAACGGGGACCTGACGCCGTATGTGAATTGGAGCGCAGGCGGCTATCGGTTGCCGACAGAGGCGGAGTGGGAAAAGGCGGCGCGAGGCGGCTTGAGCGGACTGCGGTTTCCGTGGGGCCTAACAATTTCCGAGAGCCAAGCCAATTATCAAGGGTGCACCAGTTGCTATACCTATGATTTGGGGCCGAGCGGCTTCAACGCCATTTTTTTCAATCATGGCGTGTCGCCTTACACGAGTCCGGTGGGATATTTTGCGTCAAATGGTTATGGATTATACGACATGGCCGGGAACGTCCTTGAGTGGTGTTGGGACGTGTGGGGGCCGTATGGCCAACCAACGCCCATCAATCCAACCGGGTCGACATCGGGGTATGTTGGAGCGGGTTACCGTGTGTTGCGCGGAGGAGATTGGCTTGCCGAAGCCAACTACGCACGGTGCGCCGGTCGAGATGCCGGCGGTCAGGGAGGGACAGGTCTCGATTCCGGTGGCTTTCGGTGTGTGAGGGGGTTTTAGACTTTACTCTCTGTGCCGACCCTTCGCCCTTTGTTTTCTAGGCTATCCTCAACGTCTCCGTCACCAACAGCATCGGCGCTCTGCTGACCTTGACCAACTTCGGTGGCGCGTCCGGGCCGCAGGGATTCTATCGGTTCGCCATCACCCCTTGACCGGGCAACGCGTGCGTTCCACTCCCCATGGGTTGGGTGTTGGGGTTCATCGAACCGCTTTTATTATGGACGACCACTCCAGCCACCTTGACGCCACGAAGCCGCTGTGTCTAGTATCGCGCCATGGCGCCACTTGGACTGAGACCGGTCACACCCACCAACGTGCTTGGCGTAATCATGGGCGGAGGGGAGGGACGACGGCTTTTTCCGCTGACGAAAGAGCGGGCGAAGCCGGCCGTGCCGATCGCCGGCAAATACCGTTTGGTGGACATCCCGATCAGCAATTGCATCAACTCCAACATCCGCCACGTGTACATCCTTACCCAATTCAATTCCGCGTCGCTGCATCGGCACATCCACCAGAGCTACTCGTTTGACCGGTTCTCGCGCGGTTTCGTGGAAATCCTCGCTGCGCAACAGACCGCCGACAACATGGGCTGGTATCAGGGAACGGCTGACGCCGTGCGCCAGAATCTGCGCTATTTCCTGGAGCGGGATTACGAATACATCGTCATTCTCTCGGGCGATCAACTGTACCGCATGGATTTTCGGAAGGTCCTGCAACAACACGTGGAATCCTATTCCGACATCACGGTTGCCACGATTCCTGTGGGCCGGTGCGACGCGGGTTCGCTGGGCATCATGCAGGTCAACGAGGAAAAGCGTATCGTCCGGTTCGTCGAAAAACCGCGCGAGGCGGCGGTCTTGGATGAGTTGAAGATTCAGGACCCGCTTCTGTCGCACCTGCGCATTACCACCAGCGAGGACCATTACCTGGCGTCGATGGGAATCTATGTATTCAATCCTGAGATTCTGCGCAAAGTGCTGGACAACGACAAGACCGACTTCGGCAAGCACATCATTCCCGACGCCATCAGCCGCCATCGCGTCTCCAGCTATGTCTTTCAGGGATATTGGGAGGACGTGGGAACGATCGGCTCGTTTTTCAAGGCGAACCTCGCGCTGTGCTCGCTTAAACCGTCGTTCAATTTCTTCGACCGCAACGCGCCCGTGTACACGCACGCGCGGTCTTTGCCGGCGTCGAAACTCGTGGAAAGCCAGGTGCGCAACGCCCTCATCGCCGACGGCTGTATCATTCTTCGCTCGCGAATTGAAAACACCGTCGTCGGCGTGCGCTCGTTTATCGGAAGCGACTGCGTGTTGCGCGATACCATCCTGATGGGGAGCGACTTTTTCGAAACCCAACATGAGATGCTGGAGGAAGACGCCATGGGGATTCCCCACATGAGCGTTGGACGCGGGTCAAAGATCGAGCGGGCGATCATCGACAAGAACGTTCACATCGGCGAAGGCGTGGTGATCGCCGACAAGACCGGCGCACCCGATTTCGACGGTCCGAACTATTACGTCCGCGACGGCATCGTCATCATCCCCAAGAACGCGGTGATCCCCGGGGGGACGAAGATTTGATATTCTCGATCCAACGAACGGTTGGAATGCCCAGTGGATCCCCCGGCAACACAAGACGATTACCCAAGAACTTTCTTTAAAACCAGTGTTGACATGTATTTGGAATCCACTATAGTCAACGCACCCCATGGAGGGGTGATACAGTAGACAAGTTCATAGGGCGTAGCGGAACCCGCCGACTGTTTCCTTGTTAAAGGGCAATTGAGGAAGCAGGGGGGGTTCTAGCGTCTTTTTGTGTCTAGTGTAATCGGCGACGTTGCGGGTTGCCGGGGAAACTTTTGGAGGCAATTGCATGGCAAAGCCTTCGGGATGAAATATCGCCCACGTAGCTCAGTTGGTAGAGCACGTCCTTGGTAAGGACGAGGTCATCGGTTCAAACCCGATCGTGGGCTCCAGAAAATGAACGAGGTTTGGATCGACGGAAAGCGAAAGCATCGTAGCGAGACGGAGACATCAGGTCACATAATCTAGAGAGGCAGACAGGAGGAGAGCATGGCAAAAGGCAAATTTGAACGGACAAAACCACACGCCAACGTTGGCACGATCGGTCACATCGACCATGGCAAGACCACGCTGACGGCAGCAATCCTGCAGGTGTTGTCGAAGCAGGGCAAGGCCGAGATCAAGAGCTACGCCGATATCGCCAAGGGCGGTACCGTGCGTGACGAGACCAAGACGGTGACGATTGCCGTGGCCCATGTCGAGTACGAGAGCGAGAAGCGCCATTATGCCCACGTCGACTGTCCGGGTCATGCCGATTATGTGAAGAACATGATTACGGGCGCCGCGCAGATGGATGGCGCGATCCTCGTGGTCAGCGCCGCCGATGGTCCAATGCCGCAAACCCGCGAACACATTCTGTTGGCCCGCCAGGTGGGCGTTCCCGCGATTGTCGTGGCCCTCAACAAAGTCGACCTCGTCGACGATCCCGAACTCCTGGACCTCGTCGAACTCGAAGTGCGCGAGTTGCTCTCCGCGTACCAGTTCCCCGGCGACAAGACGCCGGTGATTCGCGTCAGTGCGTCAAAGGCGCTCGCCGGCGATCCCGAGGCGGAAAAGCAGATTTTGGAATTGGTCAAGGCAGTGGATGACTTCATCCCGCAGCCTACACGCGAAATCGACAAGCCGTTCCTGATGCCTGTCGAAGACGTCTTCTCGATTACGGGCCGCGGCACGGTCGCCACGGGGCGTGTCGAACGCGGCACGGTCAAGGTCGGCGAGGATGTGGAAATCGTCGGTTTGCGCGACACCGCGAAAACGGTCGTCACCGGCGTGGAAATGTTCCGCAAGATTTTGGAACGAGCGGAAGCGGGCGACAACGTCGGCCTGCTCCTGCGCGGCATTGAAAAGGAAGGCATCGAGCGCGGCCAGGTCCTGGCGAAGCCGGCGTCGATCAAGCCGCACAAGAAGTTCAAGGCGGAAGTCTACGTTCTCAGCAAGGAAGAGGGCGGCCGTCACACGCCGTTCTTTAATGGATACCGCCCGCAGTTTTATTTCCGCACGACGGACGTCACGGGCGTATCGAAGTTGCCGCAGGGCGTCGAAATGGTGATGCCGGGCGACAACGTTAATATGGAGGTCGAATTGATCACGCCCATCGCCATGGAAAAGACGATGCGGTTCGCCATTCGGGAAGGCGGACGCACGGTCGGCGCGGGACGCGTGACGGAGATCCTGGAGTAGGGACGAGAATTCGGAGCTGACGCAACATGCCCAGAGAGTTGATCACACTGGCCTGCACCGAGTGCAAGAACCGCAATTACACGTCGACACGGAACAAGCGGGCGCAAGGTTCCGAGCGGCTGGAGTTGCGCAAGTTCTGCCCCAAGTGCGGGAAACACGTCTCGCACCGCGAAACGAAGTGAGCAGGAACGGAGGTTCGGCGCGGAAGAGACCGCAGTGCGGATACGCCAGTAGCTCAATTGGCAGAGCGACGGTCTCCAAAACCGTAGGTTGGGGGTTCAAGTCCCTCCTGGCGTGCCAATCCGGATCGGGCCAGTGGCGAAGACCAGACCGAAGCGGGGAAACGGGCGAACGGACACGGAATTAGCGACACATGACAAACCCATTTCTGAGAGTGCAGGAGTTTGTGATTGAGGTCTGGGCGGAACTGAAAAAGTCCTCCTGGCCGACGCGCAAGGAACTGGTCGATTCGACCATTGTGGTCATTGTCACGATACTGATTCTCGGCATATTCGTTGCCCTGGCCGATCTGGTGTTCCTGCGCATCGTCGCCCTGCTGACGCGCTCTTGACGAAAGAAACGAGATGGACACGACGATAAAATCGGAGTTTCAGTGGTTCGTGCTTCACACGCTTTCTGGTCAGGAACAGAAGGTGAAAGACAGTATTGAGAAGCGAATCAAAATCGAAGAAATGGCCGAATGGATCAAGGAAGTGCTGATCCCTACGGAAAAAGTTGCGGAAGTCAAAAAAGGCAAGAAGACAACCAGTACACGGAAGTTTTATCCCGGCTACATCCTCGTCCACATGAAGTTGCTCGACGAAAAGAACCAGTTGCAGGAGAAATCGTGGTACTTCATCCGCGAGACGGCGGGTATCATCGGATTCATTGGCGGCGACCGACCCGTCCCGCTCAAGCAGGACGAAGTCGACAGCATTCTGGCGCAAATCGAGGAACGCCAGGAGAAGGTGGCCCCGAAAGTCGCGTTCGAGAAGGGCGAGACGGTCAAGGTCACGGATGGACCATTCCAGAACTTCACGGGTGTGATCGACGAGATCGATCCCGACCGCGGTAAATTGAAGATTTCCGTGTCGATTTTCGGACGTTCGACGCCGGTCGAATTGGAATACTGGCAGGTCGAGCGCGCCTAACGAGGAAACATGGCAGGAAAACCAGTCACAGGCATGATTAAATTGCAGATTCCGGCGGGACAGGCGAACCCCGCCCCGCCGGTTGGCCCCGCGTTGGGCCAACAAGGCGTCAATATCATGGAGTTCTGCAAGCAGTTTAACGCGGCGACGCAGAAGATGGCGGGAACCATCATTCCCGTCGTGATTACCGTTTATAAGGACAAGACATTTACGTTCATCACCAAGTCACCGCCCGCCAGCGCCTTGCTCAAAAAAGCAGCGGGGATCGCCACCGCCAGCGCCGAGCCGAACCGCAACAAGGTCGGCAAGGTCACGCGCAAGCAGGTCTTGGAAATCGCCAGGACAAAGATGGCGGACCTCAATGCGGCGAGCGAAGACGCGGCTTGCCGCGTCATTGCCGGCACGGCGCGCAGCATGGGCATCGACGTGGTCGATTAGCGGAGTTCGAGGTTTTTATGGCTACACACGGCAAACGGTACAACGAGGCAATCAAGCAGGTCGACGCGAAGCGGCAATACAAGATCACTGACGCGGTGGATCTGCTCAAGAAACTGCCGAAGACGAAATTTGACGAGACGGTGGAGCTGGCGTTCAAGTTGGGGGTTGACCCCAAGCAGAGCGACCAGATGGTCCGCGGTACGGTCGCCCTGCCGCACGGCAGCGGCAAGAAGGTGCGGGTTGTGGTTTTCGCAAAAGGCGGGGCGGCACAGGCGGCAAAGGACGCCGGGGCCGACTTTGTCGGGTTTGAGGACCTCGTGAAGAAGTGCCAGGAGGGTTGGACGGATTTCGATGTCGCGGTCGCGACCCCCGAAGCCATGCAGGAAGTGCGCAAACTCGGCAAGGTGCTCGGCCCAAAGGGTCTGATGCCGAACCCGAAGACCGGCACGGTCACGGACGATACCGCCAAGGCCGTCAAGGAAGTCAAGGCGGGCCGCGTCGAATTCAAGATGGACAAGGCCGCCAATTTGCACGTTTCGTTTGGAAAGCTTTCGTTCGAGGGCAAGGCGATCGAAGAAAATGCGCGAGCTGTCATCACCGCCGTGACGCATGCGAAGCCGGCAACAGCCAAGGGGCATTTTATCGAGAGCTGCACGCTCTCGAGCACGATGAGTCCGGGCATCAACATCGATCATCACGAGTTCTCGGCGAGTTGAAGTTGAGGGGCAGGGATTTTCATGAGACCAGAAAAACAACTGATTGTTGAAGATTTGCGGAAACAGGTGGGCACGTCGCCATTTGTGATTGTGACCGAATACAAGGGGATGACGGTCGGGCAGTTTGCCGAGTTGCGCAAGCGGTTGCGCGGGGCGAAAGCGGAATATCACGTGGCCAAGAACACGATGCTGCGCCACGCGATGAAGGCCGCGGAGCTTCCGGATTTCGATCCGAACTTTGGTGGGATGACCGCGGTGGTTGTCGGCAACGACAAGTCAGACATCGGGGCGGTTGCGAAAGTGCTGAAGCAGTTCGGCAAGGAATTTGAGAAACCGAAATTCAAGGTGGGGTCGCTGGGCAAGAAGGCGCTGAGCGCGGACGAGATTTCCGCCGTGGCGGATTTGCCCTCGTTGGATGCGTTGCGGGCGCAGTTGGTGGGCTTGTTGCAGGCACCGGCGACCCGGATCGCGGTCGTGCTCGGCGCGCCCGCAAGTCAGATTGCGCGTGTGCTGAAAGCGCACGCCGAGAAAACGGGAGCAGCCCCGGCACCGGCCGGCGCTCCCGCATAAGAGCAGAAACAAAAGGTTCCTCGTCGCTCTGAAGGCTTTTGGGGGTAAACGTTTCGAGGCTTCGAAACACGACGATACCGAGAAAAGGATACGAACATGGCAGCAAATCTGGATCAAATCGTGGAACAATTGAGTGGTCTGACGGTGTTGGAAGCCGCGGAACTCTCCAAGAAGCTGGAAGAGAAGTGGGGCGTGAGCGCGGCAGCCCCGGTGGCGGTTGCGGCGGCTCCGGCAGGTGGCGCGGGTGCAGCTCCGGCAGCCGAGGCCAAGACAACCTTCGATGTCGTTCTGAAGGAAACTGGCGCCAACAAGATTGGCGTCATTAAGGAAGTGCGCGCGGTGACGAGCCTCGGCCTAAAAGAAGCCAAGGATCTCGTGGAAGGCGCGCCGAAGACCGTGAAGGAAGGCGCCACCAAGGAAGAGGCCGAGGAAATCAAGAAGAAGCTCGAAGCCGCTGGCGCCAAAGTCGAGCTCAAGTAGCGGCGGGTCGTTGGTGGACATTTGGGTGGGGGCGCGGGCAACGCCGCGCTCCCACGATAAACGGTTGGCAAACAGCAGTCAGTGGGCAGTGATGCCCGGGAAGTAATTCATGGCTGAACGAAAATATTTCGGCAAGTTGGGCGACGTAATCCAGCCTCCTCCGATGATCGAGGCTCAGACGGATTCATACGCGGAGTTTTTGCAGGCGGAGGTGTCAACCCGCCGCAAGAGCGTCGGTCTTCAGGCCGTGTTCAAGGAAGTGTTCCCCATCGCGAGCTACGATGGCCAGGCCACGCTTGATTTCGTGGAGTATTCCATCGGCGAGTCGAAGACGTCGTGGCTGGATTGTCTGCGGGAGGGCATCACCTACAGCGGCCCGCTACATGTCACATTCCGTCTCAAGGATAAGAATGGGACGAAGGAAGAGAAAGTCTACATGGGCGAAATCCCGCTCATGTCCCCTTCGGGCAGCTTCGTCATCAACGGCGCGGAGCGCGTCATCGTCAGCCAGTTGCACCGTTCCCCCGGGATTTGTTTTGAATCCTCCATCCACACCAGTGGCAAGGTGCTGTTCGGTTTCCGCATCATCCCCGACCGCGGTTCCTGGCTGGAAGTGCAGTTTGACAACAGCGATTTGCTCAACATCTATCTTGACCGCCGCCATCGCCGCCGCAAATTTCTGGCCACCACGTTCCTGCGCGCCTTGGGGTACAGCTCGGACGAGGACATTCTCAAGTTGTTCTACCAGATTGAGGACGTGAAACTGAAGGATGTCACGGGAGGCGAGGAGACAACCAGCAAGGTGCTCATTGCCGACGTGATGGACAAGGAAAAGCAATTGGTCGTTGGGCGTGCCTTCGAGCCCCTCAGCAAGAGCGTGGCCCGCCAGTTGATCGATCTCGGTGTGGACAAGGTCAAGGTCGTGGACATTTCTGTGGATGACGGCTGCATCGTCAAGTGCTTGCGCAAGGACACTTGCAAAGACCAGGAAGAAGCGCTGAAAGATATTTACCGCCGATTGCGTCCGGGTGACCCGCCGACGATTGCGAATGCCAAGGCTCTGATCAATCGACTCTTCTTCGATGCCCGCCGCTATGACCTCGGTCGGGTGGGCCGCTACAAGATCAATCAGAAGCTGAACCGCAGCGCCGACCTCGAGAGTCGCGTCATGGAAAAGGAAGATCTTATCGAGGCGATCAAGTACCTGCTGAATCTGCGCAAGGGCGAAGGTTCGGTGGACGATATCGACCATTTGGGCAGCCGCCGTCTGCGCACCGTGGGCGAATTGCTTGCCAACCAGTGCCGCATCGGCCTCGCGCGCACCGAGCGTGTGGTCAAGGAACGCATGACCTTGTTCGACGTCAACACCGACACCATGACGCCGCAACAACTGATTAATCCCAAAGCACTCTCGGCCGTCATCCGGGATTTCTTCGGTCGCAGCCAGCTCAGCCAGTTCATGGATCAGACAAACCCGTTGAGCGAGTTGACGCACAAGCGTCGTCTATCAGCGCTCGGGCCGGGCGGTTTGTCGCGCGAACGCGCCGGCTTCGAGGTCCGCGACGTTCATCCGTCACACTACGGGCGGATTTGCCCGATCGAAACTCCTGAAGGCCCGAACATTGGTCTGATCAGCGCCATGAGTTTGTATGCCCGGATCAACGAATACGGCTTCATCGAGACGCCGTACCGCAAACTCAAGGACGGGCGCGTGACCGAGCAGGTGGACTATTTGACCGCCGATCAGGAGGAGAACTATGTCGTAGCCCAGGCCAACGCGCCAGTCGATGGCCGCGGTCATTTTCTCATCGAGAAGGTCTCCTGCCGGTACAAGGGTGACTTCATCGAAGTCGAGCCGGAGCGCGTCCATTATATGGACGTGTCGCCAAAACAACTTGTGTCCGTCGCCGCGGGTCTGATTCCGTTCCTGGAACACGACGACGCCAACCGCGCGTTGATGGGATCGAACATGCAACGTCAGGCTGTGCCGCTGCTCCAGAGTGATTCGCCGCTGGTCGGCACCGGCTTGGAAGGCCGCATCGCGCGCGACTCGAAAGTGTGCATCGTCGCGGAAGAATCGGGTGTCGTGGCCAGCGTGGACGCGCGCCGCATCATTATTACCAAGGACGGCGATGTCCCGGAAGGCAAACGCAAGATCGTGACGGACCCCGAGAGTCACATCTGGGTGTACGAACTGCGCAAGTTCATGCGGTCCAATGCCGGCACGTGTTTCAACCAGAAGCCGATCGTCAAACATGGCGAGAAGATCAAAAAGGGCCAGGTACTGGCCGATGGCCCGTGCTGCGAAGACGGCGAACTGGCGCTCGGGCGGAATGTGCTCGTGGCGTTCATGCCGTGGTGCGGTTACAACTTTGAGGACGCGATCTTGGTCAACGAACGCCTGGTCAAGGAGGACGTGTATACGTCGATCCACATCGACGAATTCGAAGCGGGCGCTCGCGATACGAAACTCGGCCCCGAAGAAATTACGCGCGATATTCCGAACGTCGGCGAAGAGGCCTTGAAAGACCTGGGGCACGACGGCGTGATTCGCGTTGGCGCGGAAGTCAAACCCGGGGACATTCTCGTCGGTAAGATTACCCCGAAGGGCGAGACCGAACTGGCGCCTGAAGAGCGGTTGTTGCGCGCCATTTTCGGTGAAAAGGCCGCCGATGTGAAGGACACCTCTCTCCGGGTGCCCAGCGGTACGTACGGCATTGTCATGGACGTGAAGGTATCGGCACGCAAGGAGCCGAGCCGCCCGAATTTGACGCCGACCGAAATTCGCCGGCAGAAGAAACAGATTGAGGAAGACCACAAGAAGAAGTCGACGGAGTTGCGCGAGGAACTAACGGAGAAGTTGAGCAACATCCTCCTCGGTGAGAAAATTCCGCTGGATGTGGTCAATGCCGAGACGGGCGAGATCATTATCCCGGCCAACCGCAAGATCACCAAGACACTCTTGCGCAAGCTGGCGACCGTGTACGACCACATTGAAATCGATCCGTCGCCGATCCGCATCAAGATTCGCGAGATCATTGGCGAATTCGAACACCGGTTCAGCGAACTGGATATGGAGCGAGATCGGCAACTCGACCGCATTGAGAGCGGCGAAGATGTCGATCCGGGGATCATCAAGCAGGTCAAGGTGTACATCGCCAGCAAGCGCAAGCTGAGCGTGGGCGATAAGATGGCCGGTCGCCATGGGAACAAGGGTGTGATCGCGAAGGTTTTGCCGGAAGAGAATATGCCCTTCCTCGCGGACGGCACCCCGGTGGACATTGTATTGAATCCCCTGGGCGTCCCCAGCCGCATGAACGTCGGTCAGGTGCTGGAGACGCACCTTGGCGTGGCCGCCAAAGCGCTCGGATTAAAGATCGCGTCACCGGTCTTTGATGGCGTCACGGAAAAGGAAATCGGGGAAATGATTGATCAGGCCAGGAAGATCGATGGGTACTCCTGGGTGAAGGGCGATGGCAAATCGCGCCTGTACGATGGCCGCACCGGCGAAACGTTCGATCAGGAGGTCGTGGTCGGCTACATCTATATGTTGAAGCTGGGCCACCTCGTGGCGGACAAGATTCACGCGCGCGCGGTCGGACCGTACTCGCTCGTGACGCAACAGCCGCTCGGCGGCAAGGCGCAGTACGGCGGCCAGCGCTTTGGCGAAATGGAAGTGTGGGCCATGGAAGCCTACGGCGCGGCCTACGCGTTGCAGGAGTTGCTCACCGTCAAGAGCGACGACGTCCAAGGTCGCACGCGGATTTATGAATCCATCGTCAAGGGTGACAATACCCTCGAGGCGGGCACGCCCGAGTCGTTCAACGTGTTGATGAAAGAAATGCAAAGTCTATGCCTCGACGTTCGCGTCGGGAAGAACGGAGGCGAGAGCAAGATATGATCGCAGCCAAACCTGGTACGTCAATCCCATCGACAGCCGCGGCCACCGCCGCCGCCCGCGCGGCGCTCGGTCTGGAAAAGGCGGATGTATTCGACCACGTCAGCATTGGCGTGGCGTCGCCGGACACGATTCGCTCCTGGTCGCACGGCGAAGTGAAAAATCCCGAGACGATCAACTATCGTACGTTCAAGCCCGAGAAAGGCGGTCTCTTCTGCGAGCGCATTTTCGGTCCGGTGCGAGACTGGGAATGTAATTGCGGAAAGTACAAGCGCATCAAACACCGCGGCGTTATCTGTGATCGTTGCGGCGTTGAGGTGACCCTCGCCCGCGTGCGTCGCGAGCGCATGGGACATATCGAACTGGCCGTGCCGGTCAGCCATATCTGGTTTTTCAAGTGTATGCCATCGCGCATGGGCTTGATGCTGGACATGACCGCCCGCGACCTCGAGCGCGTCCTCTACTACGAAGACTACATGGTCGTTGACCCGGGTAAGACTCCGTTGAAGGACAAACAGCTCCTGACCGAAATGGAATACCGCGAAGCGCGCGAGCAGTACTCGGACGGGTTCACCGCCAAGATGGGCGCGGAAGCGGTTAAGGAAGTCCTCGGAAAAATCGACCTGCGTAAACTCGCGCATGAGTTGGAACATCAGCTTGATTCCACAAAGAGCAAACAGATTCGCAAGAAGATCGCCAAGCGGCTGAAGCTCGCGAAGGGATTCCTCACTTCCAAGATGCGTCCCGAGTGGATGATCCTTGAAGTGTTGCCGGTGATTCCGCCGGATCTTCGTCCCTTGGTTCCCCTGGAAGGCGGGCGCTTTGCCACCAGCGATCTGAATGATTTGTATCGCCGCGTGATCAACCGTAACAACCGATTGAAGAACTTGCTGCAGTTGCGCACGCCCGACGTTATTATCCGCAATGAGAAGCGCATGTTGCAGGAGGCGGTGGACGCCCTGCTCGACAACGGACGACACGGTCGACCGGTGACGGGTGCGGGCAGTCGTTCCCTGAAGTCGTTGGCGGACATGCTCAAGGGCAAGCAAGGGCGCTTCCGCCAGAACCTGCTCGGCAAACGCGTCGATTACTCCGGCCGTTCGGTCATTGTCATCGGACCCGAATTGAAATTGAACCAATGCGGTTTGCCGAAAAAGATGGCGCTGGTGTTGTTCGAACCCTTCATCATTCGCCGCCTGCGGGAAATGGGATTGGTGCACACGATCCGGTCGGCAAAGAAGTTGATCGAGCGCCAGTCACCAGAGGTGTGGGACATCTTGGAAGAGGTCAGCAAGGGACATCCGGTCCTACTGAACCGCGCCCCCACGTTGCACCGGTTGTCGATTCAGGCTTTCGAACCGCAATTGATCGAGGGCGATGCGATTCGCATTCATCCGCTGGTCTGTACCGCATACAACGCCGACTTCGACGGCGACCAAATGGCGGTGCACGTCCCGCTCTCGGTGGAAGCGCAGATGGAAGCCCGACTGTTGATGCTGGCGCCGAACAACATCTTCTCGCCCTCCAGTGGGAAGCCAATCACGACGCCGACGCAGGACATCGCGCTCGGCGTGTATTACCTCACTCATGGCGGCAAGAAGGAAACCGGTGGTGTCGCCCCTCGGTTGAAGCTGTTCTCGGACATGCAAGAGGTCTTCTTCTGTCGTGACGAACGCGACGTGACGATTCACGAGCGCATCCGGATGAAAAACCCTGACTACGGTCGTACCACCGTCTACGGTGATCCAACGTCGAAGATCATCGAAACGACGGTCGGCCGCGTGATCTTCAATGAAATCTGGCCGCCGGAACTCGGGTTCATCAACCGGTCCATCAACAAATCGTCACTGGGGGATGTCATCTGGCAGTGTTACCGCACGGCAGGTCATCATCGGACCGTCGAGGTGCTGGACAAGTTGAAGGCGCTGGGATTCGAACACGCGACGCTCGCGGGAATCTCCATCGGCATCGAGGACATGGTTGTGCCGAAGGAAAAGACCGTGGTGATCAACGACGCCCTGAAGGACGTGGCCGACGTTGAGAAGCAGTATCGTCGCGGGATCATTACCGACGGCGAACGCTACAATAAGATCATCGACATCTGGACGCACGCAACGGACAAGATTTCCAACGTCATGTACGCGGCGATGGAGCACAATCAGGGACGGGCGGAGCTGAACCCCGTCTATATGATGGTGGACAGCAAGGCCCGTGGCTCGCGCCAGCAGATCCGCCAGTTGGCCGGCATGCGCGGGTTGATGGCCAAGCCCTCGGGCGAAATCATCGAGCGGCCAATTCTGTCGAACTTCCGCGAAGGCCTGAGCGTATTGGAGTACTTTATTTCCACGCACGGCGCGCGCAAGGGCTTGGCCGACACGGCGCTAAAGACGGCTGACTCGGGATATCTCACCCGCAAGCTGGTCGACGTGGCGCAGGACGTCATCGTCCTTGAAGAGGACTGCGGCACGGTCAATGGCATTTGGGTCAAACCGATTTACGAAGGCGAAGACGAAGTGGTGAAGTTGAGCGAGCGCATCATCGGACGTATTGCCGCGGAGGACATTGTTGATCCGGTGAGCAAGAAGAAGATCGTCAAGGCCAACACCGAAATCGACGAGGCCGCAGCGGAAGCGGTGAACAAGCTCGGCATTGAACGCATCAAGATCCGATCGGTGCTGACCTGTGAATCCCGCCGGGGTGTGTGCGGCATGTGTTACGGTCGCAATCTGGCCACGGGCAAACTGGTCAAACTCGGCCAGGCGATCGGCATTATCGCTGCACAATCCATTGGCGAGCCAGGCACGCAGCTTACGATGCGTACGTTTCATATCGGAGGCACGGCCAGCCAGGTGTTCAAGCAGCCACAGATCAAAGCCAAAAACGACGGGGTCCTTCACTATCAGGATCTGCGCGCGGTGCAACGGGCGGAAGGCAATTGGGTCGTGCTCAACAAGAACGGACAGGTCATCGTCAGCAACGAGGAAGGTCGGGAGTTGGAGCGGTACTCAGTTGTGGTCGGTGCTGAAATCGCGGCCGCCGACGGCGGTCGCGTCAAGAAAGGCGATGTTTTCGTTCAGTGGGACCCGTATAACGTCCCCGTGCTTTCAGAAGTCGCGGGCGTGGTCAAGTTCCACGACCTGATCGAAGGCATTACGGTGAAACGCGAGCTGGACGAAGCCACCGGACTCATGGGCACGGTGGTCATCGAACACAAGGAAGACCTGCATCCACAAGTCAATCTTGTGAACGATGTAGGCGAGGTGATCGCCTTCTACGCGATCCCCGCGGGGGCGCATATCGTGGTGGAAGAAGGCGTCCGCACCGAGCCAGGCGCGCTGGTCGCCAAGACGCCGCGAAAGGTTTTCAAGACCAAGGACATCACCGGCGGTCTGCCGCGCGTGGCAGAATTGTTCGAGGCGCGCCGTCCCAAGGACGCGGCCGAGATCGCCAAGATCGACGGCATCGTGGACTTTGCCGGCACCGTCCGCGGCAAGCGCCGCATTATTGTGAAGGACCCGAAGACCGGAGCGGAGGAAGAGCATCTCATCCCGCACTCGAAGCACATCATTGTATTCCGTGGTGACTCCGTGAAGAAGGGCCAACAACTGACCGAGGGCCCCGTGGTTCCGCACGAAATTCTCGAGGTGTGCGGGCCGCAGGATTTGCAGGAGTACCTCGTCAACGATGTGCAGGAAGTTTATCGTCTGCAGGGTGTCGAGATCAACGACAAGCATGTCGAGATCATCGTCCGCCAAATGCTCCGGAAAGTTCGCATTGTTGATCCGGGTGACACTCGCTTCCTCTGGGGAGACCAGATCGACAAGGTGACTTTTGAAGAAGAGAACAAACGAGTGGCGGAAGCGGGCGGCAAACCAGCCGAAGCCCAACCTGTGTTGCTGGGTATCACCAAGGCGTCGCTGGAAACCGAGTCGTTCATCAGTGCGGCGTCGTTCCAGGACACCACGCGTGTCCTCACTGAAGCGGCAACGCTCGGGCGGGTTGATCACCTGCGTGGTTTTAAAGAGAACGTCATTATGGGGCACTTGATTCCTGCTGGAACAGGCTTCGGGAAGCATCGGGGCCTCAAATTGGTGCCTTTGGCGGAGCCGGTTGAGCCACCACGGGAAGAGAGAGTTGAGCCCCAACCCGAGGAGGCAGCCATCTAGCGGGGTGCCGCAAAAGGGCTTGCGTGCGAGGAGTGCGTGTGATACGTTTCGCACTCCTTGCGTCATCGGGATGGTGGCGGTCGAGGGATTAAGAAATGCCGACAATTAACCAACTGGTTCGTAAAGGGCGGCGCCAACTGAAGGCGAAGTCGAAGGCGCCCGCGCTGGGGTCGTGTCCCCAGCGGCGGGGTGTCTGTCTGCAGGTCATGACGCGCACACCGAAGAAGCCGAACTCGGCCTTGCGGAAAGTCGCCAAAGTGCGTCTGACGAATGGCGTGGAAGTGATCGCGTACATTCCAGATGAAGGTCACAACCTTCAGGAGCACTCGATTGTGCTCGTGCGCGGCGGACGCGTGAAGGATCTGCCCGGCGTGCGGTATCACATTGTCCGTGGCACATTGGACGCGATGGGCGTCGAGAAGCGCCGGCGGAGCCGGAGCAAGTACGGCGTCAAACGTCCGAAGGACACGGGCGCGAAGGCTGCCTGATAGAATTGAGATATTTCAAGTATGCGTAGACGACGAGCAGATCGACGACCGAGAATCCGAGACGTTCGCTTTAACAGCGAGACGGTCACTCGGCTGATCACATGTATTATGCAGAGCGGAAAGAAATCCGTGGCTGAGCGCATTGTGTACGGCGCGTTTGACCGCATTGCCGAGAAGGCGAAGGACAAGAATCCGCTCGACGTGTTGCAAACGGCGTTGGAGAATGTGAAGCCGAGGCTCGAGGTCAAGTCGCGCCGCGTCGGCGGTGCGAATTATCAGGTGCCGGTCGAAGTGTCGACCGACCGCCAGGAAGCCTTGGCGATGCGCTGGATGATTCAGTATGCAGGAGCGCGCAAGGGTACGGCCATGACCGATGCCTTGGCGGCAGAGATTTTGGACGCGTCCAATAATACGGGTGCATCCGTCAAGAAGCGCGAAGACACGCACAAGATGGCGCAGGCCAACCGTGCGTTTGCGCACTACCGCTGGTAGTCCGGAGGGAATTCAACTCTGTGGGACGAATCACGGTTGTGCTTTCGTGTCATTTGGTAGGAAACGAACAGTCGTACGAATAAAGAAACAATGCAGGCCGTGTTAGAACAAAAGAAACAGCCGGACCAGCAGAAGGCGAGGTCAGCGCCGGGCAGGCTGGTGCCGTTGGAGCGCACCCGAAACATCGGGATTTGCGCGCACATCGACGCCGGTAAGACGACGACGACCGAACGCATCCTGTTTTACACCGGGAAGGTGTACAAGGTCGGTGAGGTGCATGAAGGCACCGCGACCATGGACTGGATGGAGCAGGAGCGCGAGCGCGGGATCACGATTACCAGCGCGGCGACGACCTGTTTCTGGCGCGAGCATCGCGTCAATATTATTGATACACCCGGCCACGTGGATTTCACCGTCGAAGTCGAGCGCAGTCTGCGCGTGTTGGACGGCGCCTGCGCGGTGTTCTGTGCCGTCGGCGGTGTCGAACCCCAGTCTGAGACGGTGTGGCGACAGGCCAACAAGTACAAGGTGCCGCGCATCGCGTTTGTCAACAAGATGGACCGCACCGGGGCGGACTTTGAGGCGGCAGTCGCCCAGATGCGGGAGCGTTTGGCCGCCAATGCGGTGCCAATCCAGATCCCGATTGGCAAAGAAGCCGATTTCAAGGGAATCATCGACCTCGTCAGGATGAAGGCCGTGACATGGTCGGGCGAGGAACTTGGCGCACAGTTCGACGTCGCGGACATTCCAGCCGACCTGAAAGCTGCCGCCGATGCGGCGCACGCCAAGCTCGTCGAGGCCGTTTCCGAAAAGGACGAGGAGTTGATGCACCTCTTTCTGGAGGGTAAGGAGATCAACCAGCAGCAACTTCAAGCGGGAATCCGCCGTCTGACGATCAACAACGAATTGGTACCCGTGATTTGTGGGGCCGCTTTCAAGAACAAGGGTGTGCAACCCCTGCTCGATGCTGTGGTCGATTATCTGCCTTCGCCGCTGGATATTCCTGACATTGTTGGCACCAATCCAGATACCAAACAGCCGGAGACCCGCTCTTCCGATGACGACGGCCCGTTCTGTGCCTTGGCGTTCAAGATTTGGACCGATCCGTACGCAGGCCGATTGATTTTCTTCCGTGTGTATTCCGGCAAAGTGACCAAGGGTATGACGGTTTATAATCCGCGCAACAACAAGCGCGAGCGGATCGGCCGCCTGCTGGAGATGCACGCCAATCATCGGCAGGAAATCGACGTGTGTTACTCGGGTGACATTGGGGCGCTCGTAGGTCTGAAGAACGTCACAACGGGCGACACGGTTTCGGACGATGACTATCCGATCCTGCTGGAGTCGATCACGTTCCCTGAACCTGTCATTTCCATGGCCATCGAGCCGAATACCAAGGCGGACCGCGACAAGATGTCGACCGCCCTGCAGCGACTCGCTGAAGAAGATCCGACCTTCCGTCTCACGACCGATCAGGAGACCGGCCAGACCATCATTTCCGGGATGGGCGAACTGCACCTCGACATCATCAAAGATCGCATGTTCCGCGAGTTCAACGTCGGCGCCACGGCGGGCAAACCGCAGGTCGCCTATCGCGAAACGATCACCAAGTCCGCCGAGGCCGAAGGCAAATTTATCCGGCAATCGGGTGGCCGTGGGCAATACGGACACGCTGTCGTCACCGTCGCGCCCGGTGAAAAGGGCAGCGGTATCGTGGTCGAGGATGAGGTTGTCGGCGGCGCGATTCCGAGGGAATACATTGGCGCCGTTGAAGACGGGATTATCGAAGCCGCGCAGACGGGTGTGCTGGGCGGTTATCCGATGGTGGATATCAAGATTCAGATTATCGACGGCACATTCCATGAAGTTGACAGTTCTGAAATTGCGTTCAAGATGGCCGGTAGTTTTGCCTTCAAGGAAGCCGCACGCAAGGCTGGTGCGATTATGCTTGAGCCGATCATGGACGTTGAAGCCATCACGCCGGAGGAGCACATGGGCGACGTGGTGGGAGACCTCAACAGCCGCCGCGGTAAGATCAGCCATATCGAGTCGCGCGCGACTTCAACAATTGTTCATGCGACGGTCCCGCTGGCTGAGATGTTCGGATATGCCACGGCGTTGCGGTCATTGACGAAGGGACGCGCCAGCTACTCCATGGAGCCGGCCGCGTTTGAGAAGGTGCCGGAGAACATTCTGGCCACAATTATCGACAAGAACAGCACAGGCTCCACAAGGGCGGGACAGCAGAAGAAATGAACAATCAGCGTATTAGAATCCGCCTCAAGGGCTATGACCACCGATTGCTCGATCAGTCGGCACACGACATTGTGGAAACAGCCAAACGGACCGGCGCGAAAGTGGCCGGACCAATCCCGTTGCCGACGGACATCTGGCGGCATACGGTCAACCGCTCACCGCATGCGGACAAGAAGTCGATGGAACAATTTGAAATGCGGACACACAAGCGGTTACTCGATATCATCGATCCAACGGCCAAGACGGTGGACGAATTGAAGAAGTTGAACCTTCCCGCGGGCGTGGATATCACGATCAAGATTTAGTTATGGAACTACTCGGAAAAAAAATCGGCATGGCGCAGTTGTTCGACGCGAACGGCAATTTCGTCGGCGTCACCGTTATCGAAGCGGGTCCCTGCACCGTGCTGCAGAAAAAGACGCCCGAAAACGACGGTTATCACGCCGTGCAGATCGGCTTGGGAACGCGTAAGGAAAAGAATGCTGGCAAAGCGCTCATCGGCCACTGCAAAAAGGCAAACACGCCACCCGCTCGGTTTATTCGTGAGTACCGCACGGAGGAGCCCATACAATTTGGTGTCGGCGATAAAATCACCGTGAAGGAATTTCAGCCCGGTCAGTACGTGGACGTTATCGGCACGGGGAAGGGCAAGGGGTTTCAAGGTGTCGTACGGCGTCATAAATTTGCCGGCGGCGATATGACCCACGGTGCGAAGGGCTGGCATCGCCGCGGTGGCGCGATTGGCCAACGCCTGTTTCCGGGCCGCGTGTTCAGAAATATGCGAATGCCCGGCCACATGGGTGACGTCAAGGTCACCACGCAAAACCTGCGGGTGATCCAGGTGCGTGAAGCTGAGAACCTGTTGCTTATCGAAGGCGCTGTGCCCGGAGCGCGCGGTGCGTTTGTGGTGATCCGCCACGCGTTGAAGAAGACAAAACCTGTAGTGAAAGCGACGAAATGAAGGTGCCCGTCATTACTATTTCCGGTCAGTCCAAGGGCGAAGTCGAGTTTGCTGACGAGTTGCTAGTCAAGGGCGGTAAGGGAACCCAGGCGGTCCATGACACGGTGACGGCGTATATGGCGAACCAGCGACTCGGCACAGCCAGCACAAAACAAATCAGTGAAGTGCACGGCAGCGGCAAGAAGCCATGGAAGCAGAAGGGCACAGGACGGGCGCGGGCCGGGTCGTTCGCGTCGCCGTTGTGGCGTGGTGGCGGCGTGGTATTCGGGCCGAAACCGCGCGATTACACAATTAATGTCCCGAAAAAGGTCAAGGCGTTGGCATTCCGTAAGGCGCTGAGCGAGCGCCTGCTGGCTGGTGATGTCGTGGTGGTTGACGAGCTGAAACTGGCCAACCACAAGACGAAGGATTTCGCAGGAATCATGGCGGCGATTGGCGCGAAGGACCATGCGCCCACGCTCGTCGTTACCGATCAGGTGGACCGCAACTTGAAGCTGGCATCGCGGAACGTACCGAATGTGCAGGTCGAACCGGCCGATTCCGTTAATGTCTATGAGCTCTTGCGCTTCGAGAAGATTGTGACAACGAAAGCCGCGCTCGACAAACTGGGTGCGCGTTTGGGGCAGAACCGATGAAAGATCCCTACACAGTTGTCAAGACCGTGCGTGTCACGGAAAAGGGCAGCGCCCAAACGGAAGCGTTGAACCAGTACCAGGTTGTGGTCGAGAAGCACGCGAACAAGGTCGATGTCAAACGCGCGGTCGAGCAGTTGTTCAAGGTGAAGGTGCTGCGCGTGAACACCCTGAATGTTCGCGGCAAGGCGCGGCGGGAGCGCACCGTGCAATTTGGACGGACACCCGCTTGGAAAAAAGCGATTGTCACCCTCAAAGAGGGCGACAAGATTGAATTGGCATAGCGATTTATGGGACTCAGAACTTTCAGACCGTTGACGCCATCGCTTCGGGGCACTGTGCTGTCCGACTTTTCGGAAATCACGAAGCACAAGCCGGAAGCGAAGCTGACGGTGGCCAAGCGCAGAACCGGTGGCCGCAACAATGTCGGGCGCATGACGGCGCGCGGCATCGGCGGCGGGCACAAGCAACGCTACCGGATCATCGATTTCAAGCGAGACAAGATGGGCATGGAGGCAACGGTCGAGGCGATCGAGTACGATCCGAACCGTTCGGCTCGCATAGCGTTGTTGAAGTACAAGGACGGCGAGAAGCGCTATATTTTGGCGCCGATCGGTCTCGTCGTTGGCGCCAAAGTGATGAGCGGTCCGGACGCCGAGTTGTCGGTTGGCAACGCGCTGCCTCTGAAGAAGATCATTCCCGGAATGCCGATCCATAATATTGAATTGCACCGTGGACACGGCGGACAGATTTGCCGTAGCGCGGGCGGGGCGGCGCAAATTACGGCGAGCGAAGGCGATTGTGTGACGGTCAAGTTGCCGTCGAGCGAGCTTCGTCTTGTCAGCCGGGAGTGCTACGCAACGATCGGACAGATTGGCAACACGGATCATATCAATATCATGCTGGGGAAGGCCGGGCGGAACCGTTGGCTTGGCCGACGCGGCATTTCCCGCGGTATGGCCCGCAACCCGGTGGATCACCCGATGGGTGGTGGCCAGGGCAAGAGCAAGGGCGGTGGTGGATGGCATCACCCGTGTTCGCCTTGGGGCCTGCTGGCCAAGGGCGGCAAGACGCGCCGGCGGAAAAAGTATTCGAACTCGATGATCTTGGAGAGAAGGAAGAAATAAATGGGACGTTCCCTGAAAAAAGGCCCGTTTGTCGACGATCATCTGATGGAGAAGGTCGAAACCATGCGAGCGGGCGAGAAGAAGCCAATCAAGACATGGTCACGTCGGTCGATGATTGTTCCGGAGTTTGTGGGACACACGTTTTTGGTTCATAACGGCAAGGTGCACACGCCGGTGTTCGTGACAGAAAACATGGTCGGGCATCGTTTGGGCGAGTTCGCGCCGACGCGCACGTTCCGCGCCCACGGAGCCCACACCGAGAAGGCGGTCGCGAAGTAGCGCGGCCGGGAGTTGGTTGTGCCCGCACCTGGCACGCGAACGGGAGTTTGTGCGGTTTGTTTGTTCTTTGTAGCGGTATGGCCGTTGGCGGCCGAGGAAGCGCAGTTGCCAGCGGCAGCGACGAATGCGGTCGTCGATGAGTTGCGCGCGCTGGTGAATAGCTTGGGTGCTGACAACCAGCGTCTCAAGACGGATTTGGAGCAGCGCGAGACGATCATTCGGTTGTTGACGGAGAACCTGGCCGTCGCGCGGACGGAGAGCGAGTTGTTCCACAAGAAGTGGAGTGAGGCGCAACTGCGCGCGCAAACGCTTGGCGTTGACTTTGCCGATGGCAACGCGTCGAAGACGCAACGACAGTTGGATGAGAGTGTCCGAGCGTTGTATCTCGCGGACGCGGAGCGGCAACGGTTGGTTGCACAGGTGCAACGGCTAATTGAAGCCTTGCAAAAGCCAGGAGACGTCGCGGGTGAGTTGGCCCGTACCAAGGCGCTGATCGAAGCTGCGGACCGATCGCTTTCGGGCCGTACGACGAACAGTCAGGCCCAGGGAGGCCTGGGCGCCGCGATGGTGCTCGATGTGAAGCCGGGCCTGCGGCTGGTGGTGTTGAATATCGGACAGCTTCAGGGAGCGCGAATGGGAATGCCGATGGTAGTAATCCGCGGGGAACACGTCGTGGCGGAATTAAAAGTTGTGGAAGTGCGACAGCGGATTTGCGGCGCGCTGATCGAACGGGTGAAAGAGGGTGTCACGCTGAAGACGGGAGACGTCGCCAGCGTGGCGAGGAACTCGTAAGTGTACGTGTGATTTTATGGAAGTGAGAGCAATAACTAAATATGCGCGGATGAGTCCGTACAAAATGGGCGAAGTGACGCGGCTGATTCAGGGTTTGAGCGCATCCAATGCGTTGGAAGTGTTGCGGGCGATCCCGCGCAAGTCGGCCCGAATGATTGAGAAGACGCTGAAATCGGCGATTGCGAACGCAACCAATAACGCCAGCTTGGCGGCGGACGCGCTGACAGTGAAAGAAGCGGTGGCTAACGAAGGGCCGCGCCTGAAACGTTGGCAGCCCAAGGCGCGGGGAAGCGCGGGACCGATTATCAAACGGACCACACATATTCAGATTGTATTGACGGACGGACAATAATTTATGGGACAAAAGACGAATCCAATAGGTTTTCGCGTGTCAGTTACCAAAGACTGGCTGTCGAAGTGGTACGCCGACAAGAAGGACTACGCGACGCTGTTGTTGGAGGACATCAAGATACGGGAAATCGTGAAAAAGAAGCTGGCGTCGGCGGCCGTACCGAAGATCGCGATCGAGCGGTATGCGAACCGAGCCCGGATCACCATTTCGACCGCACGTCCGGGGATCGTCATCGGGCGCAAGGGCGCGGAAATCGACAAGTTGAAGGAAGAACTGGCCGCGTTGACTGGTAAGGAAGTTTACGTGGATATCGTCGAGGTGAAAACGCCGGAAACGGATGCCCAGCTCGTCGCGGAAAACATCGCTCTGCAACTGGAACGGCGGATCAGTTTTCGCCGCGCCATGAAAAAGGCCGTGCAGACCGCCATGGATTT
>JBEKLM010000039.1:0-43390 GCA_050010195.1 Verrucomicrobiia bacterium
TGGCGATAGACGCGACGGGTTGGCTTGAGTGCGAGCCTGTGGCGCGGGTGGGTTGTGTCCACAGATTGGGGAAGTTGGGTGCGGGGGAGGGGTTACCAAACGAACCCAATTCTAATCAAGCCGGCGGGGAACTTTCAAAAAAACGAAGCCAAAAACGAACCCAAATGTGGGGGTAGTTGGGGGGGGCCGGAGGCTGAGTTGGGGTCGTTTGGCTACCGTTTGGGGCTAACGGAGGGCGATTGGAGGAATCAGATGCGACCCCGACATTGGGGTCGGAGCGGGTCGTTCGTCGAGCTCGGGGCTCGGGTCAGTGCGTGACGGTCTCGGGCGAAGTTCGGAATGACTGGAGTGCTTCGGCGAGGTGATCGTAGAATTCCATCAAATCACCCATGGCGATGAGATTGGCGACCTGCTGGATGGTCTGGGGAAGCCCGACGCATTTGAGGTCGCCGCCGCGGGCCTGGGCCATGTGGGCGAACCCGATCAACTCCTTGAGCTGGGCGCTGCCGATGTAGGTGACTCGTGAGCATTCGAGAACGATGCACGGGGTGACCTCTTCCATCGTCCGCGTCAACGTGGTCGCAAACTGGGCAAACGCCAACGCGTCGACCGCCCCCGTCATTTCGATGACCTCCGCGCTGCCGGTTCGGTACATTTTGAACTGTAGCTCTTGCATGTTCGTCGTCCGTCCCGTTGCCAGAGCATGGGATGTGCCCTGTTCCAAGCCGAGCGCATCGGCACCGCAGAATTCGGCTGGGTACAATTTTGGCAACCGGGCGGGACGATTCTGTGCGGCCCTTCGGCAGGTTTGTACAAACCTCCGCCGATACCAGAGTAGAAATTCTTTTCCGAGCGCTACGGTCCGTGCCGAGAAGAGCGACCGCCCCCTTCAGGACGGCAAGACGTGCCTTTTTGCAGCGCAAGGCGACGAAGCGTACCTCCGGACGTATCTTCCGTGGATTCGGTTATGGCGAGGTCCAACCGCAATTTTCGGCGTAGCGCCACCGTCTCGATCCGTGAACTGTTACGGCGTGGCAGGTTTGACCGCGGGCGGTGTGGGTGCTGCCGCTGGCGGAGCGGCTTCGGTATTTTCCGAAGTTGATGGTGGAGTTGGAGCGGGTGCCGTTGGAGCCGCCGGAGCCGTTGAACCTGACGCCGGCTGGTCCGGAGGCTTGACCACGGAAGTTCCGGAACTGACGTCGATGATTTCCATGACCAGCGCCCCGTCCTGCTTGGCGGACACGCCCAGCGCATGCGTGTCAACGGGCGGAGCCACAAATTTCCCGGTCGGCGTCACCAGAACGAATTTCGTGTCCACCCGCTTGAGTTTGAATACGTCACCATCACGGCCGCGCCTGACTCCCGCAGTGTTCTCCAGCCAATAGCTGGGCTTCCCATTGTGTGGCGTGTAGCGGATCCGAATCTCGTCTCCGTCCTGAAGATTGCCACCGGTCAGGTCAATGATGGTAAACCTTTGCTTGGAGCCGATCTTGCCGACGGCAAGTTCCAGGGAATTACTCGGGCTCGTGCCGATATACTTGTTCGCGGCAACCCGAAACGCGACCAGGGTCTCGATTGGCTCCGCCGTGTCCACCTTGACGGCGGCCGGCAACTGCACGGCGGCCGCCACCAGCGCCAGCGCTACGATCACGATGGATGAACATTGGGTTGCTTTCATTTTCACAGTGGTTCCCCGTCCTTGAAACAAGTTTCTGTAGAATCATTCTGTCAACAAGTCAAGTGCAACGGATGAGGGATGGGGTTACACGGAGGAACTGGCGGCGGGTTCGGTGACGGCTGAGAAAGGAAACTCTTTCGATGGTTAGCCGTAGCGGAACCCTCGGCGAGGCAGGCCGGCTTCCACAAACATTCCTGTCCACTTCTTCCGCTCCGCACTCTCACCGCTTTTTGCCGCGCGTCTCCGCCAGAATGATCTGCGGAATGGCCGCGTAAAACGTCGTCGCCTTGATAAGGGCGTCGACGGGGACGAATTCGTCCACGGTGTGGGCGTAGATTTCGTTTTGCGGGCCGAAACCGATGGTCGGGATGTTGTGGCGGCCAGCGGTGGCGACCCCGTTGGTGGAAAACGTCCAGCGGCTGACGCGCGGCTTCTTGCCCAGCGCGAGCGTCGCGGCTTTCACGCCAGCCCGTACCAAGGGATGGCTCTCTTCAAACACCCACGTCGGGAAGAACTTCTCCTGGCCGACCTTCAATCCGGTCCACGCCGTCGCATCGTAGTGCAAAATCTCCACCTTGCCCTTCGCCTTCTTCACCGAGGGCAACCCCTGGATTTCCTTAACGGACGATTGCGGCGTCTCGCCCTTGGTCATGCGGCGGTCGAGGTAAATGGTGCACTCATCGGGCACCGAGCATTGCGACGGCGTTTTGCACTCAATACAACTGACGCACACCGTACCCTTGCCGAGAAACTTGTCGTGCTTTAGTCCGCGCTGGTTGAGCTTGTCGATATCCTTGACAATGTCGGCCATCTTGGTGACGGGATTGTCGCCGCGCGAAGGGTCGGAGCCGTGGCACGAGCGGCCCTTGACAACCACTTTGATCTCCATCCGGCCACGATGACCGCGATAAATGCCAAGGTTCGTCGGCTCGGTGATGACCACGTAATCGGGCACCATCTTTTCGTTCTCGATGACGTGGAGCATACAGAGGCCGTCGCAATCCTCTTCCATGACGCTGCCGACGACCCAGAGCGTGTAATCGCCCGTAAGCTTCAATTGCTTGATCGCCTTGCCCGCGTACACCATCGAGGCCACGGACGTCTTCTGGTCGCACGAGCCGCGCCCGTAAATCTTGCCGTTCGCGACTTTGCCCTTGAACGGGTCCCATTTCCACGCGCTGCGGTCGCCGACGTGGACGGTGTCCACGTGCGAATCGATCATGATCTTGGTTTTGCCGTGGCCGATCTGGCCGATGACGTTGCCCATTTTGTCGAACCAGACCTTGTCGAAGCCGACTTTGCGCATTTCCTGGGCGATGCGCTTGCAGACGTTGCCCTCGGTCCCGCTGAATCCGGGAATGGCGATGAGGTCGCGTGAAAACTTGACGATGTCCTTCTCGTACGACTTGACGGTGCGGCGTAATTGCTCGGCGGAAGTGGTCATGATCAGCAGAATTCCTTTCGTGAATGTGTTTGTTTTAGTATTTTGACTCTTGCTCGTCAACAAATTCGTTGACATAATGTGCCCGTGTTCTACCAGCCGAAGAACATCCAGGAAGCTCTCGGGCTCAAAGCGGAACTGAAGCAACGCGCCACGTTCATCGCCGGCGGCACGGACATCGTGGTCCTCATGAACCATGGCAAGGCCGCTCCCGAGAACTTCATCGACCTCACGCACATTCCCGAATTGCGGGCCATTCACCGGCACAACGGCACGTTGGAACTGGCCGGCAACGTCACGCACGCCCAGGCTGGGAAGCTTCCGATCCGGTGCCTCGCACAGGCGTCGCTCAGCGTTGGCGGCCCGGGCATCCGCGAACTCGGGACGCTCGCCGGCAATCTTGCCACTGCGTCACCCGCCGGCGATGGTTCCACCGCCCTGCTGGCGCTCGACGCAGAGGTGGAGTTGACCAGTGTGCGCGGCGCGCGCCGCATGCCGCTGGATAAATTCTTTCTGGATTATCGCAGGACCATGCTCGACGACGACGAGATGATTACGAAGATCATCGTGCCGACGAA
Organism: Verrucomicrobiia bacterium; assembly: GCA_050010195.1. GTDB lineage: Bacteria > Verrucomicrobiota > Verrucomicrobiia > Palsa-1439 > Palsa-1439 > Palsa-1439. The sequence goes on from JBEKLM010000039.1 coordinate 3,698, forward strand.
TTATAAAAGCGATTGGGCCAAGAACGGCAAACGCGGCGCGATGAACATTTCGATTGTGGCGGCGGCGGTGGCCATTACGCCCAAGAAGGAAGTGCGCATCGCGCTGGCATCGGTCGCGGCCACCCCCATCCGCTGCTACAAGGCGGAGAAGTTTCTGGCGAAGAACGGTCTGAATGCTGGTACGATTCAGCAGGCGGCGGACATCGTGCGCGGCGAGATCAAGCCGATCACCGACCATCGCGCGAGCGCGGATTACAAGGTGCACCTGTCCAGCGTGATGGTGCGGCGGTTGTTGGAGAATTTGGTGAAGGCATGAAGAAGGCGGCGAAGAAAACTTTACCTGCGAATGACGGTGGTCTGTGGCCGCTCCGTTTCACACTGAACGGTAAGAAGGTTTCCGTCAAAGTGCAGCCGACACAGACGCTGCTGGATTTTCTGCGGATCGAAATGGGATTGACCGGCACCAAGGGCGCGTGCCTCGAAGGCGAATGCGGGAGCTGTTACGTGCTGGTGGACGGGAAGCCGATGAATTCCTGTCTGATGCTGGCGCCCCAGGTCCAGGACCGCGACGTGACGACCATTGAAGGCTTCGCGCACAACAAGAAGCTCGATGTCATCCAGCAGAAATTTGTCGAATGCGGTGCGGTGCAATGTGGCTACTGCACGCCGGGCCTGATTGTGGCGGCGAAGGCGTTGCTCACCGAGAACCCGCACCCAACGCGCGAGGAATTCCTCGCCGGCATGGAAGGAAACATCTGCCGGTGCACGGGGTACAACAAGATCCTGCACGCGTGTGAGCTGGCCGCGGACGAAATGGGGCTGCAGAAGAAGTGAGCCAACCGATCGACAATCTCGAAGAGGCGGTCGCCAAACTTCACGTGGCGAGCAAGAGTTCCTCGGCCTACGAGAGCGGCCCCACGAAAGTCGTCGGCAAGTCCGCCGAACGCCTGGATGCGGTCGGCAAAGCGACGGGCGAGACGAAGTACGGCCAGGATTTGTTCGACAAGAAATTCCTGTTCGCCAAGGTGCTGCGCGCCGCCCATCCGCACGCCGAGATTCGCGGCATCGACACGCGCGATGCGAAAAAGTTGCCCGGCGTTGTCGCGGTGACTACGCATGGCGATGTGCCCGGCACAAACTTGCACGGCTTGATTCGCCGCGACCAGGAAGTGCTGTGCAGCCGGAAAGTGCGTTACCTGGGCGATGCGCTCGCGGTCGTTGTCGCCAAGACCGAAGAAATTGCCATCGAAGCGCTGAAGAAAATCAAGGTGGACTACAAGGTGTTGCCGAACGTTCTCACGATGGAAGACGCGCTCAAGCCCGATGCGCCGAAGATTCATGCGGAGGGGAATGTGCTCGGCGAGAAACATCTCCGCAAAGGCGACGCGCCCGCGGCGATGCGCGAGGCCCACGTGGTCGTCGAGGACATCATCCAGACACAAACGGTGGACCACGCGTTTCTCGATCTCGAAGCGGGCCGGGCGCGGTACGACGGCAAGCTGCTGACCATCGAAGTGGCCGGGCAATGGCTGCACGAGGAACGGCGGTTGATTGCGCTGGCGGTCGGGTTGCCGCTGGAGAAGCTGCGGATCATCCAGCCGGCGACGGGCGGCGCGTTCGGCGGACGCGAGGACATCTCGATTCAAATTTATCTCAGCCTGGCGGCGCTGAAGCTCAAGGGAAAGACCATTTGCCTCCGCTATTCGCGCGGCGAGTCGATGATCGCGCGGCACAAACGGCATCCGATTCGGGTTCACTACAAACTCGGCGCGAAACAGGACGGCACGCTGGTCGCCGCACAGATTACATTTTACGTGGACAAGGGAGCGTACGCGTCGACAGGCATCGCGGTGATGCGCAAGGCGTCGAGCCATGCGACGGGCCCGTACAAGGTGCCCAACGTGTGGGTGGACGTCATCGGCGTGTTCACCAACAACAACCCCTGCGGCGCGATGCGCGGGTTCGGCGCGGCGCAGACGGCGATTGCCTACGAGGGATTGATGGACCGGCTCGCGGCGAAGCTCGGGATGGACAAGGCCGAGTTGCGCATGAAGAACCTCATCCACTCCGGCGACGCGGTGACCACGGGCCAGATCGTGCCGCATGCGACCGGACAAGAATGTTTCGAGGCGGTGCTGAAGAAGATCGACTGGAAGAACCGTAGTTACGAGACGGCGGCGCCGCATCTGAAGCGCGGGTACGGCGTGAGCGTGATTTGTTTCGGGCTCGGCTACGGCGATGGGTTCCCCGATGCCTCGCGGGCGCGGTGCAAGCTGACCGCTGACGGGATGGTCGAGGTGTATTCGAGCGGGGTGGATGTCGGCCAGGGGCTGATCAACATGATCGCGCAGATCGTGGCGGAAGAAGTCGGTGTGCCGCTGGAGCGGGTGCGACCCATTTTGGCGGACACGGAATTGACGCCGGAATCCGGCAGCACCTCGGCGACGCGCCAGACGTATTTCACGGGTTCGGCGGTGCAACTGGCGGCGTCGGAACTCAAGAAACAGCTCCAGGACATCGCGGCGGCGCACCTCGAGGAATTGGTGTACGAAATCAAGATCGACAACGGCGGGGCGTACAATGTGTTTCATCCCGAACGGCGGTTGACGCTGCGGGAACTGGCGCGGGAGGGCAAGCGGCGCGGTTTTTCGCTGGAAGCGATGGGCGTGTACAAGCCGCCGACGATGCCCGAGGACACGGCGACGGGCCAGAGCATGCGGGCGTTTGTGACGTATTTGTTCGGGAGCCACGCCTGCCAGGTGCTCGTCGATACCGAGACCGGCGAGGTAAAAGTCGAGCGGTACATCGCCTGCCACGACGTCGGCAAGGCCATCAACCCCGACCAGGTGCTGGGCCAGATTCAGGGCGGAGTCACGCAGGGCATTGGCATGGTGTTGATGGAAGAAGTGGTGATGAAAGACGGTAAGATCATGAATCCGGGGTTCACGGACTACATTTTGCCGACGATCCGCGACGTGCCCGAGATCGAATGCATCGTGCTGGAGAATCCCGATCCCGGCGGACCGTTCGGCGCGCGCGGCGTGGGCGAACCGCCCTTGATCGCCTGCGGCCCCGCCCTCATGTCGGCCATTCAGGACGCGATTGGCAAACCCGTTTGCACCCTGCCCGCGACCCCCGAGCGCGTGTGGCGAACGATTGCGGAGAAGTGAAAAAGGGCGAGCCACTGACTACCACGAATGCCAGCGAACAAGGCGAAGACGGGGTCTCACGCAGAGGCGCTGAGGACACAGAGATTCGAGCAGCCCCGGCCCGAGTTCCTTGTGCACGGTGATCGCCGCGCCAACGACCTTTGAACTGAATTCGTTCGGTTCCATTACCAGGGCCTGTTGCGTGCCATGTCCTCTCCACAAGTCATGCAAAAAAGGGACTCCCCTCTCTGCTCTCTGTGTCTTTCAACCCGATTCCGAGTCGGGGCTGCGTGAGGGAAACGGCGCGATTCGCGACGGGGGCGACACTCGCAATCCGCATATCGAAATCCGAATATCGAAGCCGAGTCCGCGAGACATGCAAAGCAAATTCGAACCGCAGTTTTCGAGAACGGTTCGCGCAGCCCCCCCCTCCCCCGTCGGCGGACAAGTCGGTGGTGCGGAATGGCGGGTGTCTCCCGGCGATATGTCGGCTGTCGATATATCATGGATGGCGCAGGGGCCGTCAGCGCGCCTGACGTGGGGTGCTAAATTCTTCGGAATTATCCCCTTGACATAAGTAGTAGTTTCTGCTAGATTTGGCACCATGAAAACGAGGAAGCCAAAGCGCGAGAAACGGCAGAAGGCCAGTATCACCTTCCGCCAATTCATCACCCAATTTCCCCATGACGAAGCCTGCTTGAACCATTTGTTTGAGTCTCGCTATGGTCAGGGCCATGTCTGCCCGAAGTGCGACCGCAAATCGAACTGGTACCGATTCGAGGCCGAACGCGCCTACGTTTGCCAGTGGTGCGGCCATCATTTGCACCCGACCGCCGGGACACCTTTCGAGGATACCCGAACGCCACTGCAACTCTGGTTTTATGCGATCTACCTTTTCACGACTTCCCGCCACGGTGTACCGGCGAAGGAATTGGAGCGTCAACTTGGCGTGACGTACAAGACGGCATGGCGAATGGCCGATCTTATCCGCCAGCACATCGCCGAGGTTGACGGCGAGTGGCCGCTGGAAGGCGATGTCGAAATGGACGAAACCGTTATCGGCGGCTATCGACCCGGCATCCGTGGACGCGGAGCCAAGGGCAAGACGCTTGTGTTCGGGATGCTGGAACGCGGCGGTCAGGTAATGACGAAAGTTGTGCCAGATGTGAAAGGCGGGACGTTGATTCCATTGATTAAGGAAAACGTCGTCAAGGGTTCTACGTGTCACACGGATGAGATGGCGACTTACCGGATGGTCAAAAAGCATGGCTACAAGCACGAAACCGTAGATCACGGAGCCAAGCAGTACGTGAACGGCAACTGCCACACCAACAACCTTGAAAACTTCTGGAAGCATTTCAAGGGCGCGGTTCGCAGCACCCATATTCACGTATCCAAAAAGCATCTCCATAAATACGCCAAGGAATTTGAGTATCGGTTCAACTCCCGGAAGAAGCCCTCCGGGATGTTCCCCGCTTTGGTTTCTTCTTTCCAGAAGCCATAGACTTGATGGCTCCGTGAAAGTGTGCGTGGCTGGCGCGTGGATGCTTCTTTTCCTGTTCCTTAATCCACTGGGCCATCTTGCCTTTTTCTCTGGCTTCGCGTAGGTGCATTATTCCTATTCCTCATTCCAACTTTGATTCTTTGACGCCGGGCCGGAAGTGAAGTCCGCATTGAACCTGACAGGGCCTAGCTCCTCCCGAAACCGCCATAATTTCAATCGTATAGTCATGCGGCTTATCAATAGGGTTTTTGAATGTAATCGAAGTACACCCAAAACCAGCCCCTCCCGCCGCAATTGGCATGTCCGATGTAACGGAATAATGCTTTGTATTCAAATCAGGAACCTCCCTGCCATTTTCTTCCTTCATATAAGGCTCGGACGACCATCCGTGCCAACTCTCTGGAACCTCAATTGAGTTTGTGTAAGCGGTCGAAAACACCAGAGCAACATTTACCCGATCTGCCGACTGATTGCCCATGTTTCTGACCACGATGGATACGGTTTGGGTTTCGTTTGTAAGGGGCATTGTCATATTAGAAAGGGGTTGATTCATCGGCAACGCTACCCCATCAATCACGACCTGAAATTGTGGCGCTGTTGACCCAATGGTCGCGAGCAGGCTGGTATTTGCTTCCGCCAACTTCACTGCCGTTTGGACTTGTCCAACCAGCAAATCTATCTCCTGTCTGTTTGCAGCCGTGGTAGATGACGAGTTTATTAAGTTGCTACACGCATCGAGAATGACGGCTGATTGTGCGGTCCAAAAATCATTTCTAGTTTGTAGGGATGCCTTTTCGGTGGTCAATCGATTGACTTCGGCGTCTTTCTCTTGCAACTTAGCGTTATACTGAGTTTGCAGCTTCGTTTCCTGTGATTCGGCCTCCTGCTTCGCGTCTTGTTTGTTTTTCTCGATTTCGGCATGAAGCCTATTATTCTCGTTTGTCATCGCGGTTATCTGGCCGGTGAGAAACGCATTCGTTGCTATGAGAACGGAATTTGTTGCGGCGCCCTCTTGCTTCACGGACTCAACTCTATGATCGGCCACTTGACTGCACCACACCCATGTCCGCCAAACCAGTAGCAGCGCGATCAAGGTAAAGATTTCCCATCCCTTCCTCAAATCGGCAACCTCTTCCCAAAACCAAAAGTTGAGGGGCTTAAAATTCTGCTCGACGAGGCAGAGATAGATGACGCGTGGCAACTGCGGCAACCATCTCGGATAGTTTGGAAGCGTCGCGGTAATTTCAGGCGGAATAAGGGTGTTTGTGTCTGGAGTATGTTTCTTCGGTGAACCGGATTGCACTGCTGGCGTTGCCGGTGGTATTTCCTTTGAAACTCCCTGCGGATTTCCCATGGAGCCACGCGGCTCGCCCGTCGATGGTTTAGGCACGTCTTCCATGCGGAGAGGAAGTCTCCCAAAAACCGCCCCAAAAAGCAACTACTTATGCGAAGGGGATAATTCCGAAATTCTTAGCATGCCACGGATACTTCTCGACGGACTGTGGGATAAGCAAGCACCCACCCCTTTATCCCCTCCGAGGAGGGGAAATGGCGGCCGGGACGGCGGGGGGCGATGCGACCTCGCCCCGAAAAGGCCACGTGAAACGAGGTAGAATTCGGGGTAAAGAGTCGGGAGGAGGAGATGGACGCGCGGCAGCGCGTCCCTACCAAACAGGCGCTTCGCAGAAGCGCCGCTACAACAGGACCGCTACAACAGCTTCCCAATCGTCGTTGGGGTCGGCGGGGCATGTCGACCGCATGTGGACGCGGATGAAGACGGATTATCGCGAGCCACTGATCACAAAGATGGCCAGATCAGCGTCGAGGTTGGGGTCTTTGAAAACCTCGGCGCCGTCTTCGGTATTGAGCCCGATGCAGCGGTGAATGCGAATGGATTTCGCGCGGCAAAATTCCTCGAAATCCGCGATGGACAAGAACCGCACATCCGGCGTGTCGTACCACTGCTCGCGAATCCAGCCGTAGCCCCGCGGCGCGCGGCCGTCTTTCGCCAGGATGTTGCGCAACGGGCGAAAGGCGAGGTTGGGAAAACTGACGATGCCGATGCGGCCGACGCGGAGGATTTCGTTGATGACGCCGGGCACGTCGCGCACCGCCTGCAGCGTCTGGGAGAGCACGACGCAGTCAAACTGCTGGTTGCCGAACCCGCGCAGTCCCTTGTTGAGGTCCGCCTGGATCACATCCAGGCCGCGGCGCACGCAGGCGATGACTTCCTGTTCGTCGAGTTCCACGCCGACCAGGCGATGATGATGCTCACGCTGCTGGAGACGCGCCAGCAGGCCGCCCCGCCCGCAACCCAAATCGAGTACGCTCGCGTCCGCCGGGATCAACTCCACGATGCGCTCATAATCGATGCGCCGCTGATGAAAGATACTCGTCGGACTGAGCCCGTCTTCCGCTTTGCGGCCAATCGCGGCACCCGGCGGCGGCAACGCGACATCGTCCTCCAGAAACGCGCGGATCAGCTCCCCGTAACTGGCGATCTCGTTGGGCAACAGAAACGCATCGTGCCCGCAGTCACTCTGGACATTGCAATAGCTGACGGGCGCGTTGTTGGCGACCAGGGCGTTGACGATGTCCCGCGACTGGTCCGGGGGAAACAGCCAGTCACTCGAGAAGCTGATGACCAGCCAGCGACTCCTGGTGCCGCGGAAGGCCGTGGCCAGTTCCGACGGCGAGCCGCCGAGGTCGAACAAATCCATGGCCGTCGACAGCGCGATGTAACTGTTGGCGTCGAATCGTTCCACGAATTTCCGCCCTTGATGGCCGAGATACGAGCCGACCGAGAACGTCTTTTCAAATTCGACGGCCTCATCCCGCGGCTGCAGGCGGTTCGCGTCGAACTTTTGGGTCATCGCTTCGCGCGACAGGTACGTGATGTGGCCGATCATGCGGGCGATGGCCAGGCCCACTTCCGGCCCGCGTTCCGCGCCATAATACCGTCCATCGTGATAATCCGGGTCGCGGCGGATGGCGTTGCGCCCGACCACATCGAATGCCAGCGCCTGACTCGTCAATCGTGGGGACGTGGCGAGCGCAATCACGCGGCGGACGCGTTCCGGCCAGCGCGTGGCCCACGTGAGCGCCTGATGTCCGCCCATGGAACCGCCAATGACGGCGCGCAGTCGTTCGACGCCAAGACGATCGAGCAACCGACGCTCGGCCTCGACCATGTCCCCGATGGTGATCGTCGGGAAATCGTGGCCGTACGGTTCGCCCGTCGCGGGATTCGTGCTGCCCGGACCGGTCGTACCCCGGCAACCGCCGAGCAGGTTCGGACAAATGACGAACAGATGATCGGTGTCGATTGGTTTCCCCGGACCGACCACGACGTCCCACCAACCGGGGTCGTCGTCGTCAGTGTGTTGGGCCACGTGCGAGTCGCCGCTGATCGCATGGCAAACGAGCACGGCGTTGTCCCTGGCCGCGTTCAGTTGGCCATAGGTTTCGTAGGCGACGGTCACGCCGGGCAACTCGCCCCCCAGCTCCAGTTTCAGCGCGTGATCGAACGTCGCGGTCTGCACGTACCGCAACGGTTTCGCGTGCCGCGCACTGTCGCTGCTATCGAGGAGGTTGTCACCCATCGGATGCACGGATCATTTTTGCGACACCTTCAGCGCCTGGTCAAGGTCGGCGATGATGTCTTCCACGTCCTCCAGGCCAATGGAGAGGCGGACATAGTCCGGCGTGGCGCCGGTTTCCTCCAGCTCGGCGGGGGACAACTGCGAGTGCGTCGTGGAGGCCGGATGAATCACCAGGCTCTTGGCGTCGCCGATATTGGCCAGATGCGAGAACAGTTTCACCGAGTTGATGAATTTCTTGCCGGATTCCAGGCCGCCCTTGATGCCAAAGCCGACGAGGCCGCCGAAACCGCGCTTGAGGTACTTCGAGGCGATCGGGTAACTCGGATCGTCCGGCAGGCCGGGATAGGTGACCCACTGGACGAGCGGATGCGCCTTGAGCCACCGCGCGACTTCGAGCGCGTTGGCGGAATGTTGTTTCTGGCGCAATGGCAACGTTTCCAACCCGAGCAGAAACTCGTGGGCGTTGAACGGGCTCAACGCCGCGCCGACGTCCCGCAACAACGTCACGCGCACCTTGAGAATGAAGGCGACGTTGCCCATGCCGGGCACGTTGCTCAGGGCGTCCCAGTACACCAGGCCGTGGTAGCTGGGGTCGGGCGTGGTGAATTCGGGGAACTTGCCGTTGTTCCACTTGAACTTGCCGGAATCCACGATGACGCCTCCAATGGACGTGCCGTGGCCGCCGATGTATTTCGTGGCCGACGTGACAATGATGTCCGCGCCGAAATCAAACGGACGGACCAGGCCGACTCCGACAGTGTTGTCAATCACCAGCGGGATGCCGTTGTCATGGGCAATCCGGGCCAGCGCTTCGAAGTCCGGGACATTCAGCTTTGGATTGCCAATGGTCTCGGCGTAAAGGGCCTTGGTTTTCGGCGTGATGGCTTTGCGGAACGCCGATGGGTCGCGCGAATTCACGAATTTCACCGTGCGGCCGAGCTTGGGAAGCGTGTAGTGAAACAGCGCGTAGGTGCCGCCATACAGGTTGTCTCCGGACACGATCTCGTCGCCCAACTGCGTGATGGCCAGCAGCGCGTAGGTGATGGCCGCCGCGCCGGATGCTACGGCCAGCGCGCCGGTGCCGCCTTCAATCGCCGCGACCCGCCGCTCGAAGACGTCGGTGGTCGGGTTCATAATGCGGGTATAGATGTTCCCGAATTCCTTCAGCGCGAACAGATTCGCGGCGTGCTCGGTATTTTTGAAGACGTAGGACGTCGTCTGGTAGATCGGCACGGCGCGCGCACCGGTGGTTGGATCGGGCACCTGGCCGGCGTGGAGCGCCAGAGTGGCAAGCTTTTGTGCGGGGGTGTTGTCTGACATGTTCTTTGTCTCCTTTTTCTGTTATGCCCAATCTTGAAACAGCACGGTGGACAGGTACCGTTCGCCCGCATCGGGCAGCACGGTGACGATGGTTTTGCCCGCGAACTCCGGTAGTTTGGCGAGCCGCACGGCCACGGCCGCGGCCGCGCCGGACGAAATCCCACCGAGAATGCCTTCTTCACGGATCAGCCGCCGGGCGAAGCTGACCGCCTCGGCACTGTCCACCTGTTCGACGCGATCCACGAGTGACAGATCCAGCGTATCGGGGATAAACCCCGCGCCGATGCCCTGAATCTTGTGCGGGCCGGGTTTCAGTTCCTGCCCCGCGAGTTTCTGCGTAATGACCGGGCTCTCCTTCGGTTCGACCGCGACCGAGAGGAGTTTTCGTTTCCTGTCGCCTTTGATGTAACGGGACACGCCGGTAATCGTACCACCTGTGCCCACACCTGACACGAGAATATCGATCGACCCGCCCGACTGTTCCCAGATTTCGGGTCCGGTGGTCTTCTCGTGGATGGCGGGATTCGCCGGATTCTTGAACTGCTGGGGAATGAAATATTTCTGTGGATCGGAGGCGGCAATTTCCTCAGCCTTCGCCACGGCGCCCTTCATTCCTTTCGGTCCCTCGGTCAACACCAGTTCGGCGCCGAACGCGGCGAGCACGCGGCGCCGCTCGACGCTCATCGTTTCCGGCATCGTGAGGACGATCCTGTACCCGCGAGCCGCGGCGACAAACGCCAGCGCGATGCCGGTATTGCCGCTGGTCGGCTCGACGATGGTGCCGCCGGGTTTGAGCGCGCCGCGTTTCTCAGCGTCCCAAATCAACGCCGAGCCGATGCGGCATTTGACCGAGTAGGACGGGTTGCGGCCCTCGATTTTGGCCAGCACCGTGGCCTTCGCGCCGTCAGTGACGCGATTCAATTTCACCAGCGGGGTGTTCCCGATGGAGAACGAGTTGTCTTCGAAGTAATGTTGCTTGCTCATGTTCCCTCCGTTTGCCGCCACGGGGGAGGACGGCCTCCCGCCGCAGCGACGGATTGGTTTAATTGCGTTAGAACTCCCATTTCGTGGTGATGCCCCAGACGCCGTCGGCCTCGTGATTCAACACGTTGCCGAAGTGGCCGTAGCCGGCCGCCAGCGTCAGGTGGTTGTTCGCCACGTAGGCGGCGTCGATCGTCCACCAATCGCCCTCGGCTTTCACCAAATTGCCGATCGGTTTGTAATCATTCGGTTGCTGGCGGTATTCGGCGGCCAGCGCGATGTTGCCGGTCAGGAACGTCACCACGTTGCCCTCGAAGAGGAAGTTGTAACTGGAGGTGAATCCGCCCAAACCGTTCCAGACGCCTTCGGTTGCGCGACCGCCGAGCTCGACCAGGACCGGTCGCGGCGTTTGCGTGAACATCTTGGACGCGTAGAGCGTGAAGTCCGTGCCGGACTCGTGTTTGAGGCCGGCCAAGCTCAAGTCGCCGCTGAGTTCTTTGTCAATCTCGTGGATACCGTCGTTGTACTTGTAATGTGCGCCGAAAGTCAGCGCCGGAATCCACTTTTCGTTGAACTCGCCTTCCGTCAACAATTGCAGGCGCGCATTGAAGTTGTGCAACTGCACGTCGCTCCGGCTGATGCTCAGATTGGTGGCATCCTTGATTGCCAACGGCAGGTCGCCCAACCCAAGGTGATCCCAGCCGTAACCGAGTTCCAAGCGTTTCCATGGCGATTCGGTCAGGGTCAGGGCCTCCAGGTTGTCTCCGTGTCCGATGTCGACATACGAGAAGCCGACGCTCGGGCGTCCCAGCAGTTCGCCGTTGCGTGGCGGGTTGACGATATAGGCGGACAAGGTGGAGAAAATGCCGCCATTGCCTTCGATTTGATGCAAGGGCAACGGGGCGCCTTTCTCAGGGGGCGCGACCTTCTCCGCAGGTTTGGCGGCTACCGGCGGCGTGTTGGTGTTGGCATCATCGGCGCGCGCGGCGCGCAGGTTTACGAACAATTGGCTGGCGGCGAGCAAGGCGGCCAGTACGACGCGACTGGATTTCATAACAGTGACAATTCTCCTCTGTCGGAACTTCCAGTCGCCTGGCCAGCTCCGCCAACGTCTGTTTGGTAATTCGCCTCCAGTGAATCTGGCCGGCGTCAAATCCCTTCCATGGACCGCAGGCTGCCTTCGTTTTCGAGGCGCAAGGCTTCGTTGAGGCGCAGCTTCTCCGTCCGCTCGATCTGCACGACCCGGGCGTTGTGAACCACAATCTGCACAACGCCGTAGCGCAACGACCGAACCTGCCGCCGCACGATGGAGAGCCAAGCCCGCTCTTCCTCGGTCAGACCGGGGTCTTCTTTCATTTTCTCGTGAGGCAACGCCGGTATCTCCGGCGCGCCCCGCTCCTGCAACAAACAAACGGGATAAAGTCTACTGTTGTAGTAGACATATGAAACTCTACTGGATTAATGGATTTATGCAAGAACTTTTTCTCGTCTGAGGTGAACGCCCCCCGGGAAGTTGCAACGTCCACGCCCGCAAGCACTCCCGCCAGAAACAAGGATGGGGATCATTCTCGACCACGCGGAGGGTGACGGCCTCGCGCGGCGCCCTCCCCCATCCTTGACGGTTGACAAATGGGGAATCAACGATGTATTGCCTACTCTATCAGTAGGGACTGTCAACCAGAGGCGCGCTCCATGTATCGCGCGATGAAAGAATCGGATGGGACGTCGGTTGCCGAGCGCAATGGCGGCCGATCCGGACGGGACCTTGTGAACACCGAAACCAAATGCGGGAACCTGTCGATCGTCATAATCACGCTGAACGAAGCGGGCAAGATTGGCGACGCAATCCGTTCGGCTCGGTTTGCGGACGAAGTCTTGATCGTCGACAGCGGCTCCGTCGACGGCACGGTGGAGGTCGCCGCAGGCCTCGGGGCCAGGATCGTGCATCAGGAGTGGCTGGGGTTTGGTCGACAGAAACAGATTGCCGTTGCCTTGGCGCGCAATGACTGGGTGTTCGTACTGGACAGCGATGAACGCATCACGCCCGAACTGCAGAGTGAAATCCGGCAGGTCCTCGCCCATCCGGAGGCGTCCGGCTACCGGGTCGCCCGACTGAACCATTTCTTCGGCAAACCTCTCCGACGTGGCGGGTTGTATCCGGATTATTCCGTCCGCCTGTTCGACCGGCGACTCGCGAAGTTCACGGATGCAGCGGTCCACGAACGCGTGGTCGTCAACGGCGCTTCGGGCACGCTGCGGCATCCGATGATCCATCTGGCGTACGAGAGCGTCGACCAATTCATTGCCAAGGCAAACCGGTACTCGTCGCTGGGCGGAAGGAGAAACCTGCTCAAGGCGGTGGTCAACCCGATTTGGACGTTTTTCAGGATGTACATCCTGAGATTGGGATTCATGGACGGCAAAGAGGGCCTGACCATCGCGGCCTTGTACAGCCGGTACACGTTCTGGAAATACATCAAGTAGGCCGGGGATTGCGGCCGATGAGATTGGTCTACCATCAAGCTCACCCCGGAAACTTTGGTGACGATCTCAACGCCTGGCTCTTCCCCGAGTTGCTGCCGAAAGGCTTTTTTGACGACGACGAGGCGGTGCTCTTCTATGGCATCGGGACCGTGCTGGCGCGGAAGATGCGCCGACGGAGATCGCGCAAGATCATCTTTGGTTCCGGCGCGGGCTACAAGCCCCCGCCTGCGCTGGATGACTCGTACCACGTGTTCTTTGTGCGGGGTCCGCTGACGGCGCGAGCGTTGAACCTCGACCCGTCCCGGGCGATTTCCGATCCGGCCTATCTCATCCGAGACACCGCGTATGCGCGGCAGGAGGTAAAACCGGAGGTTGAGGCATCGGTGATCCCCCACTATTTGAGTATGGGCATGCTCGACTGGGAGAGCGTGTCGCGAACCACGGGCCTCCAACTCATCGATCCCTCGGAACACTGGCGGAACGTGGTCAACCAGATCCGCCGGTCACGGCTGGTGGTGACGGAGAGTTTGCATGGCGCGATTCTCGCGGACGCATTCCGGATCAGGTGGGTCCCGGTCCGGTTCAGTTACCGATTTCTGGACTTCAAATGGATCGACTGGTGCCAATCCATCGGAGTTGCGTTTGCGCCCGTCGACCTGCCACCGGCGTTTCAAGGGAGCCTCCGCGCGAGGAAACGAGCCGTAAATTTCCTGCGAAACCAGTTGGCTCGAACCGGCCTGGGCCCCGCGTCATGGACCCGAAGACCCTATCGCAAAAGTTCCGATAAAGAACTGGATGCGTTGGCCTCCGTCCTCCGCCACACCGCCTCCACGCACAGGGGTTTCTTGAGCGATGATGCTGTGTTTGAAAGCATTCTGGTTCAATTGAGGCGCCAACTCGAACTCTTGCAGAAAACCTTTCCCGATTGAATGTGGGGGAAGACAATCAGGACAGGCCGGCCGCGAAAAGCAGGGCCAGAGCCAAGGCGAAGGAGGAGCTTGCAACGCAACGCTCCTGCGGTACCATCCGCAAGGGAAACCACGATGACAAACCACAAGATTATTGAGCTACCAGAAACGGCGTACGCGGGAGAACTGGAGACCGTGGAAAACCCCCTTGCGAACCCGGCCTGGTTGGACGGTCCGCCGGCCGCGGAAGCCAAAGAGCCGTTGCGTCGGGACGCCACCGAGGAACCTGGCCATGCGCAGGGGCTTGCCGCGCGGCTCAAACAACTCGACGCCTGCCCGCCCGGCTCGTTGAAGTTGGCGCGCACCCAGAAATCGTTGCAGCCGCCCGCCAAGTCCACCGACATCATGGCCGTGGTGCGGTGTGGTTATTGAATGGGTTTGGGCCAATGTTCCAGGAGCAGCGAGCGCAATCATGATCTATCCGTATTGGGACGTGGAATCTTGATGGCGATCATCGCGGTCCGGAACATCTTCGTGTCGCATTTCGCGGTTGGGGGCCGGCTTGATCTGGTCGTCACCGGGCGCCGACTGCGCCGCGTTCTGGTGAGCGGGCTGCTGTTTCTGCAATTGCCGCTGGCCGGGGCGGCGACCCAGACCGAGCCCCTGGCGTTGCTCAATCAAAAAGTGCAGGCCCGCAGTGCGCTGCTGGTGGATGCCGCGAGCGGCCGGGTTTTGTTCAGTCGGAATCCCACTGAGGGTTTGCCGCCGGCGAGCACCGTCAAGTTGCTGACCGCGTTGCTGGTCTATGAGCGGACGCAACTCAAAGGTGAAGTTGTCATCGAGAACGCCGACACGCTCGTCGAGCCAAGCCGCATTCCGTTGCAAGCCGGGGAGACCGTCCCGGTCAAAACCCTGGTGCAATCCTTGCTCATCGGCTCGGACAACGATTCCGCGCTGGCGCTGGCGCGGCACACGGGTGGCTCGGTGGAAAAGTTTGTGGCGACAATGAACGCCCGCGCCCGTGAGCTGGGTTGCACCAACAGCTTGTTCAAAAACCCGAATGGTCTGCCCGCCCCCGACCAGGTGACGACCGCCTGCGACTTATTAAAGATATTCCAGGCCGCGATGGCCGTGCCGGAACTGCGCGAAATTTGTCGCACGCCCAGCCTCCCGCTAAAGACGGCGGCCGGGCTACAAACGCTGAAGAACCACAACAAGCTCCTGGGCGTGTATCCCGGCATGGGGCCGGCCAAGACGGGCTGGACGCTCCGTTCCCGACACACTTTTGCCGCGTCGGCCACCCGCGACGGGCGCGAACTGCATCTGATCCTGTTGCATAGCGCGAACAAATGGGCGGATGCCACAGCGCTTTTCGATTTCGGTTTCGGGCAATTCCGCCGCGAAGAAAATGGTTCAGCAGTCGGGGCTGGAAGGCAGCGCAACCAGGCCGGTCAATGAAACGATGGACGGAAACAACGTGTGCCGACACCCGTATGACCGCGGCTTGATTCGGCTTGAACTGCTGCCGCGCCAGGCATATAAGCTCGATCGTCACCCCGTTTGGGGCCAGCTCCTCTGGCCCACATATGCGTTTTGTCTGTGCGAAGCCAGGAGAACACGATGAAACGGTTCGTTGCCTTGATGTTGAAGGGGAATTTGCCGAATTAAGGAGCAGCGAGCGGAATCATGATCTATCCGTTTTGGGACGAGCCGGTCGGTTACGGGATCTTGATGGCGATTATCGCGGTGCTGCACGTCTTCGTGTCGCATTTTGCGATCGGGGGCGGTCTGTACCTGGTCGTCACCGAGCGCCGGGCTACAAAAGCCGGTGACCAGGCGACGCTGGAATTTTTACAGCGACTGAGCCGGTTTTTTGTCCTGATCACGTTGGTGTTCGGCGCGTTGAGCGGTGTGGGGATTTGGTTCGTGATCGGTCTGCTGAACCCGGCCGCCACCGAGGCGCTGATCCACAACTTCGTCTGGGGCTGGGCCATCGAGTGGACGTTCTTCGTCGTCGAGATCACCGCCGCGATTGTCTATTACTACGGTTGGAACAAGCTGGCGGCGCGCGAACACCAAATCGTCGGCTGGATCTATTTTATTTTTGCGTGGCTGTCGCTGGTCATCATCAACGGCATTATCACGTTCATGTTGACACCCGGCCGATGGCTGCAGACCGGGAATTTCTGGGACGGTTTCTTCAATCCGACCTACTGGCCGTCGTTGGTGATGCGCACGGGCGTATCGCTGATGCTGGCCGGCCTCTACGCGCTGCTCATCGCGGCGCGTTATCCCGCCAGCGATTTCAAGGCGCGCACGGTTCGGTACACGACGACCTGGGGCGTTGTCGGCCTCGCCGTAACCGCGCTGTCGCAATGGTGGTATTGGAACGCCATTCCCGCGGCGATCACCACCAAGGCGGTGCAGATCATGGCGACCCCGATGCACGCAATCCAGTACTCCATCTGGCTGGCGGCGATCATCGGCGTACTGCTGGTGGTGTTCGGATGGTTGGGGGCGCGGCGATTGCCGACGGCAGTTGCGGCGGTATTGATGGTGCTCGGACTGGCCTGGTTTGGCGCGTTTGAATCGTTCCGTGAATCGGTCCGCAAACCCTACATCATCACCGGCTACATTTATGGCAACGGCGCGGAGTTGGCCAAAGCCGGGGCCTACACGAACGGCGGGTTCCTCGCCCAGATCCAGTACACGACCGGCGATGACGGGGCGGATTTGTTCCGGCATTCGTGCCGAAGCTGTCACACGCTCACCGGATACAAGGCGCTGAAACCGGCGTTTGACGGCACGGACCGCGCCTTCATCGGGGCGATTGTTCGTTCGACAAACCTGCTCAAGGGCAACATGCCACCGTTCCTCGGCACGGCAGCCGAGGCGGACAAGATTGCGGATTATCTGTACCAGCAGATCGACAAGCGGCCTCTTGACGTGGTGTACGGGTTGCAGGGCGAGGCGCTTGGTCGAAAGGCGTATGACATGCGTTGCGGCAAATGCCATATTTTGGGCGGGGCCAGCGACAAATCGAAGTCGTTCGCCGGGCAGGGCCCCGACGAACTCAACTCCATGCTCGATATGAGCGCCGACCTCGGCAAAGGGATGCCGGCCTACACCGGCAGCGGCGCGGAGCGCGCGGCGCTGGTCGCATTTCTCCAGGAACTCGGCAAACAGGTCAAAAAATGAACCTTCCCGATTACGAATTTCTGTCCGCCCCACTCTGGCTGATCACGGTCCTGCACGTGTTGACGTTGACGCTGCATTTCGTGGCGATGAACTTTCTGTTTGGCGGCGTGATCATCACGCTGTACGCGGCGGTCCGGCGGCGCTGGGATGATCCGACGCTGAAGAAGTTCGTGCGGCTGTTCCCCAGCGCGATGGCGGCGACGGTCACGCTCGGTGTGGCGCCGTTGCTGTTCCTGCAAATGGTTTACCCCAAGCAGATGTACGCGGCGGCGATTGTCAGCGGGTGGTTCTGGCTGTTGATCATCGCGGTGGCCATCGTCGTGTATTACGCGCTGTACCGGTGCGCGTTCAAGGCGGAGCGGACGGGGCGGATCAGCAAAGTGGCGCTGGGGCTGGCGCTGCTCGGGCTGCTCTATATCTCGCTGACGTACAGCTCCGTATTCTCGATGGCGGAACGGCCCGCGCAGATTCACAGCCTGTACGCGCAGGATCAATCCGGCTGGATGTGGAACCCCGCGGCGGGCGACTACGTCCTGCGCTGGCTGCACATGATGCTCGGCGCGATCACGGTTGGCGGGTTCTTTGTCGGGATGATTGGACGCGACGAGCCGGCAGCGTTTGCGTTGGGGAAACAGTTTTTTGTGGGTGGCATGGTGCTGGCGATGGTGGCGGGGATGGCCTACCTGCTGACGTTGCTGCCGTACCTGGAGGCGTTCATGCACACGGCGGCGATCTGGGGGCTGACGGTGGGCGTGCTGCTCTCGCTGGCGTCCCTCCATTTCTTCTTTAAGCGGAGGTTTTGCGAGTCGGGCACGATGTTGTTCGTGTCGATGTTGACGATGGTCTATGCCCGGCACACGGTGCGACTGCTGAAACTGGCGGGCCGGTTCGACCCGACTTCCTGGCGCGTCGCCCCGCAATGGTCGGTGTTTATCCTGTTCCTGATTTGCTTTGTCGTGATGCTGGCGGTGGTCGGCTACATGCTGCGCCTGGTGTTCGGGGCGAAGCGTAGCGCATCGTAGCGTTGTTCAACCGCCCGTGATCGGTTGCGGAGAACGGAACGAGGGCGTGTCGACCGCGAATAAAGAGCAGCGTCACGGTTTCGGGGTGGCTCTTGGGTGGAGTTTCGCGTAGTAGGCCATGAACTCCTTGTCGCCGGACAACTGCTGGAGCGTTTGGGAATACAGGGCCCGGTTTCGGGGATACAATTGGCTTAGCGCTTCGTACTGGACGTAAATGGTGGGATGTTTGAGGGCGACAGTGACCAAACAACCATCCACCCGCGAATCGTGAACCCGGGCGAGCCCGGGGATGGCGGTTTCCAGAATCCGCGTGTTGGCAACCGAAAGGTCCGAGGTGATTTGGATCAGGGTGTTGACGAACCTGTCGGGGCAGCAATCCGTGACGCGCTGGAGCACGCGACACTGGTGAGTGATATTTGTGCCCTGGAGGATAAAGTCGCTCACCAGATCGTCGGCCTCGTCCCAGTTTGCCGCCGTGAGACGGTTGACAGCGATGACATAGGCGTCATCGTCTTTCCACAGTAAGACTTTGGCTCGATTCAAGGTATTGGTGTCGTGACGGCTCAGGCCATCCGCCAGATTGGCCGCGTCGACTTCGTCTTGTTTGATCTTCTGGGACCGCTCAATACTTCGGCGCTGGATATCCTCGCGCGACTTCTGGATGGCAGCATTCATCTGACGATAGGCTTTGTAGGCGCGTTCGTCCGTCGGGCTGGATCGGCGGACGAATCGCGACGGAAGAATGGTCCGGGTCACGCCGGTATCGGGATTCATGATTTCGAGGCCGACGGCTCGATCGGTGATGATGATGCCGTCCTGGCACCAGGCGTGCGGAGTCCGTTCGGCATGATAGCCGCCATGGAGGTTGGGCAGTTCTTTCAGGACGCGGAGCTGGTCATCGACGATGTCGCCCTCGGACGTGAGCCAGCGATTCGATTGCGGGCCGGAGATGATGTTCCAACAGGCGTCGAGGGGCACATGGTGGCCGTTGTCCACTTCCAGATGGCCGAGATCCAACGGGGTTATCTGGACTCCCCGAGGATCGTCATAGACGATCAGATTCTGGCCCAGGGTTCCAATCCACAGCAACGTGCGGAACGGCGCCGGATGCGAGTAGCGCCCGCGAGCGTCGACGGCAAACTTTGGCGGTTCCTCCCACAGTTTTTCCGGTTGGAAGTACATCGCCGGGGTCGACACGATCACGTCTCGCCCGATGGCATTCCACGGTTTGTGTCTCGATACCCAAAGCAGCAGGTGGTCATCATCGGGCAACCAGGTGATAAACGGCGTCCCGTGATCGTAACGGAATTCGTTTGTGGAAGCCCTCGGCGCCAACGGGTAGAGCAACTTGTCCCGCAGACTGACGACGTAGACGCCGCCCCAGTACTCTTCCATCGCGATTTTATCCTGGGATGGTGAGAATCGTAACCGAACGTCACGGCTGGTGGTGTAATACCGGCCTCCACGATACGGAAAGCCAGCGACACCGACGTACGGGGAAGCGGGTACCCTGACGAGACGCTCTCTCTTTGTGCCGTCGAGGTTGATGCTTTCCAGCCACATCTCCGCTTTCACGCGGCTCGGGGGGGCGGGTGGTTTGTCATCGATAAGCGCTTCTTGCGTCGAGACAAAGTAGATTTTCTGGTCGGCGGGATTGTAATCCGCGGCGACATAAAACTCCGACTCGGTCCAGGGCCTTGCGGCAATCCAGTAGACCCAGATGACCGGTGTCACCGCAAGGGCGACCAGAAGCCCCCGGATCCATGGCCGAAATGTCGTCAGGACAGCCCACCCAATAAACGAAAGAACCAGAATCGGGGCAACGACCGGCGACGCGATCCCCAGAACGCCCAGCGACTGGATGCCTCCCTGCGGCGCAAATGATCCGACCAGGATCAGGCAGGCACAACTCATGGCGACCGTCGGGGCAAGGCACAGGCAAAAGATTGCCAACAGGATTCGGCGAACAATTTTCCGCACGCTCATAAAATGTCCCGTGCATGACGGGACAGCTATTTCCGGGCCGGGGAACGGGGTGGTCCTTGGCTGTTGTCGATGTAGCAGACAGGGGCGGCGTTTGTCCAGCCCCGAGCGCGTCTGGCGGACGATTGCGGAGAAGTGAGAAACGGCGAGCCACAGACTACCACGAATGCCAGCGAAGAAGGCGAACGCGGAGTCTCACGCGGCCCAGACTCGGAATCGGGGTAAAACGTCGGGCGGTAAGCCTCTTTACCGGTTCACCGGGGGGAAATGTATCATCTTGAGATATCATGGCCATTCCTCTAGAAGCATTCTTGAAATACTATCGCGATGGCAGCACACACCGATATTCCACAAACCGCTGTTGTCAGCATCCTCGCCAATTATGATTTGGGGGGATACCGAAGTTCCAAGCCCATTCTCCATGGCACGGTGCAGACCAATCTCCTGCTTCACACGACACAGGGGAGATTCGTTCTTAAGTACTACGAGAATCGTTCCCGAAACAAGGTCTTGTTTGAAACTGATTTACTTCGATACCTCAACGACAGACATTTCCCATGTCCGGCTGCGTTTCCGAATACACACGGTGACTATGTCGGCACTTACAAAGGAAAGCCCTACGTCATTTTTGAGTTTGTTGAAGGGCGTCATCTGAAACATCCCAGCGCAACTCAAAAACGAGCGTTGATTAGGAAGGTGGCGGAATTACACAACCTCACCAGGGCGTACCGGTCGCGCTATGCAAAATACAGCCATTGTTATGGCATCGACACGTGCCGGACATTGGCGCGAGGGAAAGCCAAAGCCATCGGCACGCTGAACGCGAAGAACAAGTTGAAATGGTATGAGGGCGAACTGTCGAAATTAAGCCTCCCGAAATCCCTGCCGAAAGGAGTCTGCCATTGCGACTTCCATTTTTCAAATGTCCTGTTTACGAACGGGAAATTCAATGCGCTGATCGATTTCGACGATGCCAATTATACGTTTCTCACGTTTGACCTTGCTGCGTTGATCGATCCCGTTGTTTGGTCTTTTGACCACAACACCTGGCCTGATTTCAAAACGGGCGAACCGATCCTGGATTTCCGAGAGGCGCGCAAAATCATCTCCGAATATATGAAGCATCGTCCGCTCCGTGTCGTCGAGCAGAAGCACCTGTTTGATGTGCTCAAATTGAGCATTCTGTTCGATTGCATCTGGCGTTTTGCGCGAGGAGATGCCGAAGGCTTTTTCGAAAGAAGAAAGATCGAATCCCTGAATGCGCTGGGTCGGAGTGAATTTCGCAATCGAGTATTTGCGTGAGGCCGTGCGTAGCAGCCCTTGGGCTCACAGCCGGCGGGGCGGTGGTCTCACGCAGAGGCGCACAGAGCACAGAGGTGGGAAGGTCTCTTTGTGTCACATCGTTGAGGGGACGATGCGACACGAAGATGTTCCGCCTGAGAGGCGGCGCGCGGGCCGTCAGCGTGTCTGGCGTGGGGTGCTAAATTTTTAGCATGCCACGGATGGCTGCGTACCTCACCACAGGGACACAGAGGACGGAGGCGATGATACCTTCCAGTGGAAGGTATCATGGAATAGATGTCAGGGAGATGGTCCGATCCATTCATGAGGGGTGATTAAGGAGAACAAATGCTGAGCCGGGTGGGAGGAAGAGGAATCGGTCGGGAATGGGCAGGAGCGGTGAAGCCCGAAAGCCGGATGTCGAAGCCGAGTCCGCGAGACATGCGCAGCACATTCGCAACGCATTTTTCGGGAACGGTTCGCGCGGAACTCCCCTCCCCCGTTGGCGGACAGGTCGCGGCTTCGGCTACGAAGGCCAAGGCGAATGCGGAGCGGAGGGGTCTGTCAAGAGACAAGCGCTGAGCCTCTCTACTCGTCACTTGCATAATAAGTAGACCTGGCCCGCATGCCGCCCTACGAATGGGCGGTGTGAAAGCTGGACTTGCCATTGCGGGAATGCTAGCCTGAGTCCCGCATCGGCGAGAGTCGCTCGGGTTCTGATGGCAGTCAGGCAACGGCTGGGAGAGGAGCCGGGTATGAACAGGCAGGTTTGGGTCAGGCTGGCATCCGGGAAGATGCTGCATCAGGAGAACTGCGTGAAAAGATTCCTGATGATTGCTCTCGTGACTGCGGGAGTAAACACTTTCGTCTTTGGCGAGTCAACCGTGGTTCTCAAGTCAGGTGAAACTCTCCGAGGGGACATTGTTTCCGATACCAATGATGTTCTCCAAATGAGGGCACATAATGCCAGCCGTACAATCTTATATCAAAGAGACATCCCCCACGCCGACATCCAAAGTATTCTGACCGAAAGTCCTGCCCAAGCAGCGGAACGAACGGACTACGAAGCCTACGCGAAGTTCCAGTTGAATCCAAATCAGGAGCAATCGGCAGATTATTGTTCTCAAGTGGTTACGGTATTCCAAAAGTTCCTGACCGATTATCCAAAGTCTGACAAAGCCCCGGCGGTTCAGCAACGCCTCGAAGCATGGCAGACAGAACTCAAGCATGTGTCCGATGGCGAGGTAAAATTCGGTGACAAGTGGATGACCCCCGAGGATAAGAAACCGCTTGTCGAACACTGGCAGAAACAAATGAATGTCCAAGCGGCTCAGGACACTCTGGAGTCGCTCAAAAAGAAACTACCAGAGCTTCAACGGCAGCGAGAAGTATTGGCAAGCCGACTTGCAATGGCACAAGGCAATTTGACGGCTTCTCAACAACAACTTGGGAGCCTTCAAGATTCGCAAGCCCCCGTTTATCAAAATGTTACCACGCCGCAACATTCCGGCCCCGGAAAGGCAGGGGCCAACGCAACGACCACATCACAACTAATGCGCGATGGCTCTGGCAACCCGGTGTATACTACAGTTCCCAATTCCGAAAGAGCGGGGCTGCAGAGCGATATTGCGATGTATCAACTGCAGGTGTCTACCGGTCAGCAGATGTTGGGCACCCTTGACGCAAAGATTCATGGTGTTGAGATACAGATTCCAAGGGCCGAACAGGATTATAAAGTTGCACTCGCACAATTGAATCCACCGCCTCCACCACCTCCACTTCCCATCGTCACACAAGTGGTTGTAAAGGTTGAACCTCCCCCACCACCACCTCCTCCACCTCCGCCTCAGCCGCAGCCGACACCTGAGCCAGCGCCGTGGTACACGAGACTGTGGAAATGGCTTTAGATTTTGATAGCCAGCGCGGCAATCCTCGGAAGTTCAAACCGCAAGGTTCGCAAATCGTCCAAAGCGGGGAGTCGTCTTGAACGGCTCGGCATGGTTGTTGTTTGGGGCGCCGTTGAACGGCATGAGCGGAATGCGGCGGGCGTAGCGGTGGGGGCAAGGGGAAGGGCGTGGGAAAGCACCCACCCCTTTATCCCCTCCGAGGAGGGGAGC
Source organism: Verrucomicrobiia bacterium (assembly GCA_050010195.1). GTDB lineage: Bacteria > Verrucomicrobiota > Verrucomicrobiia > Palsa-1439 > Palsa-1439 > Palsa-1439. The sequence continues at coordinate 27,247 of JBEKLM010000039.1, forward strand.
GCCGTGACCGCGGTACGACAGCAAGCGGGACGCTCGCCCTACAATGCGGAAGGGCGGCGGGAGGCGATGCGACCTCGCTCCGAAAGGGCCACGTGAAACGAGGTAGAATTCGGGGTAAAGAGTCGGGGCATCCACGATTGGAAGGGGCGTTGAGGGGTGACGAAGGGATGAGGAACACGAACCACACGAATCAGACACGGAAGGCACGAAGGACGGGAGTGCCGGAGTGCCGACGGCCAATGGTCGTGCGGCCCCGAAAGCGTTCGGGGTAAAAAGCCCGACCCTCCGAGCGGGGAGGATGGCAAGCGTGACGCTCGCCAAACGGAAAGGCGGCGCGTGAGGGCACGCGGCCTACATAATTAATCAATCGTCGTCGTCGGGGGCGGATGGGGCGTGTTTTAACTTGAGGGCGGCGAGGCCTTTGCCGTGGGGGCCGGCGAAGGCGACGGGGTATGGGGCGTCGACGCCTTTGACGGAGTGCCAGAGGATGCGGTTGAGAAGGTCGTCGTTGTTGAGGTCGGGTTGGTCGAAGCGCATGGCGGCGAGCTTTTCCTGCCAGTAGCGTTCTTTGCCGTGGAGTTGGGCGATGGGTTTGGGCATTTCGTCGAGCGGGATCTGGTTGGGCAGGGCCGTGTAGGGGGAGAGATCGGGCGTGTTGGTGAAACAGGCGGACATGACGGGGGCGAGGGCGTCGAGCTGGTTCATGGGCGGGATGCCGAGGATGAGCTCGATGGTGTGGAGGACGGCGGTCTGGTTGTAGAACTGGCTGATGACGGCGTGGCGTTTGGTGTAGGGGCTGACGACGAAGCACATCGAGCGATGGCCGTCGACGTGGTCGAAGCCGGATTGGGGGTCGTCTTCCATGACGAAGATGGCGGTGTGCGGCCAGAATCTGCTGCGGGAGATGCCGTCGATGATGCGGCCGAGGGCGAGATCGTTGTCGGCGATTTGGGCGCGCGGGGTGGGATTGCCGCCGGTGTGATCGTTCGGGAGATGGACGAAGAGGAAATTGGGCCAGTGACCGGTGCGCTCGGAGTCGTGGAGTTCCTGGAGGAAGGCACGGGCGCGGAGCACGTCGGGGATGTTGAGTTCCCAGCCCGGATAGCGTGGACAACTGAAGTTCTTGAGGACTTCGACGGGGGAATTCGGGGCATAGAGGAGCTGATAGGCATCGGGGTTGTCGAGCATGTCTTTGGTGGTGTTGCGTTGCGGGCCGATGCGCGTGGTCGTCGCGCTCCCCTTGCCCATCTCGCCGTAGTTGCGGAAGGACAGGCCGTGGAGCAACACGTCGTCCCAGATGAATCCCGAGGAGGAGAAATAGAGAGGATCGACGCCGAACGCGTCGCCGCGTTTGAAGCCGAACATGGCTTTCTCCATGCCCGCCATGACGTTGCCCTCGGTGACCCAGCGATGACCATCCGACGAGAGCACGCCGTTGCAGTAGAAGTTGTCGAGCGTCACAAATTCCTCGGCGATGTGGTGGTGGTTCGGGGTCACGTTGCGACCGAAGACGCAGAGGTTCGTGTCGCCATTGGCGTTGGGAAGGTCGCCGAGAAACTGGTCGTACGTGCGGTTTTCCTTGATGATGTAAACCACGTGCTCAAAGACAGATGGCTCGCCGACACGCTCGGGAACGGGGACGGGTTTTTCGCCGGTTTGCGCGCGTTCCCAGGCGCGGAGCGCTTCGGGGACGCGGGCATTGGCGAGGGCGGCTGCGGTGTAGTTGGTGAGCTGAACGTCGGTGGGGATGCTGACGCGACTGACGGCGCCAAGCGACCAGGACGCGGCCCATTCGCGGCCGTTCTCGTGATCGAACCGGGACCCGAATCCCTTCACGTTCGCGATGTAGAGCCGGTTGCTGTCGGCGGCCACCGCGCCCGGAAACCAAGCGGTGGGAATGAACCCGGTGACGACACTGTTGGTGTGCGACTCGCCGCGGAGCGCCACGACAGCGATGGCGTTGTTGCCCCCATTGGCGACGTAAAGCGTCCGTCCATCGTGGCTCAACGCGAGCGCATTCGGCTGGCTGCCAAATGGGAGAGCGGGATCAGGACGGACCGATACGGTCTCGGTGACGCGCAACGTTTCCGTGTCGATCACGCTGATCGTGTCGGAGTTGGCATTCGCCACGAACAAGGTGCGTCCATCCGCGCTCAGCGCGAGACCCGATGGATGAAGGCCGGTGGTGATTTCGCGGAGTTCGCGATTCTGTTTCAGGTCGATGACCGAAACCGTCCCGGACAACGCGGCGCCACGTTTGTCGACCAGCACGGGCGTGCCATAGGAGTCTGCGGTGCGATCGGTCTTGCCGGGGGGACGCCCGCCCCAATTTGAAACGTAGGCTATATGACCGTCGGGCGAGACCACGACGTCATACGGGGCGACCCCGACAGCGATGTCCCGAATGAGCTTGTCCGATTCCAGATCAACGAGGGCCAGACTGTTCTTGAGCGAGAGGCAGACGAACGCGGTTTTCTCGTCGGGCGACAGGGCGACGCCGCAGGGGTTGGAAAAGCCGCGCCCGCCCGGGCCGAGCAGGGTGGCTTTGCGGGTGAACGTCAGCGAGCCGGCGGATGAGACGTCACCGTCCCAGAGCGTGTTGTTATTCCCCGTGACGTATACCCGTGTGCCGTCGCGGCGGACAGCGATGCCGTGGATGGAACTCCCCTCCCCGATCCCAACCTGTTCACGGATCTGCCACGTCTCGGGGTCAATCACGAGTACTCCCTGGTCGTATTTCACAAACACGCTCTTGCCGTCAGGCGACAAGGCCAAATCGATGGCCCGACCGCTGAATGTGAGGGTGTCGCCGGCGGGTCTGATGAGCTGCATCGTGGGGACCAGATACGTCCCGTTCGTCTTGGGACCTAGTTGGCCGACTTCTTGCGCTGAAGTCAAAGGTACGGAAAGAGATATAAAGATGGCAACCGTGAGGTCATTTACAGTCATGTTCGCCTAGACTAGCGTGGGGAATCTGGAATTCAACGTCGAATTGTACGCTCTCAATTTGTTGTCGACAAGCAGCTTACGTAATGACAACAGCGTTTGGTTTTTATTGAACGACTGTGTTCTCCGTCGTCTCAATCACCGGATGCCGCGCGCCGCAAGTTCATTGAGGCAAGTCAGATGGGCGACCCGAATCCGTACCGTGATTTCGCCCTGCCTCCTCCTCCAGTGCAAGAATAAACCCGGCGATCTTCTCCCGCCACTCGTCGGGCGTCGCCTCTTCGACCCCCGCTTCCTCCGAGAACCGCGGAATCTTACCGCAGATATCACCGCAAACGACGACCTTCTGTGTGCCGTTGGGCACGTCCACGTCGAACCCGGTGACGAAGTTCGTGTTCGGAGCGCACGACGGAGGAGGCGTCGTGACATTCCCACTGGTGCAGGTCAGCCTCGTCTTCGAATCCGGTGAGAAGCCGCGGATTGTTGCCCTGCGCCAGCGCCGGCCCACCAGGCACCAGTGCCGCGAGCAAGAGCCAAAATGCCGTTCGCATCGATCCGGGGTTTTAGTTGAATTACCAACCAAATTACAGTATTAATGCGGGACAGATGAGTATTGCAAGCGTCGCAGAAGCGCCCAGACAGAAACGAGTCAACCTGCGGCGGCCCGACATTATGGAGGCCGTTCGCGAGCAGGTCGAACAGCATTACCGCAGTCAGATTGTCGAGAAGCTGCGGCAGCGTGGCGGTGTGCTCGAAGCTGGCGGACTGAAAGTGCGTCTCGCCAAGGAATTCGGCTTTTGTTACGGGGTGGAGCGCGCCATCGACCTCGCCTATGCGGCGCGCAGGGTGTTTCCCAACCAACCCATCTATATTTTGGGCGAGATCATCCACAATCCCGAGGTAAACGAACAACTCGTCGCGATGAGCATCAAATTCCTCTCCGGGCCAATCAAGAGCGCCAACATCGACGACCTCAAGGAAGACGACGTCGTGATCATCCCGGCGTTCGGAGCGGAAGTTGCCACAATGGACAAATTGAAGGCAAAAGGCTGCCAATTGGTGGACACGACCTGCGGGGACGTGATGAGCGTTTGGAAGCGTGTCACCCAAAACGCCAACGAACAATTCACGTCCATCATCCACGGCAAGGCCAAACACGAGGAGACCAAGGCGACCAGTTCGCGCGCCACGGCCAACCAAGCGGGCCACTACCTCGTCGTGCTGAACATCACGGAAACCGATTACGTCTGCAATTACATCCGTCACGGCGGCAACAAGGCAGAGTTCCTGGCGAAGTTTGGCGGAGCGCACTCGCCGGGCTTCGATGCGGATCAACACCTCACGTCCATCGGCGTGGCCAATCAAACCACGATGTTGCGTAGCGAGACCGAAGAGATTCAACGCCGATTGCGACAGGCCATGGTGGACCGTTACGGCGAACCGGAAATCGACCGACACTACCGGATGTTTGACACGATCTGTGGCGCCACGCAGGAGCGACAGGACGCGCTGATTCATCTGCTGCAGGAGCCGCTCGACATGATGATCGTCGTGGGTGGTTACAATTCCAGCAACACCTCGCATCTGGCCGAAATGAGCGAGGAGCGCATGCCGACATACTTTATCCGCAACGCGAGCAAAATCCTCTCGGATAAAGCGATCCTGCACTTCAATCTCCACAAACAGGAGGAAGTCCTCGCCGAAAACTGGCTGCCAGGAGGCAGTATCTACGTGGGTATCACCGCGGGCGCATCTTGCCCGAACAATTTGATCGATGATACGGTTCGCCGACTTTTCAACCTGCGCGGCATCAACGTGGACGAGATGATCGCAGCCACCGAAACCACCGCGCCGCATCCATGATCACCGCACGGCCATGCACCGATTGCGTCTCGCATGGCAATCTTGAAACCTTAAGCACTCCTGACATCTTATGGATAAAGCCCCTCTAAAATTCCGTTCCACATCACTGGCCGATATTGACCTACCGAAGGAGGTGTCCGGCCTGCGCGATCTCGCGTACAACCTGTGGTGGACGTGGAACCCGCAAGCCAGACGCATGTTCGCGCACATCGAGCCCGGCTTGTGGGCCATCTATCGCAACCCGGTCGAGTTGCTCATCAACATCGAACCTCACCACTGGGAAACCTTGCTTGAGGACGAAGTATTTCTGACGATGTACAAGACCGTGCTGCGCGAGTTCGAGACGTACACGAAGTCGCTCAACGACACCTGGTTCGCCCAAAACCATCCCGGCTATCAGGGTGGACCGTTCGTCTACTTCTCGACCGAGTTCGGCTTCCACGAGTGTCTGCGCATTTATTCCGGCGGCCTTGGTGTCCTCTCGGGAGACCATTGCAAATCTGCCAGCGACCTCGGCATACCGTTTATTGGAATCGGCCCGCTCTACAAACACGGGTACTTCGAGCAGGAAGTCGAACCAGACGGTCGCCAACAGCATTTTTACCCGGCGTATGATTTCGCACGACTGCCCATCCAACCCTTGCTGGGGGACAATGGCCGGCACCTCACGGTGACCATTGATTTTCCCGACCACCCTGTCTACGCACGGGTGTGGCTGGCACAGGTCGGTCGCGTGCCTGTGTTGCTTCTCGACACAGACACGAACAAAAACAATCCCGCTGACCGCCCGATTACGGGACAGTTGTACGTCAGCGGCCGCGAAATGCGCATCTGCCAGGAAATCGTGATCGGCGTCGGAGGGGTGCGTGCGTTACAGGCGCTCGGAATCGAGCCGGCCTGCTGGCACATGAACGAAGGCCACTGCGCCTTCCTCGGCCTCGAACGTATCCGCAATTACGTCAAGGGCGGATTGAGTTTTGCCGACGCGTGTAAAGAGGTCGCCAAGAATTCCATTTTCACGACGCACACACCGGTACCCGCGGGTAACGAGGCGTTCGACATCGGATTGGTGCGCAAGTATTACAAGAACTATTGCGAGGATATCGGCATCTCGCAGGATCAGCTCATTGATCTCGGCCTGTCCAGCCCCGGCCGTGGGAATCAGCCGTTCAGCCTCACCGTGCTGGCAATCCATCTATCCACCTTCTGCAACGGTGTCAGCCAGCTCCACGGCAAGGTCAGCAATGACATGTGGCGGCACCTCTACAAGAACCTGAAGCCCGGCCAGAATCCCATTCAGGCCATTACCAATGGCATCCACACCCAAACCTGGATGGGCTACCAAATCAGCGAACTCTATGATAAGTATCTTACGCCCGCCTGGCGAAACAACCTCATGGATGAGTTGTTCTGGAAACGTGGCGTCGCGAATATCCCCGACAAGGACTTGTGGGACGTTCACAATCTCCAGAAGGAGAATCTCGTCCGCTTTATTCGCGGGCGGGAGCGCGCTCATCTGGCCCGACATGGCGCGTCGCCGGACGACCTGCGAGGCGTCGAGGAACTGCTCAATCCCGAAGCATTGACCATCGGGTTCGCGCGTAGGTTTGCCACCTACAAACGCGCGGACCTGTTGTTCCGTGATTTCGACCGTTTGCGCTCGATCTTGAAAAACTCGGAGCGCCCCGTGCAGATCGTGTTTGCCGGCAAAGCGCACCCCGCGGACAAGCCTGGCCAGGAATTGATTCGTCGCATCTTCGACATCTCGCGGAACACGGATTTGCATGGCCACATCGTCTTTGTCGAAAACTACAACATGCGCGTGGCCCGTATGCTCGTTCAAGGGGTGGATATCTGGCTGAATAATCCACGCCGTCCCCACGAAGCCAGCGGCACCAGCGGCATGAAGGCCCCCGTGAATGGCGGAATCAATTTCTCCGTTGCCGACGGCTGGTGGTGTGAAGTGCAAAACCCGGATGCGGGTTGGACCATCGGGAACAGCGAGGAGTCCGACAACACGGACAAGCAGGACCGGGAGGACAGCGAATCCCTCTACAGTATTCTGGAGGACAAGATCGTCCCGCTCTTTTACAAGCGCGCTGCCAACGGCCTTCCCGCTGGGTGGATCAAGATAATGAAGACCTCCATTGCCACGGTCACACCGCGATTCTCCACCGCGCGCATGGTGCGCGACTACACGGAACAAGCCTACCTGCCCGCCGCCAAACGCGGGGGTGCCGTCACAGCCGCTGCAGAACAAACGTGGTAGGAGACGTTGTTGGTGGCGCGGAGGACCGCATCTCGTTTACGAAGAAGGCTCCCAGCAGCAGTAATCCGTAAAGCGGGATGTAGCTGACCACAAACTCCAGCCACGGGCTCTGCCAACTGGTCATCACGTTCAGCATCACGAGCGAAATGCCGAGAATCACACCCCGTCCGCAGGTTGGTCGGTGCACGATCCGAGCCACGGCAACTGCGGCTGGGAAACCAAGGATCACAAAGTAGTGGCCCCACGCCTCCGAGATTCCCCCTAGCATCGCAACGCTGAGCAAGCAAAACTCCAGCTCGAGATCCGCGTCCTTCTGTCTTCGTCCGGTTCGCCAGCACAGACCGTAGGCGAACGCAATCAGTGCGAGACCGATGGCGGCCCCAACTGTCATCCATCCATGTAATCCATTCCATTCTGGCTGCAAGCCGTGAACGGACCATGCCGCGCTTTTCACGAACGACGGTATGGTGAAATTAAAGTGTCGCGCTTGCGTGACCCACGCTTCCAGCACCGGTACAGCGTGTGCCCAGAACTGTTTCCAAGACCACCAACCCGTCGCCAGTACGACCCCAATACTCCACGCCAAAGTTGCGCCCAAACATTTCCAGCGTATTTTCCAGTTGGCGGGCGCGCGCCAGAGAAACCACGGAAGAAGCACAACGGGGAAAATCTTCAGCCAGCCTGCCGTGGCGATCACCAGACAAGCCGCCGCCGGTCTTCCGCTTCGCAGGAGTTTGTACGCCACCAGAATCATCGCCGCGATGAGCAACTGACATTGCGAAAAGTAAAAATGCCAGTACACCGGCGCCGATGCCATGATTGCGCCGCACACCAGCACCCGCGCCTGCGTGGAAAGCCTTGACGATGTCAACTGCCCCATTACCAACAACACATACCCCAGGCAGACTGTCTCCAACAACGTCCACAGCCAGAATGCCGCACGGGGCGGTAATGCGGCGAATGGAGCGAATACCCCAACAAGGAAGGGTGGATTCGTCGCTGTCGGGATACCAGGAGTGTAGTGGAATCCCCAGCGGTCGTACTCCGGTTCCAACGGAGTGGAATAGACCCCGGCGCCGGTCAGCAACAAACGACTCGAGATGTAGTAGTGGGCAAAATCGTTGCGGACAGCTCGGGACGGGAGGACACGCGCCACGTGTACAACCCCGAACAAGGCGAGCCCCAGCGCCAGTGCAACAATCGCCCAGCGGTAACGGGTATGTTCCACGATCTCAGCGTCTGGTTTCAATGTCTGGAGGCTCAGGGAACGCGAACCAGCACTCCGATTGCTTTCATGAGACGCCGTACTGCATTCGTGCGGCACGCACCGTGTTGTGCATGAGCATGGCAATGGTCATTGGACCGACGCCACCGGGCACCGGAGTGATAAGTGATGCCTTTTGTGAGACCGCATCAAAATCCACGTCTCCGACGAGCCGATAACCCTTGTCTGACGTCTTCTCCTCAATGCGATTAGTGCCCACGTCGATGACCACGGCCCCATCACGTACCATATCGGCCTTTACGAACCGGGGTGTACCAATCGCAGCAACCAGAATATCGGCGGATCGACAGATCTCCGCGAGATTCCTGCTCCGGGAATGGCAGACGGTGACCGTTGCATTTGCGTGCACCGCCTTCTGCGACAGAATCAGTGAAACGGGGCGGCCGACGATCCGGCTCCGGCCCAGCACCACGACGTGGGCTCCGTCGATCTTGACGCCACTGCGGATAAGAAGTTCGTGGACTCCGGCGGGCGTGCACGGAACGAAACCGGTTGGGTCGCCAATCGCCAACTTGCCGACGTTCAATGGATGAAAGCCATCGACATCTTTGGCCGGACTGATGGCGGCGAAAACCGTCTCCTCCGAAATCTGCGACGGCAGCGGCGATTGGACCAGGATGCCATGAATCTCCTGTTTGAGATTGAGGTTGTTAATGCCGTCCAGCAGGTCGCTCTCGCGGATCGACGCGGGAAGATTGACGCGCTCCGAATGTATCCCGAGTCGGGCGCACATCTTGTCTTTCATCGAAACGTACGTGACACTGGCGGGATTCTCACCGACCAGAATCACCGCCAAGCCAGGAGTGACACGACACCGGTTCTTCAGCCGCGCGATCTCGACGACAGTTTCGGCGTTGATCTGTTCCGCGATGGCCTTGCCGTCAATAAGTGTTGGAGGCATCGCGCCACGACTACCAAACCATGTCGATGCGTTCGACGCTGATGACAGGATACCGGTCGCCTTTGTGCCAGCGCTGGGTCCCAACGATGCGAACATGCTTGCCTACGTACTTCGTCAGATTCAAACCGGGAGCTTCCAGATACGCCACGCGAAAACTAAGCCGATCCGCCTCCGGCGTTCGCAGCTCGAAAGCTGCGGGCGCGTTTGATTCGGCCACAGAACCCAGGTACCCGTCTTTGACGGCGTAAGTCACTAGCACATCCGGATCGGTGTTGACGACACTCACTGATGGCCCGATCGGGGCCGCAACGGGCGGCGTCACAATCTCACCGGAATTTGCCGACGGAGCTCGTTCGGGTGATGCAATCGGAGCCGGCGCTACTTGCACATCCACCAACTCAGCGGCGATCCAGCCACTGCAGTCCGCCGTCGGCTTGATCTGCGCCCAGTCACCCTTCTTCTGGACAATCTCCACCTTTGCGCCCTTTGCCAACTTGCCGACATCCCGATAACTGGAGCCGGGGCCGCAACGCACGTTCAGATTGTCGACATCGGCGGCATCGTCCACTACATGCTTGGCGCTGACGTAACACTTGGCCGTTTCCGGTAACGTGATTCGCAACCATTCCAATGATTTCTCGTGTTCGGTCACCGTCTTCTGCTCGAGTACATCCACGGTGTCGCCCTTATGGAGTTGGGTGATGACCTCGGAATGCAGTGTGGGGCGGGAGCGCACATTGCTGTGTTCGCCCTTTACCGTGCCCCGGGTCGCCGTACCCGCAGGAGCAGCCTGCGCCACCACGATTGCTCCGGAATCGGCACGGCTGGGGGCCGCGCTGCAGAGCGCGGCGCACGCAAATGCCAGGCTAAGCGCGAAAAGCTGCCGGTGAGAATTGCATAAGTTTGTATATTTCCTCATGAGTCAAATGCCTCCATTGTGTTGTTGCCAAGTTCCCCAATTCCACCGGGCCTACCGCAAGCCGCACGAGCCGCTTCACGGGATGGCCGACGACCGCCATCATCCGGCGAATTTGTCGCTTCTTTCCCTCGCGGAGAACCAACCGCAATTCGGTGGTGTTCTTCTGCGAGCGCACCTGAAAAATCTTGTCGGCGTGCAATATCTCGCCGTCGCTGCGTATCCCCTTCAGCAGGCGCGCGATTTCAGCGCTGGTCAATTCCCCCTCGACCTCCACCAGATAGGTCTTGCTCATTTTGTAACGCGGGTGGGTCAGCCGCAAGCTAAAAGTGCCGTCATTCGTCAGGAATAACAAACCCTCCGTGTCCTTGTCCAAGCGCCCGACCGTGTACAGCCGGGGCAGCGTCCGCGGGAGCAGATCAACAGCGCGTTGGCGGCGGTGTGTGTCGTGGTTGGTGCACAGGAACCCGGCGGGCTTGTTGAGCGCGATGTATACCTTTCGCTCAATGACGACCGGCGTGCCGTCAACGGCCACGGCGTCGCATTCCGCATCGACTTTCGTCCCGAGTAATCGAACTGGCTGACCATTGACCGAAACCCGGCCGGATTCGATGAGTTGCTCGCAACGGCGTCGGGACGCTATGCCCGCTTCCGCAAGATACTTTTGCAGCCGGACGAGCACGGTGGTCGGGTGACTACTCCGGTTTCGTCTTCGGCAGACCGAAGACCCGCTGGCCATCTTTCCAACGACCCTGCTTCTTCAGCACCTCGACACGCTCGAAGCGCTTCAGGACATTGCGGCGCGCCTGAATTTTGCTGGCTCCCTTAAGACTACGATGTTGTGACATGGTGACTTCCTGAGTTAACGCTTGAGTGTCAGTTTTAGTGCCTCGATCTTCGCGGCGACCTCGTCGCGGTACACGGGGGTTTTACCAGATTCCATGTACTTTTCAAATTGTTTTATCGCCTCGGACGGATTGGTGTCCTCATAGAGCAGACCGAGTTTGTAGTACACCAACGCATAGTCAGGACGTAATTCCAGCGCCTTGTGGTACGAGCCCAAGGCTTTATCACGGTCTTTCATCTGGGCGTAGGCATCTCCGAGACCGCTGTACGCCAGGGCGTATTTCGAGTCCTTTTCGATGGCCTTCTGGTAACAGACCACCGACAGGTCGGGCCGCTTTTCAAAAAGATAGATGTCCCCCATGGCGTTGTTGAAATAGGGGACACTCGGGTCGATATCGATTGCCTTCTGCATGGCAGCCTTGGCTTCCTTGTCACGCAACTCTTGAAGATACAAGATACCGAGGCTGTAGTAGGCGTCCCCGTTTTGCCGACCCGCCAGCTCTTCGAGTTTCACGAATGCGGTGAGATGCATCTCCGCCCCGTTCAGGTCGCCCTGCTCCTTCAACAACACCCCGAGATTGTGGTGCGCCCGCCCAAATTTCGGGTCCACCTCCAATGCCTTCTCGTACGCGTGACGCGCCTCGTCCTTGCTGCCGACGTCGTCGTACAGCAGTCCCAACTGCGTCCACGCGTCCGGATCGTTTCCCTTGATATCGAGATACCGCTTATAGTCATCGATGGCTTCCCCCTTTTGGCCGAGCCGCTCGCAGGTAATGGCCAGATTGTAAAGCGCATCCAGATGCTTCGGGTAAATCTTCACCGCCTTCTCATATTCCTGCTTCGCGCGCGCCAGCGAGCCGCCTTCGACGAACTTGTTGCCGCGCTCAAAAAACTTGTTGGCTTCCCCCACAGCGCCTTTGTCCTGCGTAGAGGTGTCCTCCGCCCTCGCCGCGGTCACCGGCAATGTTGCGACGAGTACCGCGACCATAAATATTTCAATTACCCGTTTCATCCTTCCCCTCTTTTTTCTTGAGTTTGTCCAATGCGGCCTGGGCGCTCTTGGCCGTCGAACTATTCGGAAACTCGCTCACCAATTGTTCCAACCGGGCCCGCCCCTTATCCTTCTGTCCGACTGCCAACTGGCTTAGCCCAAGGCAATACAGGGCTTTGTCCTTGTCCTTGTAATCCGGCCAGCGCCCCAGCAGCTTCTCGAAGCTGTACGCCGCTTGCCCATATTCGCCGCGCTTGCCGAGAGCGAATCCCAACGCAAACATCGCCTTGTCCGTGTAGCCGTACTGGTTCTCCTCGTCGTGCTCGATCACGTTGCGCAGGTGCGGTTCGGCCAGGCTCTCGTTCCCCTCTTCCAAATAGGTCTCGGCCACCTTCCAATTCGCCTGCACGTCCGCCGGATTCTGCATCGCCAGCCGCCGCGCCTCGCGGAAGGTCAACTTGCTGCGCTTGGCCTCGCTCAATTTCGTCAGCAACTGCTCCTTGTCCACCAACCCCGCCACCCGTGACATCTCGTTGCCCTGCCCGTCCAAAAACAAAATCGTCGGCGCACCGCGCACATCCAGTTGGCGCGTTTCATCCGCGTCCTTGCCGGCATCGATGCGCACGCACACAAATTCCTCCGCCGCCGCCATGACCGATTTGTCCGCGAGCACGCCTTCCTCGAGTTTCTGGCAGTAATCGGAATCGCGGAGAAACACGTACACCAGAATCGGGTTCTTCAACTGCCGCGCTTTTTCCTTCGCCTCCGACAACGATCGCACCCAGCGGATGCCCGAGCGCAGCTTCGACAACGCCTCCGTCGCCGCCTCGCGCACCGCATCCGCCGCGTCCGACTTCGCAACCTCCTCCAGCCACGGAACCGCCTCGGCGCGTCCGCTGTTCTGCAGCGCCAGCACTGCCGACCAACGCACCACTTGGTTTTCATCCTTCAAACAGGCGCGCACACGTTGCAAATCCTCGTCGGCATCACTCACCTGCAACAATCCCACGACCGCGACCTGCCGCCGCTCAACGCTCGACGACGTCAACATCTCGCGAAATTGCTTTTCGACGCGCGTCCCGCCCACATGCGCCAACGCGTCCGCCGCCTCCGCCCGGTCCTCGTCGTTCGTGCTGCCAAGTTGCTTGATCAGGTCATCAACCTGGTCGGCATGGGCCAGACCGACGGACGCCAACAACAAACACGCGGCCGCAATTTTCGCAACGGAAGAACGCAGCCATCCGAGATAGCGCCGCTCGCCCGCGAGAATCGGCAGAAATATGATTTCGGGCACCTCGTAGCTGTGCGTCGCTTTGATCGCGCTCGTGATTGCCCCCGTCCGTCCACGGGTCGTCTTGATCAACAGCAGGCATTCCCGCGCGCCTTCGAGTTTGCCCCGCCACCAATAATGTGATTCCAGTCCGGCCACAATGTTCACACACGCCGCCAGTTTTTTCGTCAGCACGGCCTTGGCGACCTGTCGCGCCTCCGCCCGCGTCGAACACGTCACCATCCCCACCACGGCATTTGTCATCGCTTTTTCCCTTCGATTATCTCGATCACTTCGGTCAACTCCGTGATGATGTGGTCCGCGTCCTTGGCCCACGCCGCGTCCTCATCCCCGTTCGCCAGCAACGCGCACGGCGCGCCTGCGTTCTTCGCGCAGAGCACGTCCCATTTGTAATCGCCGACCATCAACACCTCACCCGGCTTCGCGCCCCAACGCTTCGCGATCTCCCAAATCGGCTCGGGCGCGGGCTTGTACGGCCCGTCCTCCCTTGTGACAACAATCTCGAACTTCAGGTTCAATTTCCGACACACCCCGTCCACCGACCGCCGCGTGTTGCGGGTCAACAATGCCGTCGGCATCCCCCGCTGCGCCAGATCGTCCAACAGCTCCCGCGCACCCCGATTCAGCCTGGCTTCCGCCACGCCCGCATCCTCGAACTTCGTCATGATCACCTGCACCCGCTTCCGCTCCGGACCCGACGCTTTGGCCAGATAATCCAGCATATCGACGTCCCCGATCCCCGCCTCTTCCTTGATTTTCACAAAATCAAAGAACGGCTCCGTAATCGTCCCGTCCATGTCAAATATGACACCCCGAATTTTCATGTGAACCGCGATACAAACACATCCGGACGGAAATGCCAATACTCTACGTGCCGTTCCGCCCGATCGCACCCCGTAGCCGCACGGCTTTAGCGTGCGCGGCCGAACGCCGCTTTGCCCTTGTAGCCGCGAATCTCATTCGCGGGAGCCAACCGCTCACCCCACACCGCCCGCCGTGCCGTTCCGCCCGATCGCACCCGTAGCCGCACGGCTTTAGCCTGCGCCGGACGTCCGCCTGTCGTGCGGTTTCCGGATTGTAGGGCATTCATCCAAAGGATTCAGGGGACTCCTGATAGCGAGAAACTGAGCGATGAGTGCCGGCAAACGCTAGGGGAAATCGCAAAATCCTGCGGGGTTAAGCCAAAAGAGAAGAGCGATGCTGGCCACGAGAAGCCAACCGGGTGAACGACGACAGCCCTTGCCCGTTTTTGCCCCCCCGGTTTCCTCAAACGACCATGCCCTGTTCCCCCGCCCCCAAAATCGCCTCTTGCACCTTTCCGGTTCAGTCCTATATTGGCGAAACATGTAGCAGTGTTAGACCCATGGCGATGTGATGACCAAAGAAGAAGCAATCCTACTGGCGAAGTCCCATCTGACGGAGGAGATGAAGTCTCGGTCGTCAAGCGGTCATGCGGAGCGAATCGACCAAGAGTATATGACGACCAACGCTGAATGGCTCAGCAAAAAAAAACGCGAGACCGAGCAAAAACTCGGTACGCCATTCCCGCCGATTGACAAAGCCGCCATCGTTCCCCACTGGTTTGTGACGTTTACTGTCCTTGCCCACGAACGCAAGCCAGTCGCACTGGAACCTCTCGGTTTCAACATTTATGACGATGGAACCGTTCAACAACTCCCCAGTTGGCCACTATCCATTGGCGACGTCCTTGGTCTTGTTGACCAAGGAAGTGCGGGGAACGCTACGTAGTCGCCCAATCCCCCGCCCGCCTCCCCGCCGTGCCGTTTCCGGATTGTAGGGCAAGCGCTCCGCTTGCCGCCGTTCGTCTCTTGGCGGCGCCACGCTTACCCCGAATTGTCTTCGAGGCCCTGTCGTCGCCGCCGTCTTCGGTTTGTTCCCCGTAGCCGCACGGCTTTAGCCTGCGCGTCGCGCCCTTGCTATTCCCGCCCGCCGTCGGTAGGGACGGCTCTCCGAGCCGTCCGCCCGTCGCCGCCTTTCGCCATGCCGACCGACTGCGCCTTACGCTGCGTACATCGCAGACAGAAGGAAATTTCGCCTCGAGAATTCCTTCCAAAACCACATCACTATTGACTTGGACGGCCTCCAGGTACATGCGATAAATTGTTTCTTCTACAGGACAAGACGTGACGCCGATGAAGAAGGTTCTCTTTCTTACGGTGATGATCGCCTGGTTGTTGGGCGCCGGGCCACAGGTGCTCGGCGACGGTTCGTTTAACTACAATCTGGACATTGACTATCCAGGGGATGTTTTGACGCTCTCCTTCCAAGTTTTCAATACCAGCCCCGAATCGGGGCCGAATCTCACGAGCTTTTCGATTGCGGACTTTTATTCCGTCTCGGCCCCCACCTTTAGTTCCCTACCGGCCGGGTGGTCAGGTACGGCGACGTTGACCAGCCTCTGCTTCTACACCGCCACGTTCTCCCTCAACAATCCGGGTGCCGCCATTGCGCCCGGAGGATCGTTAAACGGTTTTGCGGTCCAAGGCACCAAGCCGGACTCGGGAGGCTGGTACGGAGATAACGTGCCCTATACAGTTGGGTTTAGTGACAATTCGACTTCCGTGGATCCGGACGGATTCGGCGCCTATAGCACCGTCGTCCCCGAGCCGGCTTCTGATTCCTTGGTCTGGATGGGCATTCTCGCACTGGTTTTCGCCAGCCGACACTGGAAACTGCGCTCGGCAGATTAGTATCGGGTCGCGTCCAATCATTGCAACAATTCGGAGCGACGGTAGTCCCCCTCCCCCCGCCCGCCTCAACGAATTCCCTGCGCCGCCGGCGATACATTGCACTACAATGTATTGTGTGACGGGCT
>JBEKLM010000040.1:0-43311 GCA_050010195.1 Verrucomicrobiia bacterium
CTAGACGAGAAGGTGAGTAGCGCGGTGCACAAAAAACCCGGCTTTGTGGCGGTGGCGCGTCGGCTGCCGATCGGCGCGGTGGCCGCGGTGTTCCGTCGGTGCCAATTGTTCGTCGGCAATGATTCCGAGCTGCTTCACGTCGCCTCGGCGTGCAAGGTGCCTTGCGTGGCGGTCTTTGGACCGACCAATCCGACGTGGGTGCGTCCTTGGCGGACACCACACGTCATCGTCAGCCGCGGGTTACCCTGCAGCCCCTGCTTTTACTATTCGAGCCGACCGTTAAGCTGTCCAGCCGGGCTCGACTACGCCTGTGTCCGCGATCTGTCATTAGACTCTGTGGAAACCGCCGCCTGGCAACTCTTACATCAATCTCATGCAAGCGCCATCAACGCTCAGCGCTAAGCGGCCCAGTTTCGGGCTGTGGGTCACGGTGGCAGTGGCGCTGGCGTACTGCATCTGGCTCGGCATGCACTGGCTGCCGCTGGGGTTGAGCGAACACGAACTGAGCGGTTCGGCTTCGCGGGTGTGGGACATCAAGCGCGAGATTTCCCAACATCATTTCCTGCCCTGGTGGACGCCGTATTTCATGAGCGGATCGAGCTACGGCCTCAATCATGGTCGTGGCTTCTATCTGGTGCCGTGGATTTTCTTGTCGATGTTCACCGACCTCATCACCGCCGGAAAACTCATGGCCCTACTGGCGATCTTCGCCGGTGCCATGACCATGTACTTTTGCGCGTGGCATTTCCTGAAGCATGACTGGGCGGCGACGTTGGCGGCGGTGGCGTTCCTGTTGCACCCGGAACAGATCATCCGCGCGGCCGGCGCCGAACACATGACCATCATCCTGTTTTTTCCATTCATGCCGCTGCTCTGGCTGACGCTGGCGCGGGCGCTCGAATCCAACACCTTTCGGGACACGTTCCTGTGTGCTCTCGTCGCCGTGCTGGCGTGGTGGACGGATAACAAACAGGCGTTCACCATGTTCCTGTTCTTGTTTGGCTATGCTTTGTACTGGCAGTGGACGCGACGCCAACAGTGGCGGTCAACCGCACGAACATGCGGGTTGTTGGCGGCCATGGGGTTGGCGATGGGGTCGTGGATGCTGGTGCCGGGGGTTGTAGAATCGGGTTACGTGAAGCTGTTTTACGGCGATCCGTTGGCAGCCTGGCAGAAAGGCTTCGCATTCAAGAGTCTGCTGGGTTTGGTGGATCGCAACGGCTCGGCCACGAGCAATCTTGTCAACGGTGTAATGTCGCGGATCCAGGCCAACGGCGGCCGCGTCAGCAGTCAGGCGGAATACGACCAAGTGCAACGGTTGATGTCGCTGGGCTCGGCGGGCTCGGACTCTCCCGAGAAATACATGGGCGTTGTATTGCTGGCGATTCTTGTGGCCACCGCGGTGTGGAATGCGCGTCGGGTTGAGCGACGGGCGTTTTGGTTCTTCGTGGCAGCGTTGCTGGCAAGTGTGATGCTGGCGACGGGACCGAGCAGCGTATGGACGGCCAACTGGGCGACATGGGAGGCGCTTTCATCGCAACAGGTATCCGGGGTCGCGTTCGCGTGGCTGTTGGTGAGCATTGCATTTTTGGTGCTGTTCTATCGACGAAAATTGACCATGGGCCGCAAGCGAGTAATCGCCGGCGTGGCTCTGGCGATTTTCCTGTTTGTGCCCGGTTTCCAATGGTTGGCGGCACTGCCGTATTTCAAGGATATCCGGGCGCCGTATGTCTTTTACGATACACCCGCGGTGTTTCTGGGAGCGATGCTGGCGGGATTCTTTGTCACGGATGTCCTCGTGGCGGAGAAATGGCGGGCACACGCGCCGAAGATTGTGGCAGGCCTTGGGGTGCTGTTGTTGCTGGACTACTGGCCGTATCAAAAACCGACGTGGGACAATGGCGTCCCCGCTCACACATTGACGAATTTGCAGGCGGCGTACCATTCGCTCGAGAAAGATCCGGATTGGGTCAAGACCTACTCGCTTTCCGGGCGATACTTCCACCTGCTCGGGCCAATGTGGGGCGGCAAACCGCAGGTCTACGAGGCCTTTTACAACTGGATGTGCCCGCTCGGGACAGGACTATTGAACCAACAGGCGATCATCCAGTTGGCGGATCACCGCATCGTCATGAATCGGGCCTTCCTGGACTTGATGGGGGCGCGGTATATCGTCTTTGATATGGCCAGCCCCGGTGTTCCCCAGCCGCAAATGGTGCTCGATGATCTGTCGCGCAACTATGCCGCCGTGTCGACGAATGAAGATTTCATCGTCTTTCGCAACGATACGGCGCGGCCATACGTGACGGCGTACGCGCGCGCCTGTCTCTATGCCGGCGACATTCACAAATCCGCATCGCTCGCGCTGGCGCTCTCGGCGAAGAACTGGCCGCTGGTCCAAGCGAACGAAGGGAGTCCTGGCGAAGTTCCCTCCGACGAAGCGCAGAAGTATGAGCGGGTGTATGGCGAGGATAGTTCGCCGTTTCCGCCGGTCAATGCCGGGACACCTGTATCGTTGGAAAACGTGCAACTCACCCGGGAGAACGCGCAGTTGGTGCGCATCCAGTTGACGGCGCCGTCGGCCTGTCTGGCGGTCATTGCCGAGAGCTACTATCCGTTCTGGCGCGCGGAAATCGACGGGCGGCCCACCGAGGTCTTGCGGGTCAGTTGTGGCTTAATGGGAGTGCAATTACCCGCGGGCAGCCACACGATTCTCCTGCGCTATCAACCGCCGCGAGCGTACGCGGTGGCGGCAGTGGTCAGTATCGTGGCGTTCCTTGTGGGGCTGGGGTTGGCAGTCCGCAATCGGTAGTTCACAGCCCCGTCTCTACCGGCTCTTCCACCACTCAATGGTTTGTCGGAGGCCGGCTTCGAGGTCGTACTGGGGTTTCCAGCCGGTGCCTTCTCGGAGTTTCGAATTGTCGGCGAGGAGGTGCATCGGCTCGGTTGGGGAATCGGGGTACGCGCCGAGTTTGATCAAATCGACGCGACCGAGCACCTCGCCGATTTTCAACGCGATGTCGCGCGTTGTCACCGGCAGGCCGCTGCCGATATTGACCGCGCCGGTCAGCTTGCTTTGGGCGACCGCGCAAACGGCGCTGGCGACGTCCTCGATGTGGAGATAATCGCGGATGCGATCGCCGGTGACGAGTTTGGCTTCCTGTCCCTGCCGGAGCTGGTTGATCACGACGGGCACGAGCCGCCGCGGATCCTCGAACGGACCGTACTGATAGAAAAACCGCACCCAGGCGAAATCGATCCCGACCGATGGGAGCGCCTGGAAAAGCGCCAGCTTCGACTGCGCGTAGATGGTGGCGGGAGCGGTCGGCGTCGATTCAGTTTGCGGCGGATCGCTGGTGGCGTACTCGAAACAGGTTCCCGCCGCGATGAACCGCTGGCAGCCTGCCTCCTTAAGCCGACGCGCCAGGCGCAAACTGCCACCAACCCACTCCTGATTCTGCGGGGAGTGAAGATACTTGCCCGGCTCGACGAACCAGGCGAGGTGCAGGCACGCGTCGAAGCGCCAATCCGCAAGTTCGGCGGCAGGATTCAGCAAATCGGTTTCGATGAAGCGCAGCGAGGGAGCGATGTCGTCGACGCGGGAGCGGTCGATTCCCGGCAGCACGATAACGTGTACTTCATGGCCTTGGCGGACCAGTTCGCGGGCGATATGCGACCCGATGAACCCGACCCCTCCTGTGAGCAGCACTTTCACAAACGGGAGCCGTACTGGGCGGTGTAATATTCCTTGAACTCGCCGCTCTTGATCTTGCGCCACCACGACTCGTTCTGGACGTACCAGTCAATCGTCTCATCGAGCGCGCGGGGGAAATCGCGGTTCGGACGCCAGCCGAGAGTGGCCAGTTTGCCGGCATCGAGAGAATAACGGCGGTCATGGCCGGGCCGGTCCTTGACCAGTTGGATCAACGACTCGGGCTTGCCTAACTTGCGGAGGATGGCTTGGGCAATGTCGATATTCTCGACTTCGTTGCCGCCGGCGATGTTGTAGGTCTCGCCCGTCTGGCCGTGGGTGATGAGGAAATCGATGGCGGCGCAGTGGTCCTCGGCATAAATCCAGTCGCGGACGTTGCGGCCATCGCCGTACAGCGGCAGCGGCTTGCCTTCGAGCGCGTTGGTAATGAACAGCGGGATGAATTTTTCGGGGTATTGGTTGGGGCCAAAGTTGTTTGAGCAGCGGGTAATCGTGACGGGCACGTTATGCGTGGTGAAATACGCGTAGGCGAGCCGGTCCGCGCCGGCTTTGCTGGCGGAGTAGGGATTGCGCGGGTTGAGCGGCGATTCTTCCGTGAAACTGCCACTGGCAATGCTGCCGTACACTTCGTCCGTCGAAACCTGAATGAACTTCTTCACGCCGAATTCGCGCGCGGCCTCCAGCAACGTGAACGCGCCGAGCACGTCGGTCTTGATGAAGTCATCGGCCCACAGGATCGAACGATCCACGTGCGTTTCGGCGGCGAAATTAACGACGATATCGACCCCGTGACTCCAGAGTTTGGTCACCAACTCATGGTCGGCTATATCGCCCTTGACGAACTGATGGCGGGCGGGATCGGTAAGATCGGTCAGGTTATCGAGATTGCCCGCGTAACTGAGCTTGTCCAGATTGGTGATGTGCCAATCCGGATGGGTTCGCAGCGCGAACTTGACGAAATGCGAGCCGATGAAGCCGGCGCCGCCGGTGACGAGGACGCGCATCAGTTTTTCCCTCGCGAGACGCTGAGTTTCATGCCGTCACGTTGGGCAACGAGCAGGCTGGTTTCCAAGAGTTTGTCGTGAGAGGCGCCGGCATCGGCCCACCAGCCGTCGAGGACGTCGTAGGACAGTTGACCTCGTTTGATGTAGGCATTGTTGACATCCGTGATTTCAAGTTCGCCGCGGCCGGACGGCTTCAGGGTGCGGATAATATCAAAGACGGCGGGGTCGTACATGTAAACGCCGATCACCGCGAGGTTGGACTTGGGATGAGCGGGTTTTTCGACGATGCTGACGATGTGCTGGCCGTGCAATTCGGCCACGCCGTAGGCACGGGGATTGGCCACTTCCTTCAGGTAGACGCGGGCTCCCCGCTTTTGTTTTCGAAACGCCGCAACCCCCTGGCGGATATCCTTCTCGATGACGTTATCGCCCAGCATGACGACAATCTTCTGGCCCTCGGCGAAATGTTCCGCCAACCGCAGCGCGTCGGCAATCCCGCCTTCGCCTTCCTGATAGGTATAGTTGATGTGGGGAAGATTGAAGGCGCTGCCGTTGCCGAGCAGGCGCAGGAAGTCGCCGGCGTTATTGCCGCCCGTGACGATGAGCAGGTCGCGCACACCCGCATCGACGAGCGTCTTGATGGGATAGAAAATCATTGGCTTGTCGTAAATCGGCAGAAGATGTTTGTTGGTAATTTTGGTCAACGGGGCCAGCCGCGTGCCCAGACCACCGGCGAGAATGATGCCTTTCATGACGGGTTCTTAGAGCAACTACGATGCCGCGAATTGGTTCGGTGTCATGGCGCGGGAGAGTAGCCAAGCGGCTGGCTCAAGTCAACGCTGGGCGGTCGACCGCATCATCGTGCTTGACTTTGGATTCCCGATGCGGCTCCTTACATGCGTATGTCCGTGGGGAAAAGCGGTCAGCCAAACAAGATCCAGCCAAATGCCGACGCATATTACCCGACGGCGCGGCTCACCTACCAATCCAAGGTGGATGACCCGTATTCGAGCCATTCGGTCATTTTGAGGAGTGTCGGCGACGGGAAGGGAAAGAGACTGCTGGATGTGGGTTCGGCACAAGGCGTGTTGGCGCAGAGGTTTACACAATGCGGGTTTGAGGTGACGTGTATCGAAGGCAGCCCGGAATTGGCGGCGCTGGGCGAAGACAAATGTCAGGAAATGATTGTGGCGGATTTGGACAAGCCGTTGCCGCCACTGAATGGACAGTTTGACGTGATTGTGTACGGTGACATCTTGGAACATCTGAGAAACCCGATGGAAGTGTTCACCGGATTCAATCGCTGCTTGCGACCGGAAGGTCAGGTGATTGTTTCGGTGCCCAATGTGGCGCATTTGTGGGTGCGCCTCAACCTTCTTCTGTTTGGCCGATTCCAGTACGCCGACCGCGGGATTCTGGACCGGACGCACCTGCGGTTCTTCACCCTCTCCTCGTTCCGCCGGTTCCTGAGCGAGGCGGGGTTGGAGTGCGACCGGATCGTCGGGACGCCCGTGCCATTGTTCCTGGTAGTACCCAGGCGTTACCATGGCGGGTGGTTGCGGGCGGTGCAGGCCCTCAACGGGCTGGTCACGCGGGGCTGGAAGACCATGTTCGGTTTTCAGTTTGTCGCGATAGCTCATCCAAGGAAGACGTCATGAAACCCAAGGTCGTTGTCGTCATGCCCGCCTATAACGCCGGACGCACGCTGCGGATGACGTACGAAGAGCTGCCCAAGGACACGGTGAGCACGGTGATTTTGGTGGACGACGGTTCGACGGACGAGACATTGAAGATTGCGCGTGAACTGAACCTGGAAGTGTTTATGCACGATCGGAATTACGGGTACGGCGCCAATCAAAAGACCTGCTATACAGAAGCGCTGAAGGCGGGGGCGGACATTGTGGTGATGGTGCATCCGGATTATCAATATGACCCCCGGCTCGTGCCGCAGATCGTGGAACCGATCAGCAAGGGGGAGGCGGACGTCGTGCTGGGCTCGCGGCTCAAGGGCGGTACGGCGCTGCAGCAGGGGATGCCGTGGTGGAAATACTTCTCCAACCGGTTTCTGACCTGGGTGGAAAACACAACCTTCGGGTTGGATCTTTCCGAATATCACACCGGCTATCGGGCGTTTCGCAAGGAGGTCTTGGAGTCGGTGAATTACTCGATCGATTCCGATGGATTCATTTTCGATCAGGAGATCATCGCCCAGGTCGTGGCGGCACGATTCCGGATCGCCGAGATTGGCGTACCGACGCGGTATTTTCCCGAAGCGTCGTCGGCGAGCTTTTCCGCCAGCGTCGTGTACGGCCTGAAGATACTCACATTGACTGGGCGGTTCCTGCTGTTCAAATGGAAACTCATTCCCGGTCGGCAGTTCATCAGTCTCCGGGCGCGTTACACGAAAGTGGCCGCCAAACCCTCATGAAGCCCGAGTCCACGGCGCGACCAGCGGTCGATAAACAGTCATCTCCGTCGTTGCGGCCGCTGTTGGTGTTCCTCACGGTCTACGCCTTGGTGTTTTTCGCGCTCGCGGCACGCAAGTTCGGCATCATGAACTCTAATGAGGGCGATGACGCCGTGATCGTCAACGCGTTCTGGAACACCGTGCACGGGCGTTTCTTCTATAGCATTTACGTGGGGATGAGCCATTTTGGAGTGCACGTGACACCCGCGATCCTGGTGGGGGTGCCGTTCTACTGGGTGGTTCCCAGCGCGTACACCCTGCTGCTGGTGCAATCGATGATCATCGCGTCGGCAGGCGTGCCCTTTTTCTTGCTGGCGCGAAAGGTATTGGAGACGGATCGTGGGGCCTGGCTGATGACGATTGCCTTTCTGTTTTACCCCACGGTAGTCACCAACCACGTGAACCAGATTCATTGGGAGTACTGGGCGTTGCCCTACGTGATTGCGGCCGTGTACTTTCTCGAACAGAAACGATTCTGGCCGTTTGCGGTGTTTGCGCTGCTGGCGATGATGGGACAAGAGAGCATGCCGCTGACCACGGGGATGTTTGGTGTGTATGCGGCGGTCCGTCGTCGCGGAATCAAGTGGATCGTTACACCCGTGGCCATGGCGTTGGCGTACGGGGTGTTCATTTTCAAGGTGGTGATACCGCATTTCGCCGGAGCCCACGGCTACATCGTGGCACACTACTTCGGGGACCTGGGCAATACGCCCGGCGAGTTGATCAAGACGTGTCTGACGCAGCCGCTGCGGGTGGTGGCCCAGATGTGGGACCTGGATCGCGGATTGTATCTGCTCAAGATGCTGCAACCGTTGCTCTGGGTGGCGCCGTTGCTGTGCTGGGAGATCCTCTTCGCGTTGCCGAGCCTGGGGATCAGCCTGCTCGTGAACGAATCGGCCTTTCGGGTCATCCCGTGGCACTACAACCCTACGTCGGGCGCGTTGCTGTGCGTGGCGGCCGTCTTTGGTGTGCGCCGGCTGTCCGTACTGGCGCAGGACAAATGGCGCTGGCTGCCGTCGCAGGTCGGCATCGCCTTCAGTATTTGCGTGCTTTCGATTTCCAGTTGGCCTCTCTGGCTCAACATCGAGGACTTCCTATCGACTCCCTATACGGAGACGTCGCAGAAGGCGTTGGCGCTCATACCACGGGAGGCATCGGTCTTGTCGCCCGTCACCATGCTCGGGCATTTTGCGGGCCGGCCGGTGGCGCTGCATCAATTGCAATTCGACCCGACTCATCCCATGAGCGATCTCTGGCCGCGGGAGAAGATGTATGAGTTGGACTACATCATCCTGGATGCCAACGAACGACGGTTCCCCAAGGACGCCGTCACGCGTGATCTGGTAATGTCCTACTACACGAACACGAACTATGAGCTCGTACTGAATGAGAACAATGTGTTTGTATTTCACCGCCGTGAATCGGTCCCTCTCGCTCCGTGAGTGGCACACAGACAACGCGCCGTCTCTGGTTTGCTTTCCAAGTGAGGAATAGTGCATGAAAAGATCGAGGACGACAGTTGCGGATGGCAGCCGCAAGGGGGGGCGATCGATCCTGAGACAGTTGCTTTCCCGAGGCCGGTCCCTTCTTGCCGGTTGTTTGCTGGCGGCCCTGCTCGTGCAAGTCGGCATGTTTTTCGTCGGTCTGTTGGTGCCGGTGCATCGCCTAACGACCTTGTGGGGGAAATCGTTTGAGGATCGGCAGTTGGTGGTGAGTCAGGCGGCGCGCGTTCTTTCGGAAATTGCTGATCGATTTCCGGTGGACGCGAAACTTTACCTTACGTATCCCCAACGGCAGCTTCACTGGAATTCCGTCTACTTTTTTTATCCGCGACTGGTAACCGCCACCATGACGAATGGAGAATATCGCACCGACGAAGCGTACGCGGCCTGGAATGAATTGCCGACGGAAGATTGGTTGGTTACCAACGGGTTTACGCACGTCATGAGCTACAAGAACGGACTGCAGTACCGCGAGGTACAACCCGCGGCACATTCCCAATAAAATAATATGATGCTCCCCAACAATTTTCCGGCGTTGTTGTTCGCGGTATTCGTGATTGTTGCCGCCGGCGGCGTTGCGTTCTATGTGATCGAACCGGAACCACTTCATTACCGGTGGTGGGAACGACTGGCCTACTGCTATCCCCTGGGCATGGCCGCGCTGGGCATGCCCATGTTCCTGATGTCATGGGCTGGCCACCGCCTGCATGTCGCGCCGATTGTGGGGCTGATCGGATTCTCCGCCGTGGTGGCCTATGCCATTCGGCGCGCCCCGCTGACGCCCTATGTGCGGTTGCGACGGAACGCCGAACCGCGGGTGCCACTCAGCGAAATGGAGTGGTCTCTCGTGGCAATTATCCTGGCTTGTCTCATCGCGCGCACGATGGCTTCCTTGATAACGCCGATGAACGATTGGGACGGGATCTGTGTGTGGGGGTTGAAGGCCAAGGTTGTGTTCTTCGAAACGGTCCGAACGACGCGCTACTTCAATAGGAATGAGCTGCAGTATTCGCATCCGATCTATCCATTGCTGGTGCCGTTCATGTATGCGTGGGTCGCCACCGTGCTGGGCCACTGGGACGATGTCGGCATCTTCATTCTGAATCCTGTCAACGTGATTGTGGCGACCGCGTTGCTGTACGGCGCGCTGCGAAGGCAAACGTCGCGAATGACCTCACTGGCCGTGACGGCCGCATTCGCTTCGTTTCCGGCATTGATGAATTACGCCGAATGTGCCCAGGGCGATGTGCCGTTAATGCTCCTGAATGCCGCTTCGCTTTACTGCTTGTTCGACTGGATGCAATCGCGACGATTACCGTCCCTCCTGATGGCCGGGTTTCTGATCGGCGGTGCCATGTTCACGAAGGAAGAGGGGAAAATTATTCTCGTGACTCACACCGTCGTCATCGCATTGTCGATTCTGATGGCTGCGGCTCCCGCGGAGCGCAAGAAGCTCTTTGGGCATTTGGGGCTGTATCTATTGATTGCCGGGATTTGGATTCTCCCCTGGGTGATTTTTCAAAGGAGCATTCCCGCCGGGGAAGACCAATTCCGGGCCGTGACGGCCAGCAATATCCGGTGGTCGGAGCTTCCCACACTTATTCACGCGATTGTCGGGCAGAACGCGCTGCACTTCTACAATACCTACGGCTATCCCAAATGGAACATCTTTTGGCTGATGGCCGTGCCGTACATTCTCTTTTCCCGAACAACGCGTTCCTATCCGTATAGTTTGCTGTTGCTGATCTTTTTGTTGCACGCCGCGGCCGTTCTCCTGATCTGGCTGGCGTCCACCGACCCGATCACGCTGGACATGAATGAGTTTGGATGGGAACGATACATATTGATCATGATGCCGCCAATTTGGTTGCTGCTGGGCAAATGCGTTGATGAGTGGTGGGCCGTTTGGAAATCTCCGCGTGTGCCAGTTTCAGCGCAGACAACGGCGAATTGACGGCTTACTTCGCGAATGGTTGATCGCGACCAGTCAGCCTTTCCACCGCACGCACAGCAGGGCGCGTTCTCGTGTCGGGCACCGTTATTCGTTGTGGTGAAAGTGATAGACGAACAAGGTGTCGGCCACGCGAGCTGTCGGTTCCCTTGATTCGCGCAGCCAGGCCCATTCCGGCCGCATCAACTCCGACGCGGAAACCACGAGCCATCCATCTTGGATCTGTCGCGCCTGGTCCGCGTTCACGCGGGTGTTCGGGATTCTGAGATACTCGATGTTGTATTGTGTCCCGAAGTAATCGAGATAGATGTGCGTGATGCCACGGTCTTCGAGAAATTTCTTCAGCCGTTTGGCATCTTGTCCCCAGTCATAATTCGAGTCGATAAGATACTTGTAGCCGTTCTTCGGGCCACCAACGAATTCGTTAAAAGACTGAATGTAGAGGGGATAAGCGAGCAGAGCCTCCGCTCCGAGCCAGCCCGCCAGAACCCACACCAGAGGTCTCCATCGTTGGGAGACGGCAGGCCATTGGGTGGCGATACCGATGGCGAGCAGGGGGAAGAGGGGCAGGGTATGGCGGACCCCGATGTTAACTTTGCTGGTGATGGCCATAAGGAAATAAACCCCTGCAGCAATCCATGGTACCAGGACGGCGAATTCCAACCGGCGGACTTGTTTGCATAACAATCCGAGCGCCACGGCGGCGAGCATCAAGAGTGGAATGGGGGTCTTGAGCAACAGGGCGACCGGAAAGTAATACCACCACCCGCCAGTCCGCCACTGGCCATCAAGATACGCCTCGCGAGGATGATGGGCTTGTGCGAGCCCAATGGCGAGTCCCTTGAAGAAGTCGCGCGGCATCAATACAAGGCGCAGGGATTGGAACCACCCGGGCACACCGAGTTGGCTCGCCTGCTCCGCACTAATCGGCGGCGGCAATTTCCATTCGGGTAGGTATGCGACCAACAGAACGAGCCAAGCCGCGAACGCGGCCCATCCACAGTTTTGCAACAGCGTTTTCCAATGGTCCAGTGATGGTCGGAGCTTCAGTTGATAGAGAGCGGCCAATGCGAGCAAAATCGGTCCCAAGGTTAGCGACGTGTACTTGAAAGCGAGTGCGCCGGCGACAGTTGCGCCGGCCCATATTGCCGTCGCCCGGCCGGGTCGCTCCACAAACCTCCCCAATGCAAACACAGCGACCGGTATCATTGCCATGGCCCCGACGTCAGTAATGATCAAGTGTCCGTAAGCCAGGACAAGTGGATTGGCCACCCACGTGGCCAGCGCCAGCACGGCGGCGATGGGCCCGGACAGCCGCCGAGCCCACCAGAAAATAAAGCCACCAGCCAGCAACGTCAGGACCACCTGTACGAGGCGGGCGGATAGCATCATGGCCTCGGCGTCGTTTGTGCCGTCATACACAAGAATCTGCCCGAATAATTGTCCTTCGGGCATGGCCCAGAAGTACCAGTTGTCCCGCCCGTGCGGAAACAACGTCTTCACAGGCTGTATTTGACAGTCCCAAGTGAGTGTCCAAGGATACCCAGCCTGCTTGCTGAGGAGGGCCTTCGCGTTGTCGGACAGACGCACGTCCATCGCCAACAGCGGCATGCTGGCGAGCATTTGATCCACAGGTGGGTGGTCCGCCACGAAATAGTAGCGATACCCCTGCCAAAATGAGTAACCCGCAGCCAGATAAGTGGTCTCGTCCACTGTCGCCGAGTCCTGCGTGGACACCGCGAACATCAGGATGGCCATCACGGCGAGCAGGACAGCCGCGATAATCGAGCAAATTTTGTCGGGGGACTGCGTCACAATTCACGTGACAAGTTGGCCTCAGATCTTCTGTCCATAGCCAGAAAACCGTACGCGCAACAGTCCCGAGGAATGTTCCACCACGCTTCCGAACATTGTCGCGCGGGTATCGGGATCCTCGACCCATTCTACGGGAATCTCAAAGATACGCAGACCGTGTCGCTCGGCGAGGAGCAGCGTCTCGCAATCGAAGAACCAGTTGTTATTCTTCACATGCGGCAGCAACCGCAGCGCGACGTCGCGCCGCAAGGCTTTGAAACCGCACTGCGCGTCCGAGAACCCGGGCCAAAACATCAGGTTGATTAGGACATTGTACCCGCGCGAAAGAAACTCCCGCTTCGGTGAGCGATTGATCCGCGACGCCCGCATCAAACGAGAGCCGATCGCAATGTCGTACCCGATGTTCAGTCCGTACACCATCAGCGGGTAGTACTTGATGTCGGTCGAGAGATCGACATCCATGTAACTGACGATGTCCGCCTCGCTTTGCATCCAGACAGTCCGCAGTGCCAGTCCCCGGCCTTTTCGTGGGATATGGATGGCCTTGACGTTGGCGTACTGTTTTTCCAGTTCTTGCGCCAGCTCCCACGTGCGGTCCGTGGAGGCGTTATCGGCGATCACGATGCTGGATTCGAACAGTTTCTGCTCACCTAGAAATTTGGTGAGGCGATCAATACACTTCGGCAAGTCCTTCTCTTCATTGTAAACGGGGATCGTGACTTCAGCGTGCATGGGCGCAAACGCTAACATGCGCGGCAATTGAATGTCAAACCTCACCACCGTGGCGGGGCCAAAAATGTGACCCACAGCACGTAAGAGCGGAAATCTTGTGCACTCAGGAGAGGATTTCCACTCCCGCGTCGTGGCTGGTAGCTTCCCGGGATTCCGACAACTGCCTTTCAGGCGAAACGCTGGTCCTGAGCGCGGGAGGCGGCGCTGCCCTGGCGAGCCGCATCCGTCCCCAACTCGCTCTTATTTCTTTCGGCGACGGAAGCAAACCAGCAAGGACAGGCCAAGGCTGACCATTGCGTATGTAGAAGCCTCGGGCACTTGGATCGCCAAGCCGACCGGGTTACTCAGCCCTGTGGCGAACGTGGTCCGCGTTCCGTCCGGCGCGTATTCATAAATGTTCCCGGCCGGCCCATCGGCCACATACAGATTTCCCGCGTTATCAAAGGCCAGTTCGTTGGGACGACCCAGGCCAGAGGCAAATGTGCTCTGCGTTCCCCCCGGAGTATATTCATAGATATTGCCATTGCCGGTGCCGACAAACAAATTCCCGGCACTGTTAAAAGCCAGTCCCCAGGGACTGTTCAACCCGGACGCAAAGAGGCTTTTTGTGCCGCTCGGTGTGAATTGATAGATATTCCCACTGGCCTCATCGGTTTCAAATAGATTCCCTGCGCCATTAAATGCGAGTCCAGCAGGTGCATCTAAACTGGACGCAAACATGCTTTGCGATCCACCCGACGTGATCTCGGTT
Organism: Verrucomicrobiia bacterium; assembly: GCA_050010195.1. Lineage (GTDB taxonomy): Bacteria > Verrucomicrobiota > Verrucomicrobiia > Palsa-1439 > Palsa-1439 > Palsa-1439. Next base: position 13,935 of record JBEKLM010000040.1, read on the forward strand.
ATCGTGGTGCCAGAATGATTTGCCACAAATAGGTTGCCCGCGTTGTCAAACGCCAGTCCAAACGGACCCGTCAACCCGGACGCAAACGTGCTTTGCACCGCGCTCGGAGTGAATTCATAGATGCTGTTCGCATCATAAGCCGAGACGAACAGATTGCCCGCGCTGTTAAACGCGAGCCCCTCAGAGGCTTCAACCGTCGCAAAGGTGGTTTCCACCCCTCCTGGTTTGAATTCCATAATGCTCCAGTTGCCTTGATTATTGCCCTCAAACACGAACACATTTTGAGCTGGTGCGCTGCCAGCAACTGACAATGCAGCAGTAAGGGTTAGTGCCGTTATAGCGGCTCGTTGACGAATTATTCTGGCACATTGCATTTTCATGATCGCTTCTCCTTTTATGAGCTTCGCAAAACAAGATGACCGCACTGGCAAAGCAGCCACGAAACATCTGCGAATTGAGGGGGGGTATAAGATATAGTTGCTCGTGCGAACGCGGCCCGAGCAATTAACTCCGAAGCTTCTAATGATCAACCTCAAAAACTTCTCCCTGCGACCCGAAGCTCCCCGGCTAGCCGCCCATTTCTTACCTTGTACGGCATCATGAAACTGTGGTTCACTGGCTGTCAAGCCAAACTATCCTGCCCAAACTCTGATCTCTCAATTTGCCACTGGACGGCTAGTGGAAGACGGCAGCGCGTAGACGAACAGCGTGTTGGCAATTCGCGTCAGCGGTTTGTGGTGTTCTCGCAACCACTGGTAGTCCGTCGCCATCAGGCGGGTTGCGAAGATGACCAGATAGCCGTCGCGCAGTTTCGGGACCTGTTCCGGTTTGACGAAGTCGGCGGGCAGTTTTATGTGCAAGAACGTCAACGGCAGTGCGCTCCAGAGTTGCATCAGAGGTGGGTGCTCGACGTTGAGATAGTAGCGGTGGCCCTGCCAGCAGGAGTAGCCGGCGCCCAGGAATGCCGTCTCGTCCGTGGTGGCGGTTTCGTCGCGCATCGGTCGCCACATCAATGCCAGCGCGACGCCGAGGCAGGGCGCGACGGGCAAGCCACGGGAGGCAGCGACAGGTCATGGGGCACTTCGTAGGCGATGCGGGCAGGTGAGTCGAGATTTTTCGTGATTTTTGCCGGCAACAGCCGTACAAGATGCAGGCTTATGAAAATCGTTGTTGCTTATTCGGGCGGACTGGACACGTCCGTCATTTTGCACTGGTTGAAAGAAACTTATCGGTGCGAGGTCGTCGCATATTGCGCCGACATCGGCCAGGAAGAAGAACTCAAGGGCCTCGACAAGAAAGCCAAGGCGACGGGCGCCAGCAAGTTCTACGCGCTCGATCTTGTCGAGGAATTTGCGCGCGATTTTATTTTTCCGATGGTCCAGGCGGGTGCGATCTACGAGAACCAGTATTATCTCGGCACGAGCATCGCCCGACCGCTCATTGCCAAGGCGCAGGTGGACGTCGCGCGCAAGGAGCACGCCGACACCGTGGCGCACGGCGCGACGGGGAAGGGCAACGACCAGTGCCGGTTCGAGTTGACCTATGCGGCGCTGGCGCCGGAGTTGAAGATCATCGCGCCGTGGCGGTTGCCCGAGTACCAGCGACAATTCCCCGGCCGCTCGGAGATGCTCGCATACTGCGCCGAGAAAGGCATCAAGGTCGAGGCCAGCGCGAAAAAGCCATACTCGATGGATCGCAATCTCCTGCACATTTCCTTTGAGAGCGGCATCCTGGAAGATCCGTGGGCCGAACCGCCGAAGGACATGTTCAAGCTCAGTGTGTCGCCCGAGGACGCGCCGAACGAGCCCGAGTACGTGGAACTGGATTTCGTCTCGGGTAACTGCGTGGCGGTCAATGGCAAGAAGCTGTCACCCGCGAACGTCCTGCGCACGCTCAACAAGCTCGGCGGTAAACACGGCATTGGGCGCGTCGATCTCGTCGAGAACCGGTTCGTCGGCATGAAATCGCGGGGCGTGTACGAAACGCCCGGCGGGACGATCCTGCATTTCGCCCATCGACAGGTCGAAACGCTCACGCTCGACCGCGAGGTGATGCACCTGCGGGATTCACTCATCCCGCGGTACGCCGAACTGGTGTACTACGGATTCTGGTTCAGTCCCGAACGCGAGGCGCTGCAGGCATTCGTGACCGAGAGCCAGCAGAACGTCACGGGCGCGGTGCGGTTGAAGCTCTACAAGGGCAACATCATCACGGCCGGCCGCAAGAGCCCCGTGTCGCTGTACAACCCGTACATCGCGACGATGGAAGCCGACAAGGGTGCCTACAACCAGACCGACGCCACCGGCTTCATTCGATTGAACGCACTGCGACTGCGGACGCGAGCAACGGTGTTGAAGACCACGAAGCGGACGAAGTAGACACGCGGAGCACGAAAGGATTGCGACGCGCCCCCGGGGCCCACACCCGTTGACCACATCAGGAATCTGTTACGCCCATGATACAAGCAGTCAACGACGCAACACCATATCGGGTTCAATTTAGCGACGGACGGCATTCAGCATACGCCGACACCACTCAAGACAAAGGCGGAGGAGAGTCTGGGTTTCGTCCGCATGAACTGCTTGAGGCTGCTTTGGCCACCTGCATGAACATGGCAGCGACAGCGTATGCTTCCAAGCATTCGATCCCCTTGGTAAGGGTAGTCACCGAGGTTTCGCTCGACCGCTCCGGTTCGGAGCAGGCCCTGTTCAAGTATGCAGTGGAGTTAACCGGTGATCTGACCGTTGAGCAAAGAGAAGCCATCATGACTGCTGTGCGCACGTGCCCAGTGCGCAAGACACTGTCGAGACATATAAGATTCTTAGACTAGCGGATACGAGTTGCTGCGACCATACGTCGACCGGCGGTGAGCGGGTTGTCAAGCAGTTGTTCGTATGAGGTGCAGCCGATCACAAACCGTACAGACCGGCACTTGCAGCGATGTTGGCAGTTTCAGCACCACGCCATCGAAGCAGTCAGCGACGAACGCAATGACCAATCAAGCGCGCCTGTTTTGACGACTCGATTTCATCCCATGGCGGACGGACCGTTCAAGGTTCGTACCGGGTCGGCACGAAAGTCACGCAGGAGGGTAAGGACACCTCCACGGACTGGCCGGTGGGGGTGAGGCGGCCGGTGGCGGGGTCGACGCGGAAGACGGCGATGGAGTTGGAATCCTGGTTGGCGGCGAGGAGGAAGTTCCCTGTGGGATCGATGGCGAACATGCGCGGCGTTTTGCCGAGCGTGGATTGATGTCCGATGAGGGTGAGTTTGCCGGTCGCATCATCGATGGCGAAGACCGCGATGCTGTTGTCGCCACGGTTGGAACCGTAGAGGAATTTGCCGTTCGGGTGGATGGCGATCTCGGCGCCGGTGTTGGGGCCGGTGAATGTGTCGGGGAGCGTGGAGATGGTTTGGAACTCGGTGAGCGCGCCGCGATTTGCTTCGTAGTCGAAGGCAGTGATGGTCGACCCCATTTCGTTGATGACGTAGACGCGGTCGCCTTTCGGAGAGAAGACAAAGTGGCGTACGCCCGCCCCGGGTTTGACCACACCAAAGGGCGGATCGTTCGGCGTGAGCGTGGCAGTGGCGGGGTCGAAGTTGTAGACGAGGAGTTTATCCAGGCCGAGGTCGGCGCAGAAGGCCCGGCGATTGGCAGGATCGAATCCGACACTGTGAGCGTGCGGCCCCTGTTGTCGTTTCGGATCAATGCTGGAACCGGTATGTTGAATCACGCTTGCCGGCGGGCCGAGCGTGCCATCCACATGAATGGGCAGCGACGCGATACTGCCGCTACCATAGTTCGCCACGAGCAGGCATCTTCCGGACGCATCCACAGCCAAATGGCACGGACCGCGACCGGCGGAGGTTTGCTGGTTGAGCAACATCAATGTTCTCGTCTTGTCGTCAATGAGAAATGCATTCACGGTGCCGTTCGATGCGCCGGTGGTTTCGCCCACCGCATATAGAAGACGGTGGTTCGGGTGGAGGGCGAGGAACGAGGGGTTGGCGGTCGAAACGGCGAGGGCGGGAGATGTCAGGGCACCCGTGACGGTGTTCAGGCGGCACACATAAATCCCTTTGCTCTGTGCGCGCGTGTAGGTGCCGATGTATACAAGACAAGTGTCGTTGTGAGAAGGAGACGGAATGGCGTCGAGGCCCATGGCAACTCCGGAGGTTAGATTGACAGCGAGTATGAGGCGCAGAAGGATGTGGAAGCTTCGGGACACGACTGCCACGATAGGAAGTTTCCGCGGACAAATCGACCGAAATCTGGCGACCCTCGTGATTTCCAATTGGAACCACATTGTCGAATTCCTCAAGCAAATCGCCACAGTGCAAGCGGTGGCGAACCGACAACCATTTTCATTGAGGCTATTGGATCTGCGGCTTGATAACGCGGGAACCGATGGCGGTCAGCGTGGCGCACAACTCCTGGTACATGGCGTTGTCGTCATAGGTGCCGATGATGGCGCCGCCTGAGCCGGCAAACTTGGCGCTGGCACCGCACTGTCTGGCGACATCGACCATTTGAATCTGCCAGGGAGCCAGATTGTAGATACATCGTCGGGTGTTGAAGTTCTCATCGATGAGTCGCGCCAGCCGCTTCGTATCCTGCTGGAGCAGCGCCTCGCGTCCTCTGGCGGCAAGTTCGGCGAAGTGCTTCATGGCGTCGACAACCCCCGCCTCACCGCGGTCGAATCGTCCGCGGATGTCGTTGTGGAACACCTCGGTCGGCTCACTGAGGCTGTTGTGGTAGGCGATGTACAGAGGCGGCAACAAACCGGGGGACAGCGGCTCGTATTGGTAGCTTTTCAAGCCGCCGACAAGGTGTTCGTGAGCCTTGTCGAAATCCATGTAAACCAGACCTTCATAAACCTGTATCACGCGATCCTGGAGCCCGGCACCGATGCCCAGTTCATCTTTTTCCACCGACAAGACCAGCGTGGGCTGGGCTTCGAGCGGGATGTCCACACCGTAGAATTCCATGAGGCAGCGCAAGGTCGCAACAATCAGGGCACTGGAACCAGCCAGCCCCACCTGTCGCGGTATATTGGTTTGGTAGCGCACGGAGAAGTTGCGGTTCGGGAATGTCAACTGATTCGCCTGACAGTAGTCAACAAACCGCTTGATGGTGGCTTTGATCAACCGGATGCCACCGTAGTAGCCGTGTAGTTTTACGTCCTTTACCAGGTCGTGTATGGAACTGAAGCGGGCTCGGTCATCTTGCGCGAGCACAATGTCCACAGTGTCCCATTCATACAGCACGACCTCCGCCCAAAAGTTGCGCACGATAATGGAGATGGTCTTGCCATGGTAGCCATCAGACGGGTTGCCCAGAAGCCCGGCTCGAGCGTAGGCGCGTTTACGAATGATGATCATTTAACAATGTCTCCAAGTGCTTGCGCAGAGCCGGCCCTTGTTTCTTATCGGCCAGGGCAAACTCCACAAACGCCCGAAAATAGGACTGGAAGTTTCCAATATCATAGCGCCGTTCGTCCCGGTTCAAGCGGATGCCATAGGCTTTGCCGCCCTCTCGAATCATGAGGCGTATGGCATCCGTGATCTGAATTTCGCCGCCTTTGCCGGGATGGATGCGTCGAATCGCATCAAAAACGCCCGGGGCGAGGACGTAGCGGGCCGCGATGGCCAGATTGCTGGGCGCCTCTGACGGGGATGGTTTCTCGATGAGATCTTCGATTTCGAATAGTTCCCCGTCACTCTTGGGCTTGGCAATACCGTATTGATGCACCTCGTTGGCCGGAACTTCCTCAAAGGCGATCACCGCGACGGCCCCCTTGTCCACGAAACAACGTTTCATCCGTTGGACGATGTCACTTTGGGCATGCAGACCGATGATGGAATCGCCCAGGGCCACGACAAAGGGCTGGTTGGCGACAAACGCTTCCGCGCACAGGATCGCATGACCTAATCCCAGCAGTTGGCGCTGCCGCGTGTAGAAATACTGGATGGCCGCACGCTCAAATTCCAACTCCGCCAACGATTCTTCCTTGCCGGTCTCCCGTAACACGCGAACCAGCTCGTCATTCAGGTCAAAATGGTTTTCCAGGGAGGTCTTGCCGGGACCGGTGATGAACAGTACGCGCTTCATCCCGACGCGGGCGAGTTCGTCCACCACGTACTGGACGACGGGCTTGCGTCCGACCGGCAACATTTCTTTCGGCTGTGACTTGGTCGCGGGCAGGAGCCGCGTGCCCAGCCCGGCCACGGGAACGACTGCAATACTGATGTCCATAGTTCCTTTCTTACGATCTAGAGATCGGGCGCTGAGTATGCTTGTTCCCGCAGCCATTTTCGAGACTGTTTCAATGCGGCAATTCTAGTAGACACGCTCTTGATCGAGCAGCCCGCTCGGATTGCCCTAGGGGCTCGAAACAGCGAGGTCACGTCAGGCGGGCTATTTCGAACCACTCTAACCCAGCCTGTTTTCAAGATCTTACAGCCGGAAACAAAGGGCAATGCACGTGATCGTCTGGAGTTCCGTCGTGTGCTACGTTCCGTGCAAACCCGTGGTTCAAGCCAGCGCAACCTGTTCTGTTCCAATAATTTCCGGGTGCCAAAATCTTGTTGCTATTTCGGCGGTTTGGCTTATTCTTTTTCTGCTAGCAATGGAAGACGCCGCAGTGAGATTGGTGGAATGTCAGACAGCCTCGTTCGCTTTGGTGGCAGTCCGAAACCCGATGAGCGGGAACAGTCACTGAGACCTCCTACCGCAGCAGAAAGATAACAATAAACCCAGTATGGCAACCAAGCTATTCGTAGGCAATCTCTCGTTCAACACGACTGAGGGGCAGATTCTCGACCTGTTCAAGCAGGCGGGCAATGTGGTCAGTTGCGAACTCATCATGGACAAGTTCACGGGCAAGTCCCGCGGCTTTGCGTTTGTGCAGATGGGAACGCAGGAAGAGGCCAACAAGGCCGTCACCGATTTTAACGGCAAGGAAATCGATGGCCGCGCCCTGACCGTCAATGAGGCCCGTCCGCGCGAGGAGCGTCCCCGCGGCGACTTCGGCGGCGGCGGTGGTGGTGGCGGTCGTGGCGGCAAGCGCGACTTCGGTGGTGGCGGCGGCCGCGGTCGTCGTTAATTCGACAATCATCCAGTAGCATTCACGAAAAGGACGTCCCGCACAGGCGGGACGTCCTTTTTGCGTTTGCGTTGTCCCTACAACAGGTCAAGCACGTCGCGCGGTTTCGCTACGATGTGCTCCGCGCCGCTGTCCAGCAACTCGGCACGGTCGCGGAAACCCCAGAGCACGCCGATGGGATGCATTCCGGCCGCGCGCGCCGTGTGCATATCCGTATTCGTGTCGCCGAGATACAACCAGTGGGCGGGCAAAATACCGAGTTCCTGCGCGATCTGGAGAGCGGCGGTCGGGTCCGGTTTGAGCGGGACGTTTGGCAACTGGCCGCGGACGGCGGCAAATGGCGATGGCTTGAAATAGTGCGCGATCACTCGCTTGGTAAACTCGTCGGGTTTGTTGGATAACACCGCCAGTTTAAGGCGTCGCTCCGTGAGCGCCGAGACCAATTCAGCAATTCCCGGATACAGCCGCGTGAGGTCAAAACAGTGCTCGTCGTAGTACTGCCGCATCAGTTGCAGTACCTGGTCCGTCAGCTCCCGCCTGTCGGCCGGCAACGCGCGTTCGCACATTTCGCGCGCGCCGTCACCGACCTTGTAACGATAGCTGTCGACGGGGCAGGGCGGGCAACCGACCTGCTGGAGAGCCCAGTTGGTCGCATTCGCCAGATCGGCGAGCGTGTCGGCGAGTGTGCCATCGAGATCAAACAGTACGGCGCGGATATCGGGTTTCACGAGGGACAGTCTAGCGAAGCGGGCCGTGGACGGCGATTTTTTTGTTGTTGTGGCCGCACCGTGCTTGCTACGGTCAGCGCCACCAAGCAAAAGGAGAAACGATCAATGAAGGCATGGCGTGTCTATACGACGATGGCAGTGATGGCAGTTCTGGCAGTCCCGACGGGCTTCGCACAACGAGGGTTGGGCGGCGGGCCGGGTAATATCGGCAACGCGGACATGGCAAAGATTTTCGGCAACAACCAGGCGTTCACGGCCACCGCAGACATTTCGATTACGGATGCGCAGCATGGCCCGCCCATGGCGATGGAGGCTTCCTACGCGTTTCTCAAAGGCAACCTGCGGACCGACATCGACATGACGAGCATGAAAGGCGCACAAATGCCGCCGCAAGCCATCGCCCAGATGAAACAGATGGGCATGGATCGGGCCGTGAACATCTATCGTGGCGACAAGAAGCTCATGTACCTCGTGTATCCGGGGTTGAAATCGTACACGGAAATCACGCCGCCGCAGGCTCCGCAGACCGACAAGACGGAAGCAAAGGAGCCCAAGGTCAATACAACCCAGATTGGCAAAGACACCGTGGACGGTCATCCGAGCATCGAGAACAAGATCACCTTCACGGCAGATGACGGCACGCAGCACGAGATGCTCGCGTGGCAGGCAACCGATCTCAACAATTTCCCAATCAAAACCGAAATGCAGGCCAATGGCACGACGATCACGACGCACTTCAGCAATATCAAGTTGACGCCGCCGGACGCGTCGTTGTTCGATCCGCCGACCGGCTTCACGAAGTACGGGAGCATTCAGGAGATGATGATGGGCAGTATGCAGCACATGATGCCTCCGGGCGCGGGACCGCACGGTGGCGGGAACAATTAAACGTGATGGCTTCGTGAAGAAATCAGCCCAACGAACGTGGGGCGGCCGGTTCTCGGCCGGGCCCGCGGAAGCGGTCAAGGCGTTCACCGAAAGCGTGAGCTTCGACTGGCGGCTGTACCGGGAGGACATCGCCGGGTCGATTGCCCATGCGAAAGGACTGGCAAAAGTTGGTCTCCTCACCAAAGCGGAGGCGGCGAAGATTGAGCGCGGGCTACGGGCCATCGAACGGGAAATTGAGGCCGGTAAGTTCCAGTGGGACCCGGCGTGCGAAGACGTGCACATGAATATCGAGGCGGCGCTGATCCGCAAGATTGGCGCGGCGGGCAAGAAGCTCCACACGGCACGAAGCCGGAATGACCAGGTCGCGACGGACCTGCGGTTATGGGTGCGCCATGCCGCCATCGTTGACGTTCGAGGTGCGATTGCTGGCCTCATGAAATCGCTGGTAACATTGGCTGACCGCAACGCGGATGTGGTTGTGCCGGGTTACACCCACACCCAACGGGCTCAACCTGTGTTATTCGCGCACCACCTGCTTGCCTACTGTGAAATGTTGGAGCGAGACGCCCAGCGATTTGTGATGACGGGCGGACGCGGGGAGTCTCCGCTTGGTTCTGGCGCGATTGCCGGCAGCACCTTGAAGCTGAACCGAGAGTACACGGCAAAACTCCTGGCGTTCGGGGCGGTCACGCAGAATTCGATGGACGCGGTGAGCGACCGCGACTTCGTTCTCGAATTTCTCGCGGCAGCGGCAATCTGCGGGATGCACCTGTCGCGGTTGTCCGAAGACCTGATTTTGTGGTCAACAGCGGAGTTTGGGTTCGTCACGATTGGCGATGCGTACACGACGGGTTCTTCGTTGATGCCGCAAAAGAAAAATCCGGATGTCGCCGAACTGGTGCGCGGTAAGACCGGCCGGCTTTATGGGAATCTTGTGTCGGTACTCACGATGATGAAGGGTCTTCCGTTGACGTACAACCGCGACATGCAGGAGGACAAGCAACCGCTGTTTGACTCGGCGGACACGTTGCTCGCATCCTTGCGCGTCATGGCGGACATGCTGGGGCATACCAAGGTGAACCGGGCCCGATGCGAGGCCGCGGCGAGCGACCCGATGCTGCTGGCGACCGACCTCGTCGATTTCCTGGTGAAACGCGGCATGGCGTTCCGAGAGGCCCATCACGCGGTCGGCGCGCTCGTGGGCGAAGCGGAGAGGACGCATGCGCCGTTGCCCAAGCTGGCGATCAAAAAGTACGGTGCGGCTGCCGGAAAAGTGTTCGACGTGCGGCGCGCGCTCGCGGCGCGCACGGCGATTGGCGCGCCGTCGCCCAAGAAAGTGAAGGCACAGATCGTGCGGTGGAAGAAGTTGCTTCGGTAGGGTGTGAGTGCCGGGCACGCCACAGCCGGTTGTAGCAAAATCGTGGCATGACTGGTTACGGGCGCATTCGCGCGAATTAGCACTGGATTGGCCGGCGACGCATCCGTAAACTTGAGCTTACAGCCAATGTACCTCGGCGTGGAGATCGGCGGGACGAAGCTGCAAGCGGGCGTGTGCGACCGGCGGGGTCGAATCGCCCAACTGGTGCGGGTCGCGGTGGTGCGGCGCGACGGCGCTCGCGGGATTCTCAAACAGCTTGAAACGGTCATTCCGCCGTTGCTGGCCAACCATCAGGTGCGGGCCATCGGGGTCGGTTTCGGTGGCCCGGTAGATGCTCCCCATGGCCGAGTCGTGCGCTCCTATCATATCAAGGGTTGGGACGGTTTTGCCTTGCGGCGGTGGTTTCTGCGGCGCTTCCGACTGCCGACCGTGATCGAGAACGACACGAATGCCGCGGCGCTGGCGGAAGCGTTGATCGGCGCGGGGTGGGGGCGGCGCGCCGTGCTCTACTCGAACGTGGGGACCGGGATCGGCGGCGGGTTTGTGGTCGACGGAGAGATTCACAACGGGCGATTCGGCGCGACGGAGATCGGGCACACGCGATTCTTTGCGCGGGGCCGGTGGCGGATTCTGGAAGAATTATCGTCGGGATTATCGATTGAGCGCGGGAAGACCACGCTGGCGGAATCGGCCAGGTATTATGGCGTTGCCCTCGCCAACGCGATTACGTTACTCAATCCCGACGTTGTCGTGGTCGGCGGCGGCGTGGCGCGGGCGGGAGAGAAGTTTCTGCGGCCGGTGCGGGAGACGGCGAAGCGGTTCGTGTTCGGGCCGTATCGGCGGAATTTCCGGATTGTCCGTGCCGCGCTGGGAGACACGGTGGTTGTGACGGGTGCGGCGTTATTGGCAGCGGATGAGGCTTGACCGATGAGATACCTCGTATTTGGAGATGTGCACGCGAACCTGTTGGCGCTCGACGCCGTGCTGGCGGCCGGCCGGGCCCGCGGCGCGGAGGCGTTTCTGTTCGTGGGCGATCTCGTCGGGTATGGCCCTGATCCTTTGGAGTGCATGGAACGATTGAAGCCATTGGCGGACAACGGCAACCTGGCCTGGGTGGCGGGAAACCATGAATTGGCGATTCGCGGGGACGTGGAATCGACCGGGTACAGCCCGGAAGCGATCCAAACGCTGGCGTGGACGTGGAAGCAGATGGGGGACAAGCCGTGGGCGAAGGAGTTTATCGACGCGCCGTGTCTGACGACGTGTGTGAATGACACGATTTGGTTGACGCACGACTCGTTGGTGGAGCCGAGCAGCGGCGGGTATCATCGCGCGGCGCGGAACGCAAAGGTCGAGTTGGCGTGTTTGCGATTCAACAACGGGCGGGTGTGTTTTTATGGCCACACCCACACGATGCGGGCGGAGGTATCCAAGGAAGAGAAACCGATCATGCTCGTGCCGATGACGAGACACGACGGGGACGGCCGCGATCCGCATCCGATCCGATTGAGGAAGGACGACCTCGGCTGGATCGGCACGGGGTCGGTTGGATTCCCGACCAACGAGAGGCGGCGGCCCGAATACCTGATTCTCGACGAGCTGGAGGGGAACGAGTGGCAGGTGGAGAAGTACGACGTGGAGTATCCGCGCCAAGAGGCGAAGGAGCGTGTCCGGAGCGTGCTGGGGCCGGTCTGTGACAAGGGGATTGCGGACCGGATCGCGGCGTGGCTGTAGCGGCAGGAGTCAGCCCCGATTCTCTAACCATGAAGGCCCGAAGGGCACGAAGAAGATAGGCTGTTTGCGACCTCAGATACTACATGGTCGCGTTTGCGAGCCGGGCAGGAAATGCTCTTGTTTGCGCCGCCGGCACATATTCGGCGCGTCTCGTCCAACTCGGCTTAGCGGCTGGTGCCGCTTTCGGCTCCGTCAGACTCGGCTTCTGGTTTGTGAATTGTAAACCGCTGACCCGGTCAACAAGTGCCTAATAAACAGACCTGATCCCGGAGCGTTCAATGGTCGGCGAAAGAAGTGAAAGTGACTGTTATCGCGTGCGGGCCTGTGATACATCTGGGGCCAGACGGCACGATGTCTGGTAGCGAGAATCGGCGATGGACAAGAAGCAAATCCTGGTCGCCCGCCTCAATGAGATCGGTCATTCCCTCGGAAAGGCGGGTCATGCTCTGGCTTTGATTGGGCTGGGGTCCGTGGGGATCGAATTGGAGCGATTGGACGAGTATTCGGATTTGGATTTCTTTGCGATTGTCGAGGAGGGTTACAAGGCGCAGTTCATCCAGAATCTGGATTGGCTGAGCGCGGTGTGTCCGATCGCCTACCAGTTCCAGAACACCCCGGATGGTCACAAGGTTTTGTTCTGCGATGGCGTGTTCTGCGAGTTTGCGGTGTTTGAGGCGCCCGAGCTTCGGGGGATACCGTTTGCCCGCGGCCGAATTGTTTGGAAACAGCCACAGACCGACGACTCCCTTGGCACACCCGCCCGCGCGGGCGCTCCCTCGAAGAGGGACAAGGGCTGGCTGCTGGGCGAAGCACTGACGAATTTGTATGTGGGCCTGTGCCGCTTCCACCGCGGGGAGAAACTGTCCGCCGCACGGTTGATCCAGCACCATGCGGTGGATCGGGTTCTGGAGCTTGCCGAACTTGTCGAGAAGGAGGCGCGGGTCGGGCGGGATGGATTTGCCAACGACCGGCGGTTTGAGTTGCGGTTCCCGGAAACGGCGCGCGAATTGCCGAACTTTATGCAGGGTTACGAGCGCAGCCGCGAGTCGGCCGGAGCGCTCCTCGACTTCCTGGAAAAACACTTTCTCGTCAACGCGGCGATGGCGCGAGCGATTCGTGAGCTGTGCGCGTAGCGGCGAGACGCCCAAAGGGCGGGGACGGATTTGAGTGGGTCACGGAGAGGACGCGAAGGGCACCCTTCAGCCTACTCGCAAACTCGAAATCCGGATGGCGAAATTCGGAACGCAGGGTCGAGGACGGGGCACGGTGGACGGGAAGTGAGGGGGCGGGAATGTGTGGCTGAATCCACTTGCGACTTCTAGGGGTGCTCATTTAGCTGATTCCATTGAGTGGTTGATGGAGTGACAAAGAATTTAAACTCCCCTAGGTCCTCGAATTCGGTGAGCGTTGGGTCCAATTTTTGGGCGGCTCTCTTCGCGGATGTAGCGCACTCCACATTCCCCTGTGCAGCACATGCTGCTGCGATTTCCTGATATGGCGCAGCCGAGTTGGGTTCGAGAGCAAGCGCGTCGTTGGCATCGCTGATAGCCTCATTGTACAATCCCGTTTTCAGATAAGCCTAGGCCCGGATGCAGTAGTCGTCCGCGCTTGGTCGCACGCGAAGGACGCGTGTTAGGTCTTGAATGCCCGGCTCGTAAAGCTCTAGGTATACAGACGCCCGCCCTCTGAGCATGTATGCAGCCTCCTCGTTCGAAGCGAGTTTTATGGCCCGGTTGCCGTCTAGTAGCGCCCCGGTGTAATCGTGCTCATCTATTCGGGCAAGGCCTCGGATTATGTAGGCGTAAATGTCATCGGGTGAAGATGCGAGAGCGATGTTGCAATCCGCTACAGCGCTTAACGTGGCTCTTGGGCGAGGGGCGGAGTGGCGTATCCGCGCGGGTTCCACGGGACGGGGGTGGAGGAGACGGAGGGGATTTCGGCTGGTGACAGCCGACGCTACACCGACGGCGGAGGGGGGGGCGGATGGGGCGGCAGGCGGGGGGGGATTTCCAGCACCCACCCCTGCCCCTCCAAGGAGGGGAGCGGAGCCGACGGGGTCGCGAATGAGATTCGCGGCTACAACGAACGGCCACGACGCCAAAAAACGTCCAGACTCGCACCTCGGCCTGGCTACGCTGCCAGTGGTTCGGCTTCGACGGTTTCCGCGCCCGCCATTTGACGGAGCAACATGATTCTGGCGGTGTGGCGCGTGGCGAAGTGTTCGTGTCGCACACAGACCCGGAAGCCGTCGGGCGTGTCGCGCTTGAGCATCGTGTACCCCCAGCCCTTGAATCGCCCGCCGAATCCGACGGCGCCAAGGATGCTTACGTCGCGGTCGGCAAACCATTCGGCCTCGACTCCGAGGGCAATCTCCGGAGCTGTAGTGGCTGACACCAACTGGCGGAACGTCTGCTGGTCTATACTGCTGATCGCTACCATATCGACCTTTCCCAGCCGCGGGGGGTGGGACTGGTTGTCAATCCAACCGACCGCCACGCTGTCAGGTCCATCCTCTACCACCCAAGGTAATATAGGCCTGCAAGCTAGAAAAATCAAGGGGCTGGGAATGCGGCTCGGCGGGAGCCTCGCCCTCCAAAACCATCAGGCTCACGATGGCTGTGTACGAGGTTCCTCCGGGGTTGCGGGTGTAAGGGGTTGTTGGTATGCTCATTCCGTCGATGAACGCATTCCAGTACCGTAAAGGCGAGTTGTATTGCGAGGGTGTGCCGCTGCGGCGCATCACCCGGGAATTCGGCACGCCGTTGTATGTGTACAGCCAGGGACATATCACCGGGCAGTGCGACGATCTGCGCAGGGCGTTGCGGTCGATCGATCATCTGATTTGTTTTGCGGTCAAGGCCAACAGCAACCTGGCGGTGCTGCGGGCGCTGGCGCGGGCGGGGACCGGTTTTGACATCGTCAGCGGCGGCGAACTGTACCGCGTGGTGCAAGCCGGGGGCGATCCGCGGAAATGCGTGTTCTCGGGCGTGGGCAAAACGCGGGACGAGATCGAATACGCGTTGAAGCTGGGGATCTACATGTTCAACGTGGAAAGCGAGCCCGAGTTGCGGCGGATTTCCGAGGTGGCACGGCGGGTGGGCCGGTGCGCGCCGATTGCGGTGCGGGTGAACCCCGGAGTTGACCCGGATACGCACCACTATATTTCGACGGGCAAACACGAGAGCAAGTTCGGGATTTCGCTGGGCGAGGCGCTGAGTGTGTATCGGCAGGCCGCGTGGTTGGAGGGGATTGAAATTCGCGGGGTTCAGATGCACATCGGCTCGCAAATCATCAAGACCGCGCCGTTCGTGCTGGCGATCCGCAAACTGTTACAACTGATCGAGCAGGTGCGCGAGATCGCCCCGCAGACGCTGCAATCGTTTGACATGGGCGGCGGGCTGGGGATTCGGTATCGCGACGAGCGTCCGCCGACGGCGGTTGAATTTGCCCGCGCGGTCACGCCGCAGGTGAAAGGGCTGGGACTGCGGATTTTGCTGGAGCCGGGACGGTTCATTGTTGGCAACAGCGGCGTGCTGGTCACGCGAGTCGTGCACATTAAACAGACGCCGGTGAAACGGTTTGTGATCGTCGACGCGGCGATGAACGACCTGATTCGGCCGTCGCTGTACGGAAGCTACCACGAGATCATTCCTGTGGCTGCGAAAGCGGCGCGCCGGAAAATCACGGCGGACGTTGTCGGTCCGGTGTGCGAGTCCGGGGATTTTCTGGCCCAGGGACGGCGGCTGGCGGCGGTGGAGGAGGACGCGTTGCTGGCCGTCATGAGCGCGGGCGCGTACGGCATGGCGATGGGGTCGAACTACAATGCGCGGCCACGTCCAGCGGAAGTGATGGTGAAGGGAAGCCGTTACGAACTGGTGCGGCGTCGGGAGTCGGTGAAGGACCTGATTTCGGGCGAGACGATACCGTCGTGGCTGGTGTGACGTTTCGCCTATACTATTCCAGGAGTTCTTTGAGGCAGTTGATGAGGTGCTGGATGGGGAACGGCTTCATGAGGTACTTCGAGTCGGTCTGGGTGAGGAACAGATTGATCTTGGGGTCGGCGGCATAGCCCGTGATGAAAATGAAGCGGTCGGCGAGGACGGGGCGCAGTTCGCGGGCGCGGATGTAGAATTCGTCGCCGCGGAGTTTCGGCATCATCACGTCACAAACGACGGCGTCGTACTCGTTGGCTTTGACCTTTATGAGGGCCTCATCGCCGTCGTTGGCGACATCGACGAGGAAGTTTTCGTCAGCGAGAATCCATTGTAATGCGGTGGCCAACTGCTTGTCGTCATCGACGAGGAGGAGCGCCTTGAATTCAATGGCGTCGGACGGCCGCACGACCAGGTCGGGTTGTTGTTTGAAATCCATACGTTAGCCGATGAAAGAGCACCTGAGATGCCAAGGGCTGGAATGGGGTGCGCCGGGTTGATCTCAAGGAGGGCTGAAGCGATCTGAAAACGCGGAATTTATCGATAAGAACGCCGTCGAGAACGATTTTGTCTTTGGGAAGGCGCTATCGGCCAATTTGGGACGGCTGAACGTGTATTCTTCAGTGAATTGTTATCTGGATCCCGAAGACGTTGGCAACCGATTGAGAGTGGAAATCCAGTTTTTTTTGGTGGAAAACTCCGCCACCGGCAAGGGAGAACGCAGATGTGGCGAAATGGCGCGACATTTGGAATGGTCGTATGATGTAACTGGGGTCGGGTCAGGCCAATACGTAGATGATGGGCTGATTCGGTGGATGGTTGGATCGGCTCCAACTACAGCGTTGACAAGGGCAAGGCTTCTTTTATACTGCGCGCGAAGTCTTTGGAAGTGCACCGCCGTTCCGAAGGTTTTGGAACGGCGTTTTGCCATACAGGACTGAACGAAGAAAGGTAGATGGAAACGCTATGGCATCTGGAAAAGTGAAGTGGTTCGATACGAAAAAGGGTTTTGGATTCATTCAACAGGAGGGTGGCCCCGATGTGTTCGTGCACTACACGAGCATAACTGGCAACGGCTTCAAGAACCTGGAGGAAGGGCAAACGGTGGAGTTTGAGCTGGTTGATTCCCCGAAGGGACCGAAGGCGTCCAACGTCGTGGCGAAATAGATCAGAATTCCAGACAACACAGACCCCTGGCAACGCAAGTTGCCGGGGGTTTTTTTTGGTGGTGAAAGTTCCCCGGCGGCTAGCCGTCACCGCGGCGCGGCAGGTATGCCGGGACGTTGCCCTTCTTCAGGCGGCGGAATTCTTCGGGTTGGTTGCGCTTGGTATACCGATGTTCGTTGATCCCGCTCTCCTCACAGCCGAGCACCAAGGCGTGGGCCTTGTAAACCCGCGGACGGCCAATGACACGCACGACATCAGGTTGGGATGGCAGCGGTCGCTTATCCAGAACAAGAAAGCTGACGGGTAAACTGCGCAGGTCCACGCCCGCGAGTTTCGCAAAGCGGGCCCAGTTGCCGTCCGTAAAAATCTCTGGTGGCGGCGGCGCGAAGTGATGGCACCAATGCCGCTCGTTTTCGGGCGTGAGCATCCCGCAAGTGGCCTGATGCGTGCAGGGGGAGACAACTTGAAACGCGCCGCGAAGGCGCTCGCGGGCCGCAATCAACCGGCGACTGACTTCGTAGGTGCCCGGCTCGACCCAAATCACACTTGTCGCAAGTGCAGCCAGCGCGAGCAGTTCCACGACCTGCTCATCTGACAGTTCCGTGAAAGTGTGGCTGATCAGGAGCGTGCCGAAATCGTGGTCAGAGGGGCGGTCCAGCCACACACCGATGCTGGGAAATTCTTCGCGTGCCTTGCGTGCAGCGAATTGCATCGCCACGGGAGAACGGTCCCAAAGAATCAGCCTCGATGGGAGTTCCGCTCCGAAATGTTCGAGAAAGGCTCGCGTGGCAATCCCGCTTCCGCATCCCCAGTCAACCACCTCTCCCCGAGGTGGCTCCCAGCCGCGCCGCTGGAGTTCCTTCAGGATGTAGTTCCACTTCCAGCGAATGCGTTGGCCGAATGTCTGATCGTAGCTCTCCAGATCGCGGTCGTTGCGCCAATAATCCCGCACACCGGCCGTTCCGTCGAGGAATGCGGAACGCAGTCGTTCCAGCGCCTTCCAGTCAATGGTCTGCCAGTCCATGGCGCAACCATTCATCCAGCGCGTGGTGGTGGATGCCGAAGAACTCTTTGAATTGCTCGACGTGCGCGCGGGCCGCCGTCGATACAAATGGTTTGCCGTCGCGCAGCGCCGCAATCATCAGGTTCTTGGGCGTGTGTTCGGTGGAAACAAATTCGATCATTTTGGTGCGATAACCCGCCCATTCGAGAAACAGCGCGCGCAGGCCATCCGTGGCCCATTCGGACATGCGCTCTGCCATGATGCCGTGGTCGAGCACCGCCGCCAGGGGAGGCGGTCGCCCGAGTTGGGGTCGCACCTCCTTGTGACAGCACGGCGCGACGATGATCAGTTGTGCGCCCGCTTCGACCCCGCGGCGGATCGCGTCGTCTGTGGCTGTGTTGCAGGCGTGCAGGGCGATGAGGGCATCGGCCTTCGGCAACTTGGCGCTGTCGATTGTGCCCGCGGCAAACTCCAGTCCTTCGGCCCCGATCTGCCGCGCCAACGTATTGGCCGAAGCGACTAACGCGTCGCGCACCTCAACGCCAATCACCTTCACGGGCCGCTTCCACACTCGCACAAACAGGTGCCACAGGGCAAACGTCAGATACCCCTTGCCGCAACCCATGTCGACGATGGTCGGGCAACTGTCCCGCTGCTCCAGCCAGCCACAATCTTTTGCCAGGTGCGTGAAGATCTCCAAGTACCGGTTGATCTGAGCGTGTTTGTCCGCCATGGTTGGGCGAATATTGCCCCGGTCATTCAGGATGCCGAGCCCGCGCAGCCAATCGCGCGCGGAATCACCGAGGATCGCCTGTCGTGCCCGGTCGTGGTCGCGAGATGGCGCTTCGGTCTTGGAAGGCTTGTGCGCCACGAGCTTTGCGGCCTCCGAATCCTCGACAAACAACTGCCAGTCCCGTTTGGTTGTGTTGAGAAGCGCGCTACGGAACCGAACGCCAATCTGTTCCTTCGCCCAGACCGCAACCTGATCGAGCAGCACATTCTGGGTGGTGTCCCGGGTCGGATAGCGAAACGTGAGCGACAAATGCGGCCCGGCCTTCAACTCGACAAGGCGTCCGATCACCTTCTCAGGCGCGCCCTCGGCATCGACCGCGCCCGATAACACCAATCGCACGAACGTCCCATCACGCAAGCTTTCCGCCACGTGCCGCACCAATTTATCAATTGCGTTTGACTCACTCACGGGGCCTATTCTAACCGCAAACGCCGCTGGCGCAATCCTCGGTAGACGGGCCCACCTCCGGGGGAGACACGTCTTCGCGCGTTCGTCCAACGATGGGGCGCGGCGGTTTGGCAAACGGATGCGGTTGTGTAATGGTCAGACTTGACCCCCCGACCGCCACACGGCGCCAAAAACAGTTGGCATTACCCGTCTCGTGTCTGTTCGCGCTTCAGTGTCAAGGGAAGGGTTCGGCTGCGAATGTATGGGCTCAGGATGGCTACCATGATGGCAATCATTGCACAGAGAAGGCTGATGACCAGCGCCAGCTTCAGGATTGGCGGCGAGAAATGTACGGTGATCTCTCCGCGTCCTGCCTTCGGGATAACGAGGCCTTGAAACGCGCCGAATACCTCGATGATACTGGCCCGACCGCCGTCGGCGATCCAGCCGGGATAGAATGCCTGGGAGATGAAAACGATGCCCGGCCGGCTCACGTTGTAGACGATGGTGTACGCTTCCGGAGTTTTACTGACGAATCGGACTTCGTCGTCAGTGTTCGTCGGAGGACCGCGTTCGGGTTCCCGATCCATGCCAGCCGCAACAGGTCCCCAAACCGCCACCTCGTTGCGCCAATCGGTCTCATTTCTCTCCAACGCGGCCAGCAACGCCGTGCGTGACTCGAACCGGCGTACACGCGAATAGAATTTTGCTCGTGGCAGGCAATCAACAGGCGTAACGGAATACGTTTCTTGGGATGGCGCCAGAGAGATGGCCAGTTGGATATTCTGGATGGCCATCTTCGCAGGCTCATTGGCAATGCTTTGGAACTTCGAGATCGTGTCCAGATAGTAGCTTGTGTACCCCTCCGGAACTTGTAGTAAATCGCAGCAGTAGGGCAGATTTCGATGCCACCCCACTTCTTCCACGAGACGTCCCGCGAACAGTTGTCCGCAACGAAACGGGCCACTTAACTGGCGACCCTCCTTCATTATGGAAGACAGGGGAGCGTTTTCAGTTGTGTCATAATACTGGTCGGGATCGATCGTCTGGCCTTCGAGACTGCCACCCGACGAGTGGTACACATCGACGATGGAAACGAGCAGCACGGCGATCAGGCCGATCGTGCGTGTTGGTTGTGCGGTGCGGCATATCGCCCATATCGCCAGTAAGCTGCATACGGTGATGGCTCCGACGCCCGCCGTTTCGTATTCCGCCAACCCCAGCTTCCGCCAGTCACGCAACTCGGCCATGAATCGCTCCCCGCCCAAATTCAACGCCACCAGAAACCCTGCGTACCCAGCAGCGACCAGCCAGGCAGGCCAGAGCCGCAGCTTTGTCCCTTCGACCTGCACCAGTTCCGCGAGATACGCGACAACCACCGCTGCGGCGAATGTGGCCACACACGACATTTTCACGGGCCCGCGAAAGAACGAAATGCCAGGTAGGACATGATACAGGACGTTGAACAAACCACCATAACGCCCAAGCATGAACCACAGTGCCGCCAGCCAGACGACCAGGAAGAATCCAACCGTTCGTTTGTCGTCCACACGCCTCCAGTTGGACGCGATTAAAACCACCGCCAACCAGAAAATCTGGCCCGAATAGGCGTTGCACTCCCAATACTGCCAAAAGCCGTGAGAAACGCCCGCCTTTGGGAGGTTGATGACGGTAACAGTGGGGCTTTGCTGGTCCGCGCCCCAGAAATTGTAACCATATTGCTTGGTGATGCCCCCAAAAAAGTTCGGCACCAACAACCGTAGCAACCCGCGATACGGCAAGGATGTATCGGCCACCGTTTGAAAGGACTGGGCGGACCGGGAGCTAAGCGACCAGTTCTCCGCCCCCGGTAGCAGCATCACAGCCGCGATACCGAATACAAGCACGAAGGTCCCAGCGATCTTCAGTACCTCCACCTTGGCACAGCGTCCCAGCGCGGACGCCCAATTTGGCGTCTGGTCTCTTTCGCGCAACCAGCCGCGATACAGCCAATACGCCACGACCAAGTACCAGCAGTAGACGGTCGTTTGCGGATGGCCGCCGAGCAGCGACATGGCCATGGCGACCATCAGCCCCAACCATCGCCATCGGCCACCCTTGCTCGTGAGCTCGTGCACAAAAAAGAGTTGCAGCGGGAGCCATATGTATACTTGGATCATCACAAAATTCACGGCCATCCGCAGCGCGAAGAATCCCGAAAGACAGAACGCTAACGCTCCCGCCAATGCGGATACGGGATTGAACTTGATCGCCTTCAGAAAGGCGTAGGCGAATACCGCCCCGAGCAGGCCATGCAGGAAAATGTATCTCTGGTAAACCAGCGACGGTAACTGCCCGTCATTCACAAATAGCGGCAGGAGCCACTCTAACGGGTAGAACACCGCAATCTGCGTGTCCGAGTAAAACGGTGCCCCGTCGCGCACACCAGGGAACCAAAGTGGAAATCGGCCAGCCGCTATCGATTTGGCGAAATAATTCACCCCGGGGTAATATTCTGTCACCGTGTCGTCCGTGATGCGGCTCGGACCGGCGAGTAAACCCCAGTAGAACAACGCCAGAATGCCGACAAGGAATGTGAGGGTGCAGAGGTCGGCGGTATATCGACTCGTGGGAGAAGTCCGGGATTTGTGATCAAGATGTTTCACTTGAGAATGGTCCGCGCCCTCGTGAGAAGCACTACTATTCCGATGCGCAGCTTAGCTCGCGGTCGAGCCGATGGCAAGCACCCCGGTCGTGGCGCAGAGTGGTGAACCGCGTCCCACTACTGTGCCGCCGGAACTAGTGGTGGAGCGGGTGCGGGTGCTGGTGTGAGGGCCGGCACGACCGCGACAGCTGCCTTGGCCTTCGCGTCGGCTTCGCGCTTTTCCTTGCGTAAGACGTAACCCGATTTCGGCAACGCGTCTTGCAGGCCCTGTGGCAGATAGTTCAACACGCAACCGAAATACCACATACTCCCTAAAATTCCCAGTACCACCAGAAGGACGATGAACTTGTTGCGGCCCGCGTGGCTCTCGGCAAACGGGTCGGTCAAATCGCGCTGCGCGCCCGGCGGCAACGTGGCCACTTCCGTCAGCGACGCGCCGAATGGAATGTTGATCCTGGCCTTGGCGTTGACGGCCCAGCCGTTCGCGTCGAGGAGGGGGCCGAGGTTACGCTTGCGCAGCTTTAATGCCGCGATAATCACCGCCGGCACCGAGATGACCAGTATGAGCGCCAAGACAATGAAGATGACCTTCCACGGCGAAACATCCGCCAGCTTTGCGAAGATGATCCCGAACGCTGTGGCCAGCGAACCGAACGCGACTCCCAAGGCAGCCACGGTGCCCACGTCGAATCTCTTCGCCTGCTGTGTGGCGGCGGCGGTCGTTGCTTTCTCGGCATTCGCAGCCTGCACGGCGGTCTGCGCCAACTGCGTATTCGTGGCGGCGTCCGCGACCGCGGCGCGCTTGGCGACCTGCTCTTCGATCATCCGCACCAACTTCTTATATGGCGACCAGAAGGCCTGACGCAGGCTGATCGGGTTGTCGATCAATTTGACGATGGTGGCGTCCCAATCACATCCCGCGCGGTCGTAAAAGATCCCGTTGCGCCCGACCATGAGGTTGTCCGAGTCGCCATCAGTGAACGCCGCCGCGATGGTCATCGTCTCGCCCGTGCTCTTGCGCGTGCATTCACAATAGGCCAGATAGGAGCCGCTCAACGCCGCCATGAGGCTGTGCTTGGCGATATCCTCCACGCGGATGCACAACTCGCAACTCCGCTGGTCAAGGTACAGCGTCCCGGCCTGAAAAACAGCTTTCGCCTGGCGACCGTAAAAGTCGCGGAACGAAACAAAGTTGACCAGCAGCTTGTGGAGATCGCGATAGTAACGCGTTAGACGGTCCACCGCTGAAATCGAGTTGAACTCAGGCTCCAGCGCCTTGTCTTTCGCGATCAATGCTGCGATGGTGTCTTTGGCCTTGCTCGACAGGATCTCCCGGACGCGCTTGACGGCGAGTTTCTCGACCGACGCGCCCGCCTTGCTTGCGGCCCAAGCGTCGTAGCCAGCGAATTTACCCGACACGATGGCCCAATCGGCCTCGGTAAGCACGGCTTTGTCCCCGATGAGCGGTTTTACTACCTGGGTCTGGAATTGGGTGAGTGCGCCGGCCCAGGCAGGGTTCACTCCCGCTTTCAGAGGCAGCGGACGGTCGGCTTCGATACGCGCCAAGGGGAATCCGGCAACCTCCGCGGAGCCGGTCGTGAGGTCTTTGGTGCCCAGCACGAGGTATTCTTTTTCGTCGCGGTTGAGGGCGCCGAGCGAACGCGCGTCGAACGCGGCGAGCCGGCACCGGGCGAAGTAATCGTCAATCTTGGCTTTCACGCTAGCGAGCGCGGTCGCAGCGGCGGGGGTTGTGTCGCGGAGGGGCAGGACGTTCACGTCGCCGTCGGCTGTCTTCCACCAATCCGAATAGGCCGCGGCGTCCGCGAAAAACTGATCGAGCTTGGCTTGGTTGATGCCCGGCTTGCCGCTGCGGTCGGTTTCCGCGCCGAGACAGTTGATGATGTCGGTGATGACCGTCTTCGTCGCGTCGTCGGACGCAGCATCGACGGGGATGATGCCGTCACCGTTGAAATTCGTCTGCGAGAAAATCTTCGTCGTGTCAGCAGTGTCCTCGACGGTGATCTCCGTCGCGTTCTTTTTGCCGAGATCGGAAAGGATTTGCCGCGCGGACGACAACAATGTTTTGCCCTCGGGCGTCGCGTCGTTGATCGCGGTCAGGGGTAGGGCAGGGGACGACTTCAGGAGATCGTCGGGGTTTTTGAGGCAACCGGCCGCCCATTTCGCCGCGGCGATGATTTCCGGGGCTCGAATCCGCCCGTCTTTGTCTGTGTCGACAAGATCAAGCGTTTTTGTGTCGAACTCGATGCCGCGTGTGGGGCAGGCCAGCGCGACCCACAATTTCTGGTCCAGTTCGTCGAGGTGGGCGAGATCGGCTCCCCGGTCCAGTTTCACCTGGTCGAATCCGCCCGCGCGAAAGAAACGCCATTTGTATGAATTGGTCATTGCCATAGATCCAGTGCCTCTCCGTCGCCAATTTCTACCGAAACCCCGGCCGAAAGGCAACTGGAGAGAGAGGACGGCTTGCGGAATGATATTCCGGGCTTGTTGGGGAACTCTCCTTCGGAGTAAGTATGCGTGGTATGAACATCACGTTGCGGCCAGGGAAACCGGAGGACGTCAAGGTCTGCGCCACGATTTGCTACGAGGCGTTCCAGAGGATTTCCGAAGCGCACAATTTCACTCCGGACATCCCATCATCCGAAATCGCGGCCGAGGTCCTGGGGTGGATGTTTTCGCATCCAGGGTTTTACACCGTTGTGGCCGAAGTCGATGGACGTGTGGTCGGCAGCAACGTTCTGGACGAGCGCAACGATATTGCGGGCGTCGGTCCGATCACGGTTGATCCGAGCGTGCAGAATAAGATGATCGGCCGACGACTCATGGAAGATGTGATGGCGCGCGCCACAGACAGGGAATTTCCCGGCGTGCGGCTCGTCCAGGCCGCCTTCCACAACCGGTCGCTTTCGCTGTATACCAAGCTGGGCTTCGACGTTCGCGAACCGCTCGCATGTATGCAAGGCCCCGCGCTGAATCTCACGGTGTCCGGGTACGCTGTCCGACCGGCCACGGAAGCGGATCTGAGCGCTTGTGATCGCGTGTGCCGGCAGGTTCACGGCCACCGTCGGAGTGGGGAATTGCTCGACGCGATCCGGCGTGGGACGGCAACTGTTGTCGAACATTTTGGGCGCATCACGGGGTGCGCGTCGATCGTTGGTTTCTTTGGCTATGCGGTTGGCGAAACCAATGAGGAACTGAAAGCGCTAATCGGAGCCGCACCGGGTTTTGCGGGCGCCGGCTTTCTCCTGCCCACGCGCAACGCCGAGTTGTTCCGCTGGTGTCTGGCGCATGGACTGCGGGTGACGCAACCGATGACCCTGATGAGCGTCGGACTGTACAACCAACCGACCGGGGCATTCCTAGCGTCGATTACGTATTGATTATCGATGGTTCGCAAGAAATACACTGATGTTAGCCCCAGAATTGTCAACTTGACTAGATAAGTGTTGACACCACACAAATGTGTGGTAGCCTCGCGCCATGGATGCCAAATTGATAAAACTGGCGGAGCGTTTCATGGAACTGGTGACATTGGCGCTGATCGTGATGGTGGCTGTCAGGAACTGGAATCTTGGCCGTCGGGTGAGGAGACTGGAAGGGAGTCTCGGCGTACAGGTCAAGCCGCAGCGGGTCAGCATCCGACTTCTATGAGGGTGGCGGTTGTTTGCGCGAGGGTTTGACCGTCCCCCAGAGGGCGATGGAGCCGACGACGAGTAGCCAGAACGGGAAGACGCCCAGACCGGGAATGGCTTCAGCGATCAAAGCCGGAAGAATGACCCATTGTCGGCCGAGGATAGAAAACAGAGCTGCGGCAGTGACGATGTCGAGTGCCCACTGAAGCGGTGGCACGAATTCAAAGGCGGCTGACAGAATATCCGAAACCGCCGCGACAACGAATGCCGCGATAAGCCGCGTCTTGCGCCGGACCGGCACACGCGGTTGGTTCGCAGGCGATTCGGACTCTTCTTTCGGCAACACTTCCCAGTCAGCCATCGTGTGTTGAGGATACTGAAATCCTCCGTCACTGCAACTCTAGGTGCGGTTCACTGTGACTTGAGGGTCTGATGTCCCGGTTGCCAACTGGTAAGAGTGCCGTCGTCGAAAAACAGGTGCTCTTTGCCGGGAGAACCGGTTTTGTAAAGCCACTGCTCACGTGAACCATGGTCAGTGTCCGTGGTGCCGATTTGGTCGGGCTCGCCGATGGAAGCCCGGACATCGGACTCGGTCATTCCGGGCACTACATCTCCGTGGGCAATGGCCTTCTTGACCGCCGCCGAAAGATCGGGATTGGCTTCGATGTAGTGTAGACGACGCCTTGCCTCATCCAACTGCAGTTGTTTGGCCTTCGTCTTTTCCTCGTCCTTCTTCGATGGTGTGGTATGACAACCCAGAGTCAGTACCACCAGAAGGACTATCGACATCAATCGTTTCATGCCGCCAAATTCCTTTCGGACGCTGTCATGCTGAGCGTGTCGAAGCATCTCGGTTGTTACAGGAGATTGTCAGTCAGTTCACGGCCAGAAGTTCGACCTCGAACACCAGCGTCGCATTCGGAGGAATCACGCCCCCCGCGCCCCTGTCGCCATAAGCTAGGCTCGACGGGATGGTGAGCTTGCGAACACCGCCCACCTTCATTCCCACAACGCCCTGGTCCCAGCCCTTGATGACCTGACCACCTCCCAGTTGGAACGTGAACGGCTGTCCGTGGTCCTTGGACGAGTCGAACTTGGTGCCGTCGGTGAGCCAGCCCGTGTAGTGCACCGTCACGCTCTTGCCCGTGCCGGCTACGTCACCTGTGCCGACCTTGGTATCTTCCATTTTCAATTCAGTCACAGTGGCTCCTGGTTGCGGCGCCGAGGCGACGGCCGGTGGCGCTGTCGTTTCGGTTGGTTTGGGTTCTACGCTCTGCGAGCAGCCTGTCGCGAAAGCGGCAAGCGCGAGAACAAGTGCGCACGTGGCGGCAAATCGATGGAATGTCATGGCTGTGTTCTTCATGGGTAAGGCCAAAGTGTAGCGACAGGTGGAACCGATTGCAAGTGTAGTGGCTAAGCCGAGGTCGACCCTGGCGGTGCCGGATCAGCCGGTTTTGGCTTTCGGGGAGCGCCCCTGCCGTGGCAGAATTCGCGTCGATGCCAGTCAGCCGACAACCCCGACTCACCGGAGGGAGCGCATTATGGCACTTGTGGAATTGGTTGATAAACTGATTCGAGAGCACGGCAGCGGCTCGATCCCCAGGGAACACGTCGAACGTCTCCGTGAGGAGGCCCGCGCCACCGACGAGCGTCATGCGCAGGAAATCGCGCATCTCAAGGAAGTGCACGCGGAACAGATGAAGCAGCGCGAACGCACCGCCGCCTGGCTGTTGTTCTGCGGCGCCCTCTGGGGATTGGGTCTTGCCCTGTGCGCCGTGATCGTCGAGAAGCTGTACTTCCGTTGAGCCTGTGTGGTGCGAACAGCCAGGAAGTGGTTGATCCGCGCGCTCCCGCCCGCGCCCTGCTCAAGATCGCTTCCCGCAACCCCCACGCCGTTCTGGATGCGCTCCATCCCTATCCGTTGTAGGCCGTGTGCCCCCACACGGCGTCTTCCCCGCCTTGCTCCATCGCAACTTCTTCGCAGGGCCGTTTCCTCCGTTTGTTCCTCCCCCGTAGCCGCACGGCTTCAGCCTGCGTCCGCGCCGTTTTCCTCGTCGTTGTAGCGTCGCTTTTATAAAGCGACGGTCGTTCCTTTCCACGCAATCCGCGCCGCGCCCTGCTCAAGATCGCTTCCCGCAGCCGTAAAGCGTCGCCGCGAAACCGCCGATGGCGACATATTCGACCCCGTGGCGGTTCAGCGCCTCGATGATTTTGCGCGGATCGAACACAGGATGCGTTGCTCCTTGGCTTTGCGGTCGATCCTCGGCCACAACCCGCGCGCCTCGACTTCGCGCAGCGCCGCCATCAACGTCTCGACCCGTTCTTCCGGCGTCTTGCGCGAATTCCGTCGAATCATCTCATCGAGATGCAGATTCATACGCCAAATGCTACCAGAACTCCTCCGGCCCCGCAACGGTTCCGCGTGATCCTCTCTGCGCAAACACCATTGTAGCCGCACGGCTTTAGCCTGCGTCCGCGCCGTTTTCCTCGTCGTTGTAGCGTCGCTTTTATAAAGCGACGGTCGTTCCTTTCCACGCAATCCGCGCCGCGCCCTACGCCGCTGCTCCCGCGCTCCCACGCTCCCCACGTCGTCATCCACGCGGTCCCGCCCGCGCCGTTCTCGACGCTCTCCACGGCTAGCGCCAGCGCCGAGAGGCAGAGACACAAATGTATCAATGCGGAAAACGCTCGTGTGCGAATCCGGAAAGGCGTACGATTTGACTCATGCGAGATTTGCTTCGCAAAGCTTTGTCGGCATCGCGCGAGTCCAAGCATGTCGAATTCAAGAGCGTTTTTCACCCAGATTCTGCGGAGCATTGGTGTGAGCTGGTAAAAGATATCGCAGCCATCTCTAATTCTGGCGGGGGCATAATTGTCGTCGGGCTAGACAGCCGAGGCTTACCAGTGGAAGAAAGTTGTCCTGAACTGCGAGACTTGGATCCTGCCGATGTGGCAGACAAGTTGACACGCTACACCGGGAGCCACTCCGTAGAGATCGAACTGACCGAGGCAACCAAGAAAGGCAAGCGGGTGTTTTGCTTTCTCATTGAACCGGCGAGAATTCCCTTGGTGTTTACGAAGCCGGGTACCTACGACATCGGGGGTGGAAAACAAAAGTCAGCCTTTGGCCTAGGCACCGTCTACTTTAGACACGGAGCCAAGAGCGATCCAGGAAATAGCAACGACATTCGGATGGCAATCGAGAGGCAACTGGACTGCATCCGTAAAGAGTGGGTTAGGGGCGTTCGAAAGGTCGTGGCAGCTCCACAGGGAGCGCAAATCATAACGCTTTCGCCTAGGCGATTGGGCGATCGCAGCGGGGGCGTCAGTGCCGTGAGAATCGTGAGCGATCCTGCTGCTCCGGCGTTCCGAGTGACTCGGAATCGTAGCGAATCTCATGGTATGCTCGTTCATGAAGAGCTATCGGAGCGCGTTTTTGATGAGATCAACAACATCATTGATGCAAACGCTATCCTTGCCAAAGGTCAGAAGAGGTTCTTCCTCGGTGTGCCCGTGTACTACCGGATCTATGCAGAGCGGGAAAACGTGTCCCGCACAGCTAGCAACATCGAATTGCTCACCCGTGCTGCAGTGACGGATTTCTATGCCCCGTGCCTTTACTGGCTGAACTATCTAACCGATAAGCAGTGCGCGACATTATTAGGAGAGCTCTTCAGAATTCCGAAGAGTCCACACGTACACAATCTTATGAGAATCGCAGTCCTTCTAGGACCCGAGTTTTCGAAATGGCTGTTCGACAAGTGGTCGGCAAAGTGGGGTCAGTACTCGCAGCCCCCGACATTTTATTGGACCTACAAGAAGATGTGGAACAGGACCAATGCCGGCGATCGCCGTCTGATCGCGCTTAGGCTGCATAATACCTCTATGTTTGATCTGGGGGATGGGAAGACATCGCTACCTGTCCGACAACTTCTTGAGAAACCAA
Source organism: Verrucomicrobiia bacterium (assembly GCA_050010195.1). GTDB lineage: Bacteria > Verrucomicrobiota > Verrucomicrobiia > Palsa-1439 > Palsa-1439 > Palsa-1439. The sequence goes on from JBEKLM010000040.1 coordinate 43,291, forward strand.
GCCAAGCCGCGGAAGCCCTAT